>JANJWF010000104.1 GCA_024709685.1 Thiobacillus sp.
CATCAGGGTGCACGAAGGGATCGCGGTCAGGATCGCATAGCCTTCGCGCGCGAGCTTCGCCAGATGCGGAATGTTGATTTCCTTGAGCCGCTCCACCGCATCGAAGTCGCCCAGTTCGAGCTTGGGCATGCCACAGCACGCCTCCTTCTCCACCAGCACGTGCGGGATCTCGTTGTGGGTGAGCAACTTGACGAGGTCATGGCCGATGCCGGGCTCGTTGTAGTTCACGTAGCAGGTCGAGTAGATCGCCACCTTGCCGGGCGTCTTGTCGCCATCCTTCACCGGGAAGTCGTTGCGCGGCTTCGCGGTCGCGCGGAATTTCGCGCTGTCGTACTGGGGCAGCTTGCGATCCGGATGGATCTTCAGCACGCCATCGACCATCTTGCGGATCGGCTTGTTTTTCAGGCTTGCGTTGACCACCTGCGCCACCACCGGGATCGCGGCGAGCTTGCCCATCAGGTCGGTGCTCGAGAGCAGCTTGTCGCGGAAGTTCGTTCCACCCTTCCTGAACTTGATTGCCTTGGCGCGCAGCATCGTGTGCGGAAAATCGAGGTTCCACGGGTGCGGCGGCACGTAGGGGCACTTGGTCATGTAGCAGAGGTCGCACAGGTAGCATTCGTCGACGACCTTCCAGTAGTCGGACTTGGCGACACCGTCCACTTCCATCGTCGAGGAGTCATCGATCAGGTCGAACAGCGTGGGAAATGCGGTGCACAGCGACACGCAACGGCGGCAGCCGTGGCAGATGTCGAACACACGCTCGAGCTCGTGGGTGAGCTTTTCCTCGTTGTAGAAATCGGGGTTCTTCCAGTCCAGCGGGTGGCGAGTCGGTGCTTCGAGGCTGCCTTCACGCGTGCTCATGGCGATCCTTATTATGTGAAAACCGAAAAAGATTCATCCGCGCAGGGCGCGGATGAATCTTCAAAAGAGGCGGGCAGAGGCCCGCCCCTGCAACAGCGATCAGGCACCAAGGGTGTCCAGGGTCTTCTGGAACTTGTTGGCATGCGAGCGCTCGGCCTTGGCCAGGGTCTCGAACCAGTCGGCGATTTCGTCAAAGCCCTCCGCACGCGCATCCTTGGCCATGCCCGGGTACATGTCGGTGTACTCGTGAGTTTCACCGGCGATGGCGGTCTTCAGGTTGTCGGCAGTCGGGCCGAAGGCCATTCCGGTGGCGGGGTCGCCGCATTTTTCCAGGTACTCCAGATGGCCGTGCGCATGTCCAGTCTCGCCTTCCGCGGTGGAACGGAACACGGCAGCAACGTCGTTGTAGCCTTCCACGTCAGCCTTGGCTGCGAAGTAGAGGTAACGGCGGTTAGCCTGGGATTCGCCCGCGAAGGCGGCTTTCAGATGTTCTTCGGTTTTCGAACCTTTGAGTTGCATGAGCTGATCTCCTTGGTTTACATAGACATGCTTTGCAGCATACAAATCCATCCTCTCCCTTTATCCCTATAGGTATAGCAGGGCCGTAGAAGGATGAAACTCCAGCTTTAGACTTGGTCTAAAAAGTGTACGTAGGTTAAACTTTCTACATCGGGGCTGTCAACCTCGTATAGACTTCCTGGTTCCCGGAGAACTGCCATGAGCCCAGATAGACAAAAGACCGATGCCGAATGGTGCGCCGACCTGACCCCGGAGCAATTCCGCATCCTGCGCGAGCATGGCACCGAACCGGCGTTTACCGGACAATACTGGGACTATCACGAGGCCGGTGAATACCACTGTGCCGCCTGCGACGAGCCACTGTTCTCATCGACAACCAAGTACGATTCCGGCAGCGGCTGGCCGAGCTTTTATCAGCCGCTGAATCCTGACGCCGTAACGGAAAAGAGCGACACCAGCCACGGCATGGTACGCACCGAAGTCCTGTGCCGGCGCTGCGGCTCGCATCTGGGCCATCTCTTTCCCGACGGCCCTGCTCCGACCGGCCTGCGCTACTGTATCAACTCAGCCTCGCTGCACTTCCGGAAAAAACAGGACTGAGCCTTGCATATCTTCGATGCGCAGATTGCTGCGATCACTTCCGCTACGCCCAGCATCCGCACCCTGCGCCTCATTATCCCCGACCCCGCCTTCCGTTTCTTGCCGGGCCAGTGGGTCGACTTCAGCATCGAGGTCGATGACGCGCCGCACACCGCGGGGTACTCCATCACCACCTCGCCCATTCATCAGGGCGAGTTCGAGTTGGCGATCAAGGCAAGTGCACGGCATCCGGTGGCACGCTGGGTGCACGAACATGCCGCCGTCGGCGACCGGGTACGCGTGAGCCAGGGCCAGGGGCCATTCGTCTATCTGCCGGAGATGAGCGACAACGTCGTGCTGATCGGCGGCGGAGTGGGCGTGACGCCCCTGCTGTCCATCTTCCGCCATGTGCGTGACGCGCAGCTTTCAACCCGGGTCAACCTGGTCTACAGCGTGTCGGCCAGCAGCGAAATCCTGTTCCGCGATGAACTCGAAGCCGCCGCCCGTACCCGCGACAACCTCCACGTGAGCATCACCGTCACCCAGCCCGACACCGACTGGCATGGCCTCTCCGGCCGCATCGACCCGGTCAAGCTGCATGCACTCGAGGCGCCCGACGACACGCTGTACTACCTATGCGGCCCCAGAGGCATGATCGAGGACATCAGTACCTTGCTGCATGAGCTCGGGGTGCCGATGAGCCGAATCATTTTCGAAAAATGGTGGTAGGTCGATTCGACCATTCAATCAACCCGAATGTCTGTATATCTTTGAGGCTCACCCACAACGGAGCATCCCCATGCACTTCATTCCCCTGCTCGCCGCCCTCGCCTTTTCCAGCACGGCGCTGGCCGGTCCCCGGGACGTCGTCCGTCCCTACCCCGCACAGCAGGTCCACACGGACACCTACGTCATCCACGGCCCGCAGGGCGCGCCCTCGGTCGAGAACCAGAGCTTCATGAACAACCCGGCCTGGGTCATCACCGCCGACGGCGTCGTCGTGATCGATCCGGGTTCCAGCGTGCAGGCCGGCCGCATGGTCATGGCGCAACTCCGGAAAACGACGAAGAAGCCGGTCACCCACGTGTTCAACACCCACGTTCACGGCGACCACTGGCTGGGCAATCAGGCGGTGCTGGAGGTGTGGCCGAAAGCCACCATCATCGGCCACCCCGACATGATCAAGGGGGCCAAGGGGGGCGCCGACGCCTTCTGGATCAAGCTGATGTCGGATCTGACCAAGGGCTTCACCGACGGCACCCGTGCCGAAATTCCCACGGTCGAGGCCACCGACGGCCAGGAATTCAAGATCGGCGGCAGGACCTTCCGCATCCACGCCTCAACCGACGCCCACAGCAAAACCGACCTGATGATCGAGATCGTCGAGGACCGCATCCTCTTCACCGGCGACAACGTGCTGAACCGACAGGTGATGAACCTGCGCGACGGCACCTTCAAGGGGGTGATGAAGGCGACCGAGCAGGCGCTCGCGCTCAACGCCAGACTCTACGTGCCGGGCCACGGCAAGAGCGGAGACCGCACGCTCGTCGAGGAACACAAGGCCTGGTTCGACATCCTGATGCCGGAAGTGCGCCGCATGTACGACGAAGGATTGAGCGATTACGAGATGAAGCCGCTCATTGCAGCAAAGCTTGATGCCTACAAGGACTGGGCGGAGTGGGAGACCAACCTTGGCCCGATGATCAGCCTGGCGATCCTGGAAGTCGAGCAGGAGTAGGTCCGTCTTCGCCGCAGCCGTTGCGCTGCGGCCCAGCAGCGCGCTTTAGTCGGGTATCCGGGTGACGCTGGCGACGCGCCCCGGCTGCCATTCGCCGTCCAGATTCACCCATTCGACTCGCTCACCCAGCATGCGGATCACGCCGGGACGGCGGTTGTCGCCGGTATCGGAGAACTCGAAGCGAAAGTCGCGCTGGAACTGCAACTGGCCATGGCTGTTGCGCGCAAAACGGGTCTTGCGCAGCGCCACGCTCTCGTCCAGAAACTGCAGCCCGGCGTCACGGCAGACACGGCGGCCGACCGCAACGGCCTGTTCGCGCACCTGCATGCCGGCGTACCAGTACCAGCCGACAGCACCGAACACGCCAAGCAGCAGGATTTCCCAACTCATTGCCCAGCGGAATCGGGTTTGACCGGGGTGCGGAATAATGCCGCCACCTGCTTCCTGGGCGCCGGCCGCACCAGCGCGGACGTCGTCTCGGCCCGAGGCGAGATACTCGGCTCATAGGGGGTGTCGAACAGCGCATCTCGCGGCGTCGGGGGGTGGGTGCGCGACGTGCGGCGTTCTGTGCGCTCGCCATGACGTTCGGACCGCGGCGGGCGCGACTGGAACACCGGCACGTCGGCCACGCCCGGCTCGAAGCCGGGAACGATCACCGGCGCAAGGGTGCTGCCGATCAGCTTTTCGATGTCCTTGAGATAGCGTGTCTCAGACTCGCTCACCAGCGAGATCGCCTCGCCGCTGGCGCCGGCGCGGCCGGTGCGGCCGATGCGGTGGACATAGTCCTCGGCGTTGTGCGGCAGGTCGTAGTTGACGACGAGGGGCAGCGCCTCGATGTCGAGGCCGCGCGCGGCAACATCGGTGGCGACCAGCACGCGGATGGTGCCGGCCTTGAAGGCGTCGAGGGCCTTGATCCGCTCCTGCTGGGTCTTGTCGCCGTGGATCGCGTCGGCATGAATGCCGGCCTTGTTGAGTTCGTTGGCCAGCCGGTTGCAGCCGAGTTTGGTGCCGGTAAACACCAGCACCTGCCGCAGGTCGCGGCTCTTGATCAGATGCGCCAGCAACTGCCGCTTGCGCTCGTGCTGCACGGGGTGCACCACCTGGGTGACCGTCACCGCGGTTTCGTTGCGTGCCACCTCGATGAAGGTCGGGTTGTGGAGGATGGTATCGGCCAACCTGCGGATTTCTTCCGGGAAGGTGGCCGAGAACATCATGTTCACCCGCTGCGCCGGCAGCAGCGCGACAATACGCTTGAGATCGGGCATGAAGCCCATGTCGAGCATGCGATCGGCCTCGTCGAGCACGAGGGTGTTGACCTGGGTCAGCATCAGCGTCTTGTTCTGCACGTGGTCGAGCAGGCGACCCGGGGTCGCTACCAGGATTTCGACGCCGGTCTTCAGGATCGGAATCTGCGTATTGATGTTGACCCCGCCGTACACCACCAGCGAGCGCAGCGGCACATGCTTGGTGTAGGCCTGGATCGCCTCTTCCACCTGAATCGCAAGTTCCCGCGTCGGGGTGAGAATCAGTGCGCGGATCGGGTGCTTGGCCGGCGAGGTACTGGTGTTGGCGAACGGCAGCAGGCGCTGGATCAGCGGCAGCGCGAACGCGGCGGTCTTGCCGGTGCCGGTCTGCGCAGCACCGAGGATGTCGCCGCCCTGCAGCGCCAGGGGGATGACCTGCTCCTGGATCGGCGTCGGGGTCACGTAGCCCATTTCGTCCAGGGCACGCAGGATGTCGGGGGCCAGTCCGAGTTCAGCAAAAGTCGTCAAGGTCTGTCCAGTCAATTTCTGGTTCGTTAAGGTTCGATCGAATGTCTGGCCGTCAGATCCGGATCCAGTCAAATCCTGCCGTCTGACAGGCCACGCGAACGTCGTCGTCGGCACAGCCCAGCACCCTGGAGAGTGCGCACTGCGCCAGGGCGGCCGTATTGTTCTTTTTCGAAACATGCGCCGCCATCACGCATTGCAGTTTGGCGTGCTTCAGCCTGTCCAGCAAGGCCGCCGACTGCCCGTTTTCCAGGTGGCCGAAACGCCCGCCCACGCGGCGCTTGAGACCCGCCGGGTAGGGCCCGTTTTCCAGCATTGCCGCATCGTGGTTGCACTCCAGCACCAGCGCATCGACACCGGCAAGCATGGCCTCGATGTGCGGGGTACTGCATCCCGCATCGGTCAGCACCCCGAGACGACGCTCGCCGTCGCCGAACACATACTGCACCGGCTCCCGCGCATCATGCGGCACGGGATAGGGCTGGATTTCCAGGCCGTCCACCACGAACGCTGCGTGGCTGTCGATCACCTGCACCGCCACCCCGTCGAGGTCCTGCGCCATCCCCAGCGTGCCGGCGGTGAGCCACACCGGCAGCCTGTACTTGCGCGCCAGCCGTCCCACGCCACCGATATGATCGCCGTGTTCGTGGGTCACCACAATGCCGGCGAAATCGCCCGGCTGCAGCCCCAGACGGGCCAGCCTGGCCACGCTGTCGGCCAGGCCGAACCCACAGTCCATCAGCACCCGGGTATCCCCGGCCTCCACCACCAGCCCGTTGCCCTCGCTGCCGCTGCCGAGACTGGCGAACCGCATCACCCGCGTTCCCGCATCACTTCAATTCCTTGTGCAGCAGATTGAGGATGCGGGTCTGCGTGTTGGCTTCGGCCGGCTTGCCGTCGGCACCGCTGACGCCGACCCGGCTCTTGTCACCCGCCTCGCTCACCACGATCTGCAGTTGCGGCGAGGTCTGATCCTTCTTGCTGCGCCAGAAGGCGAGGCCCGACAGAAGACCCTCATCGCGCTTGCTGGCGTTGTCGATCCCGGGGTCGATATAGCGCACGAAATACACACCCTTCGAGCGGTCACGGTCTTCCACCGCAAAGCCGACACGATCCAGCGCGAGGCCGACGCGGCGCCAGGCGCGGTCGAAGTTCTCGTCCATTTCCAGCACCTGGCCGCCCGCATCCTTGACGATGCGCGCCTGTTCAGGCACCTGCTGCTTGGCCAGCATGGCCTCCGCCTTCGCCTCCTGCACGCCGAAGCGCAGCATCAGGCGGCGCAGCATTTCAGCCTCGAGTTCGGGGTCGGCCGGGCGTGGCTGCCACACGGTCTTGTCCTTGCCCTCGGTAGCATAGACTTCCATCATGCCGCGGTGGCTGATGTAGATTTCGGTGCCCTCCTTGCCCGCCTCGATGCGGGTGCGGAACTTGTCGCGTTCGGCGGTGGAATACAGGCCGTCGAGCACCTTGCCGAGGGTGCGGCGGATCACATCCTGCGGAATGTTGGCGCGGTTCTCCGCCCAGTCGGTTTCCATCAAGCCGGTTTCGGGCGACTCCAGGTTTACGATAAAGCCAGTCTCCTGCCAGAAATCCTTGATCACCGGCCACACCTGCTGCGGCGTCGCCTGCACCACCAGCCAGCGCTGGCTGCCGGCACGTTCGATGCGGGCCTTTTCCTGGGTGGGCAGCAGCGCGGGCGCGGCGCTCGGCTCGGCCTTGCGCTCCTGACTGTAGGCCGACAGGGTGGCGGAACCGCTGCCCTCGGTGTCGGGGATCGCGTAGCGGTTGTCGGCGGTTGGCGCCACCAGGTCGGGTGGCACTTCCAGCGTCGGCAGTTTTTCGGCCGATTTGTAGTTGATCTTTTTCGATTCGGTGATGCCGCAGCCCGACGCGGCGAGGGTCAGCATCAAAAACAGGGGCAATAAACGCATCAAGGTGTCCTAACGAAGGCTGACATCAAACCTGCATGGCGCGTCGCGTCACGCTAGATCAATCTGGCGTGACGCAACGCGTCACGCACGGTATCGTGCAACCCGGCCGACAGCGGGGTCAGCGGCAGGCGCAGGCCGGCGGGAATAAGCCCCATCTCGGCACATGCCCACTTGACCGGAATCGGGTTGGCTTCGACGAACAGCCTGCTGTGCAGCGGCAGCAGCAAGTTGTTGAGTTCGCGCGCACGCGCCAGGTTCCCTTCGAACGCCGCCACGCACATCTCGTGCATCAGTTTCGGCGCCACGTTCGTCGTGACAGAAATCACGCCGTGCCCACCCAGCAACATGAAGGGCATCGCCGAGGCGTCATCCCCACTGTACAGTGCGAAGTTCTTCGGCGCACGGCGCAGCAGGTCGGCCGCGCGCTCCATGCTGCCGGTAGCATCCTTCAAGCCGACGATGCCGCGCACCTGGGCCAGGCGCAGCGCGGTGTCGTTCGAAAGATCGGCCACCGTGCGCCCCGGCACATTGTAGAGAATCAGCGGTAGGTCGACCGCTTCGGCGATTTTCCTGTAGTGCTGGTAGAGGCCTTCCTGGGTCGGCTTGTTGTAGTACGGCACCACCGACAGCCCCGCCTGGGCGCCGGCACGCTTCGCGCACTCGGTAAGCTCGATCGCTTCGGCGGTGGAGTTGGCGCCCGTCCCCGCGATCACCGGCACCCGCCCGGCGGCCTGCTCGACCACCACCCGGATCAGGGTGCAGTGCTCGTCGTAGGTGACCGTCGGCGACTCGCCGGTTGTGCCGACGACGACGATTCCATTCGTCCCCTCGGCGATGTGCCAGTCGACCAGGCGGCGCAGCGCGGAAAGATCGAGCGCACCATCGTCCGCCATGGGGGTGACAATCGCGACCAGGCTGCCTCTGGTCATATCCATTTCTGCCATGTTGTTTCCGTGCTTGTGTTTCAGTGCCGCGCCGGGTCGGGCGGGTCAACGATAAATCGGGACATTCTAATCCATCTGGCCATGCCTGGCTTTATCTCGACGCGAACCTGCCAAGCCAGCCCGCCAATTGCTCGATGCCCAGGCCGACACCGTGGGTGATCAGCGGCACCACCAACACCCAGGCCGCCATCAGGCCCAGCGCAGCGATCCCCAGCCCGGCCGAAAACATGTCGAGTCCCGGCGTGGTGCGTGCGACGATGCCGAACGCCAACTGGATCAGCAGCGCCAGGGCCAGCAGGGGCAAGGCCAACTGCACGCCGGTGGCAAACAGCCAGCCCCCCGATTCGGCCAGCACACGCAAGTCGCCTGCAGCCGGCAGCACCGCCGCAGGCATGGCAGCGAAGCTGTCGCGCAGGGCATCGACCACCAGCAGATGGCCGCTCGCTCCGAGAAACGCCAGCGCCGCCAGCCATCCCGCGAGGGCGTGCCAGGCGGCGTCAGCCGTGCTCGCCTGTTCGGTGGTCAGGGTCAGGAGGCCGCCGGTCGCGGTGTGGCCCGTCCAGGTCAGCACAGCCGTCACCGCGGCAAAAACCAGCCACACACACAGCGCCAGCGCTGCCCCCCACGCCACCTCCAGGCACAGCGCCAGCATGCCTTGCGGGGTGAAGGGCTGAATTGCGACCGCCGCGAGGCCCGGCAGCAGTACGGCAGCCAGCACGGCGGCCATGAACAGACGCAGCGACAGCGGCAGGCGGCCGGTCAGCGGGTCGAACATGGCCCACCCGGCAAGACGGGCAAAGGCGAACAGCCAGGTTGCCAGGCCCGCCTCGCTCAGTGGCATCGGCCGCTCATTCGATCAGCCCGGGAAAATCGGTCAGCAGCATGCGAGCAAACTCGACCAGCTGCCCGCCCATCCAGCTCCCCAGTACGGCCAGCACGATCAGCATGACGACAAGCTTGGGAACGAAGGACAGGGTGGGTTCAAGGATTTGCGTGGCGGCCTGGAACAGGCTGATGGCGAAAGCGGTCAGCAGCGCCGCCAACAACATCGGCGCGCCAATCAGCATCACCAGCCAGAGCGCGTCGCGTGCGAGACCCTCCATTTAAAGCAAGCCTCGCGCAGCGAATCCCTGTCCCCCTCCCCCATTTTGGAGGAGGAGGACAGGGTAAAAGTCATTGCTCGCCATGGCCATCAGAAGCTCCCGATCAAGGAACCGACCAGCAGATGCCAGCCGTCCACCGTCACGAACAACAGCAGCTTCAAGGGCAGCGACACCAGTTGCGGCGGCAGCATAATCATCCCGAGTGCCGTCAGCACCGCGGCGACCACTAGGTCGATCACCAGGAAGGGCAGCACGACCATGAAGCCGATCTGGAATGCAGTCTTCAATTCGCTGGTGAGAAAGGCCGGCGCCAGTGCAGCCAGCGGCACGCTCTCGACCGCTTTGGGGTCGATGCGCTTGTCGTCGGCTGTGAATAGGCCCAGGTCGTCGGCGCGCGTCTGCCGCAGCATGAAGCTTTTCAGCGGCGTCGCGGCTTTTTCCGCCGCGTCGTTGAGATTCATCGTCCCGGCAAGATAGGGCTGATAGGCCTCGGAATCGATGGTCTTCAAGGCGGGCGACATCACGAAAATCGTCAGCAGCACCGCCAGCCCCGTCAGCACTAGGTTCGGCGGCGTCGTGTGGCTACCCAGCCCCTGCCGCAGCAGGAAAAGCACCACCGCAATGCGGGTGAAGGCAGTGAAGGCCAGCAGCAAGGCAGGCAGAAAGGGGAACAGCAGCAACCAGGGCAGGCTCGCACCCGGCACGCCGATCACCTGCCCGCCTGCGCCAGGCGTCACGCTCAGCAGCGGCACGCTGCTGTCGGCGCCCGCGGCAGGCGCGCTCAGGATCAGCGCCGTCAGCACCAGGAACATTCTCATCGTGCATGCTCCGCCAGCGATTGATCCGGGTCGGCGGGTTTGGGCTGGGTATGCAGCAGCCGCACGTTGCCGCCGCCGACGCCCAACAGCAACCAGGTGTTGTCGATCTCGACGACGACGACACGCTCGCGCGCGCCCACCGGAGTCGTTCCCACCACCCTCACGGCGCCCTGCTTGCCCATGCCCGGCAGATAGCGGCGGGCCAGCCATGCCACGGCGATGAATCCGCCGAGGATCAGCGCCAGACTCAGCAGGACGGTCAGCATGCTGCCGGCGGTATCGGACGCAGCAAACGCCCACGACGGGATCAACGGCAGCACGACTGCCGCGACAAATCTAGCCATGCCGTATCACTCCTCGCGCCCAGCGCGTCATGTCGGTTGCGGAATGCGGCAACTGCACGGCAAGCGTTGCCTGGGCAAGATCCGCATGCAGGTGCCACGTCAGCGCAGCGGGCAGCATGCCCTGCTTCCTCGCATCCAGCCAGCCCTCCGCCAGCGCGGCATCGAGCGTGTGGATCAGGCTGGCAGGAACGAAGGTCGTGGCGCCCGACACGCGCTGCCCGCCGAGTCGACGCGTTAGCCACAGGCTCGCCAATGCGTCATCGGCTTGCCAGACGGGTGCCTCTGGCGCAGCGACCGGCGCGGCAGTCGGGTGCAACGCAAGACTGATCGGCAGACGCAGGCGCGCACTCAGCGTCGCGGCAAGCTTGCGGGTCAGCCGCGCCGGCAGGTCGTCCGGTCCGCCGGAGGGCGTGGTCAGAAAGGCAAGCTCGGCGGGCGTGAGTGCGAGCAGACGCATCAGCGCACCCGTCGTGCGGGATCACGGAGATGCGCCAGCCCTACCAGCTCGTCGTGCTGGCGCTGCTCGATACGCTTGTGCTGGATGGCGAGCTGCGCAAGATGGCGCTGTTGCAGCAGTCGCAGTGCCTTCACCCGTTGCTCGACCTGCAGCCATTCGGCCAGCCGGGCCTGCCACGCGCGGTACGCGTCGTCGATGGCGGCTTGTGCCGCCCGCATCTCGGCGATTTGCGCATGCTGCAGACGGTTCATCTCATGCAGCTGTGCAGCCGTGACACCCCCACGCAGCTGGCCGGCCAGCCCCGAAACGTGGGCATCGCGCAGTGCGGCCAGCTGCACCTGTCGGCCGCGCGCGTGCAGCCACACGCCATGCGCAAGCTTGGCCGCCCGTGACAGGCCTTCGGCCCGGCGCTCGGCCAGCTGCAGCACCCGTACCAGGGCGAACGGCTTCAATCGAGCACCTCGTCGAGCTCGGTGCGAGCGGTCTCCATCGGCGCGCGAGCACGCATGCCCTGCATCAGGTAGGCCTGCATCCTGGGATACAGCCGGACTCCCTGGTCGAGCACGAGATCGGCGCCCGGCACATAGGCGCCGACGGCCAGCAGATCGCGGCTGCGCATGTAGCGCGAATAGAGATACTTGAAGCGGCGAACGCGTTCCAGTGCATCCTCGTTGAGGAGATCGGGCTGTGCCCGGCTGATCGACGCTTCGATGTCGATGGCGGGGTAATGGCCGGAATCCGCCAGGTCGCGGCTCAACACGATATGGCCGTCGAGGATCGCGCGCGCGGCGTCGGCGATCGGATCCTGCTGGTCGTCGCCTTCCATCAATACCGTGAAAAAGGCGGTGATCGAGCCGCTGCCACTGCGGCCGTTGCCGGCGCGCTCGGCCAGTTGCGGCAGCTTGGCGAAGACCGAAGGCGGATAGCCCTTGGTGGCGGGCGGCTCGCCGATCGCCAGCGCGACTTCGCGCTGCGCCATCGCATAGCGCGTGAGCGAATCCATGATGAGCAGGACGTGCTTGCCCTGATCGCGGAAGTACTCGGCGA
Source organism: Thiobacillus sp. (assembly GCA_024709685.1). GTDB lineage: Bacteria > Pseudomonadota > Gammaproteobacteria > Burkholderiales > Thiobacillaceae > Thiobacillus. The sequence continues at coordinate 12,111 of JANJWF010000104.1, forward strand.
TCGCCATCGCATACGCCGCGCCGTTGGCCCGCATCAAGGGCGGGTGGTCGGCCGGCGAGGCGACGACCACCGCGCGCGCCATGCCCTCGGCGCCAAGAATGTTGTCGATGAATTCCTTGACCTCGCGGCCGCGTTCGCCGATCAGGCCCACCACCACCACGTCGGCCTCGGTGAAGCGTGCCATCATGCCGAGCAGAATGCTTTTGCCGACACCGCTGCCGGCGAACAGGCCGAGCCGCTGGCCGCGCCCCACCGTCAACAGCCCATTGATCGCACGCACGCCGACATCCAGCGTCTGCCGGATCGGTGCGCGCTCGAGGGGATTGATCGGACGGCTCGACAGCGGCACCCGTAGTTCCAGCGACAGGGGGCCCTGGCCGTCCAGCGGCCGCCCGGCGCCGTCGAGCACACGCCCCAGCAGGCCCTCGCCGACCGGCACCTGGCGCACCCGATCCTGCGCGCGACGGCGCGGAAAATAGCGCATTCCCAGACGCGGCGGTTGCGCCACCATCGGATTTTCGGGAATCACCCGCGCACCCGGCATCACCCCATACACATCGGTGGCCGGCACGATGAACAGGCGGTCGCCGGAAAAGCCTGCCACCTCGGCCTCGATACTCTGTCCGCCGGGTATCTGAACCTGACACTGGCTGCCCACCGGCAACCGCAGCCCGACTGCTTCCATCACCAGTCCCGACACCCGGGTCAGCCGCCCGCTGGCGGCGATCGGCGTTGCCCAACCCACCGCGCGCCGACAATCGGCGAGGTATTCGCGCAGGCGGACGATGCGGTCCATTATCCCGGGAACCTCAGTTGGACACGTTCGAGTGTGCGGCTGTCGAACCGGCTGGCAAGGCGCAACGAGGCCGCATGGTCATTCCATACGAGGCGCAACGTCACCAGGCGATTCGGCAGTCGTGCAATCGAATGCGTAGCGATTTTGAGGAGCAACGAAACGTCCCGGCCAAGGACCAAGGGCAAAAATGATAATGAAGAGAAAGCGAGAGCGGTCAACTGAGATTCCCAGGATTACTCGATCCAGGCCTTGTTGGAACCGAGCACCTGCACCACCTGGCGCCAGCGCGCAGGCAGCGTGGCATCGAGGTCGCCCTGCGCGGTTTCGATCAGGCAGCCGCCACGCACAATGCGCGTGTCTTCCACAATGCGCAGTCGGTTCTTGTCCAGCACCTGGTCCAGGTGCGGGCGAACCAGCGTCGCATCGTCCGGGTTGAGCAGCAGGCGCGCCTCGCGGCTGGTCTCCGCCATCTGTTTCAGCGCCAGGTTGACCACGTCGAGGATGCGTTCCGGACGCGCCGCCAGCTCGCCCGCCACCACCTGGCGCGCCACGTCGAGCGCCAGCTCCAGCACCATGTCGGCGAGGCGGAAATCGAGATTGTCCAGGGTCGCGGAAAAGCTTTCGACCAGCTCCTTCATATGCGCACAGGTCCGCTCACCCTCTTCGCGTGCGGCGGCCAATCCTTCGGCGTAGCCCTCGGCTCGCGCGGCCTCGCGCAGCCTGACGATCGCGGCTTCGGCGTCTTCTGCAGGCGACGCCTCACTTGCCGACGCGGCCAGTTCCACCACTTCCCACTGCTCGAATGCCGTGGTGTCGTCACGTGTGCTCATGCCACCTCCTCCTCGGGAAACAGGATCGCTCCCTCTGCCGCCAGCCGCCGCAAGGTCGCGCCCGCATCGTCCTGCGCCTGCTGAATCGCGGCCACCGGCAACGCGCCCAAGATATCGAGATCATCGCGCATGCGCTGGGCCGCGGTCGCGCTCATCACCGCAGTGAGTGCATCGATCACCCGGCTATCGCCGCCCTTCAAGGCATGCAACAGGGTGCGCGCGCCGACGTTGCGCAAGAAGGTCTTGCGACTCGCCTCGGGCAGCCGCACCAGATCCTCGAATGCGAGACTGTGCACGCGCAGGCGGGCGGCCAGCCCGGCATCGTTCTGGTCAAGCTGGCTGAGCGCGGCGGCGGCGCTGCCCGCGCTCATCTGCCCAAGCAGGCTGGCGACCGCGGCCTCACCCTGCTGCGGTGCGGCCGTTTCCTGGCTGGCCAGCCAGTCGTCCAGTTCGCGCAGCATTTCCGGGCTGGGCGCATCGCTCTGCGCCAGGTTCAGCAGGGCATCTCCCCGGACGCTGGCGGGCAGCAGGTCGAGCACCGCAGCCGCAACATCGCGCGGCAACTGGGCGACCACCACCGCAATCAGCTGCGGCGGCTGCATCTCCAGCAGGCCAGCGATCTTCGCCGGTTCACGCCAGGACATTTCCAGCGCCTGCACGCCCGCCGTCCCCAACCGCTGCAGCATCGCCTGCGCGCGTTCCGGGCTCAGCGCCAGTTTGAGCGTCTCATCGAGGAAGCGCCCGGTATCCGCGGCAAACCCGGTCTGTTCGGCCGCCTCGGCCGCGTAATCGCGCAGGACGGCACGCACCCGTTCGCGCGGCAGCACGTCGAGTTCGCGCATGGCGCTGCCCAGCCGGCTCACCTCCAGCGGGCTCAGGTAACGGAACACGGCGGCGGTAGCCTCCTCACCCAGGGCGAGCAGCAGTGCAGCCGACTTTTCGATTCCGGCCTGGCTCATGTGCGCATCCACAGCTTGACCACGTCCGCCGTCACGCGCGGGTCGTCCAGCGTCCGGCTGCGGGCGGCATCGAGCATGGCGTCGAAATCGTCCGTCCTGGCTTCGCCGGCCGGTGCACGGCGCATACGCAGCCGCGTGATCGCCAGGAGCGCGATCAGGATCGCGCCAGCCGCGATCGGCCATGTCAGGAAAGTGGGGGGGCTCGCGGCGCGCTGCGGCGGATTGGCTGGCTGGACCTGCGGCTTGGGCGCCTGCGCCCGGGGTGCTTCAGCCGGAGGGTCGGTTTGCATCCTGCGCGCCACGGGCAGCGCGTAAACGTTCAGGCTGTCGCCGCGCGCTGGCAGCAGCCCCAGCGCCTGGCGCGCCAGTTGCCCGGCGCGCTGCAGTTCGTCGGCGCTGGCATCGAACCCCAGGATCACGATGGCATTGAGGCGCTGGATACTTCCCTCGGGCACGTGCGTGGTGCGTACGGTTTTTTCCAGCGGATGCGCCTGCCCGGCCACCACGATATTGCGCACGCGCTCGACCGTCTGCCGGGTTTCGCTGTCTTCCAGCATGGCCGTCACCTGGACGCTGACGCGTTCTGCGCCGAGCCACGGCGTCAGCACCGCGAGCGCCCGTCGCGCCAGGTCCTGCTCCAGCGCCAGCCGCTGCGACTGGGCCGCCTCAGGCGCCGCGCCGCCCAGCAGGGCGCCGCGCTGATCGAGCACCTGCACCTCGGTGCGCTTCATCCGCGGCACGCTGGCAGCCACCAGTGTCTGGATCGTCGCGATCTGCGCGGCATCCAGCTGCGCGCCCGGACGCAGCCGCAGCAGCACGGCAGCGGTGGCCGACGGTGCGTCGCGCAGGAAAGGAGAAACCTTGGGCAAGGCCAGGTGGACGCGTGCAAGCTCAATGGCGTCCAGCGCCTGGATCGAACGCGCCAGATCCGTTTCGAGCGCATGCTGGATGCGCTGCTGTTCCTGCAGCGACGAGGCACCGAAGCCCGGGGAATGGTCGATCTCGCCCTGCGCGTCGGCTTCGGACCTGGGCAGGCCACGCGCGGCGAGGCGATAGCGCGCTGCATGCAACTGAGCGGCCGGCACCTCGATGGTGCCGTCGGCGGCAGACAGGCGATAGGGAATGTCGAGCTGATCGAGTGCGGTGATGACTTCGCCGCCCGCGCGATCGGACAGCTGGGCGTACAACACGCGATAGTCCGGCGGGTTGAGCCGCACATAGGCCGCAGCCAGCGCGGCCAGCGGCAGCAGCACCAGCAGCGCAAGTCCGATCCGGCGCCGCGGACTCGCTTCCACGATCAGGTCACGCAGCGCACTCAACCAGCCCGCCACTTTCCGCACCTCGCCTGGGTCACCGGGTCTCCCCCCGCTGGATTGTTAGAGTCATCACGCGACGATTATAACCAGTCGGGCGCCGCCACTGCGCGCAATACCACCTCCAACCGGCCCGCCCGTTCGCGGCCCTGGAACCACCAGATCGCGCCCTTCTTCACCGCCAGATCGCCCGCCTGCCCCGCCAGGAGCCGCATCGCTACCTGTCCCAACGTCGGCTGGTGGCCGACGATCAGCACCGGATAGGCTGAGTCGGGCCAGCCCGTGGCGGCCAGCACCTCCTCGGCGGTCGCGCCGGGCGCCAGCGCCGGATCCTCCTCGTAGCCGCGCCCGAGTGCCTGGGCGGTCTGCAGGGCGCGCAGGGCCGGACTCACCAGGACGCGGATATCCTGCGGCAGCCGCGGATTGAGCCAGTCGGCCATGCGTGCCGCCTGCTTGCGGCCCTTGTCGGTCAGTTCACGGGCGAGGTCGGGCATCCCGTCCTCCGCGTCGGCGTGTCGCCACAAAATGAGTTCCATCCGTTTTCCTCCTCAAATATTGATCCGTGTGCAGCGCCTACCAGTAGGTTCGCATGTCCAGGAAGTCCCGCATCAGTCGCGCGCTTTCTTCGTCACCCGCCTCCGCCAGCGTGGCGGCCAGCCAGCCACGCACGAACTCTGCCATCGGCCCCGTCTGCGGCGGCGCGGCGGCCATCAGTTCCGCCGCGATGCGGGCGTCGTTGGCGCGCCCCATGCTGTCTTGCGCCTCGCGCAGCATCGCCAGGTATTTCGCCTGGCGCTGTGTGTGCCCATCCGGGAGCCCCGCGAACAGCGTCCGGAAAAACTCGGCCGCGTAACGCTGGCGCTTGATCGCAATGCGCAGGGCGTGGCGTTCGGAGGGCTGCAATTTCGCGAACGTCCGGGCGCCGCGCTTAACGCGGCGGTGGCCCTGCTTCAGCGCGCGGCGTGCCCAGTGTTCAAGCAGAGACAGCTGCTCCAAGCGCTGCGTCTCCGGCACCATCTCCCCGGTAGGGACCCGGCGCCAGCCGTGCAGGAGCAGCCAGCGCTGCATCTCCAGCAGCCACCGGCCCGGGCTCGCCTCGGCAAGCGCCGACCGCATCGCGGCACGCACCCTCTCGCGGTTCTCCTGCAGGACTTCCATGCCGGCCTGCCAGCGCGGGGGATCGGGGTAATGCGGCGCGATCGCCGGCAACGTCTCACTGCACAGCACGTCCCAATCGCGTGTCGGACCGAGTGCCGCGGCGAGTGTGCGCAGCCCGTCCACCACGTCGTCCGGGAGCACGCACACGCGGCGGAACAGGCGCAGCGCGGCACGCAGCCGCCGCAGCGCCACCCGCGCCTGATGCACGTACTCGATGTCATCGATCGGGGGAGGCCCAGCGTTCGCCCCTTCATGCCCTTCAGGGTGCTCTCCCGCTTGCGGGAGATAAGCAGCGACCTGTCCGTTCACGGGCTTAGTCGGTTGCTTAGTGGCTTCATCAGGCTTGGGGAGAGGGGGGCTGCACCCCGCTGCGGGAAGAAGCCCCAGCACCCCCGGCAGGTTGGCCTGGAACTGCGCGAGGCACGCCTGCACGATCGCAACAAACCCGCTCTCGACGCTCATACCGGAGTCCAGTGTCAGCGAAACCGCCTTGACCGGTGCCGTTTCCAGCCCGTGCGCCAACTGCACGCCACGCTCGGCCTTGCTGACGTCGAACGGCAGGCAGTCGAAGGTGCCCGCCCATTCCAGCGCCAGCGCGAACAACGCATCCGGCTGCCCGGCCTTGAGTTCGAGCTCGATCTCGCAAATCGGCTGGCTGCGTTCGCCGCTAGCCACCGCGCCGACGTCGAGCGCCACCTCGATCTGCGCGCCACCCTTTCCTTTTATCAACCAGGCGGTGCGGGTAAAGCGGGTCTCGAACACCGGCCCGACCTGTTCGCGCAGGGCCTGCGGCACATAGGCCAGCGCCTCGGCAGGGAACCGGTCCCAGTCCGGCGTGCCGCGGGGGATCGACATTTCGTATTCCGCACGTTTCGACAGCCCACCCTGCCGCTCGCCCTCGGTCTTCAGCGTCTGCAGCCAGCGTCGACCTGTGCTTGTGCCCTTCAGGGTGCTTGTGCCCTTCAGGGTGCTTGTGCCCTTCAGGGTGCTTGTGCCCTTCAGGGTGCTTGTGCCCTTCAGGGTGC
>JANJWF010000134.1 GCA_024709685.1 Thiobacillus sp.
TTCCAGGCGCTCGGGCGGATGGAAGTGGCGCAGGTCAACCTGCCGGTCGGCCTGCTGATCTGGGTGATGATCATTCCGATGCTGATGAAGATCGACTTCGGTGCGCTGCACCAGGTGAAGTCGCACTGGCGCGGCATCGGCATCACGCTGTTCGTAAACTGGGCGGTGAAGCCGTTCTCGATGGCGCTCCTGGCGTGGATCTTCATCCGCCACCTGTTCGCGCCGTACCTGCCGGCGGAACAGCTCGACAGCTACGTCGCCGGCTTGATCCTGCTGGCCGCCGCGCCGTGCACGGCGATGGTGTTCGTGTGGAGCCGGCTCACCGGCGGCGATCCCTACTTCACGCTGTCGCAGGTGGCGTTGAACGACGTCATCATGATCTTCGTCTTCGCGCCCCTCGTCGGTCTGCTGCTCGGGCTCTCGGCGATCGTCGTGCCGTGGGACACGCTGTTTCTCTCGGTGCTGCTCTACATCGTGATTCCGGTGATCCTCGCGCAGGTCTGGCGCCGTGCCTTGCTCAAATGCGGGCAGGCGGCCTTCGACGCGACGCTCGCCACGCTGGGCAACCTGTCGATCCTCGCGCTGCTGGCGACGCTGGTGCTGCTGTTCGCCTTCCAGGGCGAGCAGATTCTCGCGCAGCCGCTGGTGATCGCGCTGCTGGCGGTGCCGATCCTGATCCAGGTGTTCTTCAATTCGGGACTCGCCTACTGGCTCAATCGCAAGGTCGGCGAGAAGCACAGCGTCGCCGGCCCGTCGGCGCTGATCGGCGCGTCGAATTTCTTCGAGCTGGCGGTGGCGGCGGCAATCGCGCTGTTCGGCTTCGAGTCGGGCGCCGCGCTCGCGACCGTGGTCGGCGTGCTGATCGAGGTGCCGGTGATGCTGGGGGTCGTGAAGCTCGTCAACCGCAGCAAGGGCTGGTACGAGAACGGCGCACTCGCCGCCGCAGGCACGCCTGCGGGCGAGGCGAACGGGGCAGGTTTCCGCCGCTGACGCGGCATCATCGAGCAAGGAGTTTGACATGAGCGTAAACGAACACGACCAGATCCGCCGGCAGGTGCGCGACGCCTACGGCGCCGTGGCGCGCGCCGAAGCCCCCGCCGGGAGCTGCTGCGCGCCGGCTGCCGGCTGCTGCACGCCGGCCGACAAGGACCTCGCCGAATTGTTGTCGGGCGGCATCGGCTACAGCGCCGATGAAATGGCCGGCGTCCCCGAAGGCGCCAACCTCGGCCTCGGCTGCGGCAATCCGCAGGCGATCGCCGCGTTGAAGCCCGGCGAGACCGTGCTCGACCTCGGCAGCGGCGCGGGCTTCGACGCTTTCCTCGCCGCGCGCCAGGTCGGTGCGGCGGGCGCCGTGATCGGGGTCGACATGACTTCCGACATGATCTCCAAGGCGCGCGCCAACGCCGTGAAGGGCGGCTATGCGAATGTCGCCTTCCGGCTCGGCGAAATCGAGCACCTGCCGGTCGCCGACGCGACGGTCGACGTGATCATTTCCAACTGCGTCATCAACCTGTCGCCGGACAAGGCGCAGGTGTTCCGCGACGCCTTCCGCGTGTTGAAGCCCGGTGGCCGGCTCGCCATCTCCGACATCGTCACCACCGCCCCGCTGCCGTCCGACATGCAGCAGGAGGTCGCGCTCTACACCGCATGCATCGCCGGTGCGGCGAGCGTCGACGAACTCACCGCGATGCTCGGGGCGGCCGGTTTCGCCGACATCCGCATCGCGCCCAAGGATGCGAGCCGCGAGTTCATCCGCCAGTGGGTCCCGGGGCGGGGCATCGAGGACTACATCGCGTCGGCGACGATCGAGGCGGTCAAGCCCGTGCGCTGAGGCCGGGCGCTGGCCGCGCCCCGGCGCGCCCGGTGCGAGGAGGCTATGATTGAGGGTGCTGCTCGTTCATTTCCGGGGAACCCGCCATGCCCAGCTTTCGTAGCATCGTCGCCGCCACCGATTTTTCAGATTTTTCCGAGCGGGTGGTGCAGCGCGCCGCGCACCTCGCCAAACAGCATCAGGCCGACCTGCACCTGATACATGTGGTGCGCCCGCTCGACCTCTACCCGGGCATGACGCTGGCCCCGGACGAGTTCGGCCACCACGACGAGGAGTTGCTGCAGGCGGAGCAGAGCCGGCTCGACGCCATGGCGACCAGCCTGGCGAGCCAGCTGAGCATTCGCGTCCACGCCGCCACCCGCCTGGGACGCGCCCATGCCGAAATCGCCAGCTACGCGCGGGAGATTTCGGCCGATCTGGTGGTGGCCGGGGCGCGCGGCGAAAACACGCTGATGAACCTGTTCCTGGGCTCCACCGCAGCGCGGCTGCTGCAGGTGGCCACCTGCCCGGTGCTCATCGTCAGGAATCCGGCAGGCGAGCCGTATCGCCAGGTGCTGGCGGCAGTCGATTTTTCCCCGATATCGGCAGCGGTGGTCGCGCATGCGATTCTTCTCGCCGGCGATGCGCCGGTGCAGGCGCTGCACGTGCTGGGCACCGAGGTCGAGCAGCGCATGCGCCGCGCAAAATCCGACCAGGTGGATATCACGGGCTGGCTCGCCGGGCAGCGTGGCGAGGCCGAAAAGAAACTGGACGCCCTGTTGGCGCAGATCGAAAACAGCGCAGCGGTCGTGCGCGTGGTCCAGCCGGGCTTTCCCCCGGCGGTCATCTGCCAAAGCATCGAGGACAGCCACGCCGACCTGGCCGTCCTCGGACGCCATGGCCACGGCGGCGGCCTGCAGGAATGGCTGCTGGGCAGCGTGAGCAAGGACGTGGCCCTCGCCGCTGCGTGCGACGTGCTGCTGATCGAACCGGGGCAGTAGGGGGCGCTCGCGTGATGCTTCCGTGCCGGGGTGCGTGGCGGTCGCTCACCTGAATCGGTCCGGACAGGAACGCGCGCGATGGACCCCATCTGGCTCGAGCACTATCCGCCCGGTGTGCCGGCAGAAGTCGACACCCTCCGTTACGCCTCGCTCAAGGCGCTGCTCGAGCAGAGCTGCGCGCGCTTCGGTCCACGCCCGGCCTTCACCAGCATGGGCGTCAGCCTGAGCTATGGCGAGCTTGACCGCCTGTCGCGGAATTTCGGCGCCTGGCTGCAGCGCGAGGCCGGCCTTCGCCGCGGCGATCGCGTGGCCATCATGCTGCCCAACCTGCTGCAGTATCCGGTGGCGCTGTTCGGCGCCCTGCGCGCCGGCATGGTGGTGGTGAACGTCAATCCGCTCTACACCGCGCGCGAGCTGCAATACCAGTTGGCCGACTCGGGGGCGGCGGCGATCGTGGTGCTGGAGAATTTCGCGCACACGCTGCAGGGTGCCATTTCGCGTACCGCAGTACGTCAGGTGGTCACCACCCGGGTGGGCGACCTGTTTCCGCCGCTCAAGGGCAGCCTGGTCAACTTCGCGGTCAAATGGATCAAGCGCGGGGTGCCGCGCTGGAAGCTGCCGGGCGCCTTGCGGTTCGACAGCGTGCTCCGGCGGGGTGCGCAGCACGAACTGGCGGAGGTGCCGCTGACGCAGGACGATATTGCGTTTCTGCAATACAGCGGCGGAACCACCGGCGTGGCCAAGGGCGCGATCCTGACCCACGGCAACCTGGTGGCGAACGTCGAGCAGACCTCCGCCTGGATCGGCGGCATCCTCAAGGAAGGCGAGGAAGTCGTCATCACGCCGCTGCCGCTGTACCACGTCTTCGCGCTCACGGCGAACCTGCTGATTTTCGTGAAGTGGGGCGCCAACGACGTGCTGATCGCCAATCCACGCGATATTCCCGGCCTGGTGCGGGAAATGCGCAAGACCCGCTTCACCGTCATGAGCGGCGTCAATACCCTGTACAACAAACTGCTCGACGACCCTGGCTTTGACCGGGTGAGGCAGGCCAACGCGGGTGCGCTCAAGCTCGCGGTGGCCGGCGGCATGTCGCTGCAACGCACGGTGGCAGAGCGCTGGCAACAGCGGATGGGGCTGCCGCTGATGGAGGGCTATGGGCTGACCGAAGCGTCGCCCATCGTCTGCGCCAATCCGCTCGATGCCACCGGCTTCAGCGGCGCGATCGGCATGCCGATTCCCTCGACCCAGGTGGAGATACGCGACGCCGCCGGAAACGCGCTGCCGCCGGGGCAGGCGGGCGAACTCTGCATCAGGGGGCCGCAGGTGATGCGCGGCTACTGGGAGCAGCCGGAGGAAACCGCCTGCGTGCTGTCGGCCGACGGCTGGTTGCGCAGCGGCGATATCTGCGAAATGGATGCGCGCGGGATGGTCCGCTTCATCGAACGCAGCAAGGACGTGATCGTGGTATCCGGTTTCAAGGTCTATCCCAACGAGGTCGAGGACGTGCTGATGCTGCATCCCGGGGTGAGCGAAGCCGGAGTCATCGGAGTGGCCGACGCGGTGCACGGCGAAACGGTCAAGGCATTCGTGGTGAAGCGGGATCCGGCGCTGACGGACATCGCGTTGATCGCCCACTGCAGGGCGAACCTTGCTGCGTACAAGGTACCGAAGCAGGTGGAATTTCGTGATGCGCTGCCGAAGTCGCCGGTCGGCAAGATCATGCGGCGGATGCTCAGGGAAGGCCATGCGTGAGGCGGGTGCGGATCTTTGTCTGCCGGGGCCGCTGGCGGGTTGCGGGCTGCATTTGCGGCGGCGCACTATAAATCAGGGATGACGCATTCCACCTCCTCCGAGGCGGCGCAACTGCTCGAGATTGTGCGCAGCCTTGCGCGCGAATTGCGGCCGGGTACGGAAGGCATCGACCGCCTGGGCCTGGATCACGACCTGGAGCGCGATTTCGGCCTCGACAGTCTGGCGCGGGTGGAGCTGCTCGCGCGCATCGAGCGTGAAATCGGCGCCACCCTGACCGAGGCGGCGTTCGCCGAGGCCGAAACCCCCGGCGACCTGTTGCGGCAGATGGGGCCGGCCGGTCCGGCGCCGCCGATGCCGCAGCCGCTCGCAACGAAGGCTGCACCCGAACGCCCGCCGAAAACGCTCGCTACCCTGGTCGACCTGCTCGACTGGCACGTCGCGCAGCACGGCGACCTGGTGCACATCACGCTGGAAGGCGAGGCGGGGCACAGCGAGGACATCAGCTATCGCCAGCTGCGGGATGCGGCGCAGGCGCTCGCAGCGGGGCTGGTCGCCCGCGGTGTGGGTCGCGTGGAGGCGCCGGGTAGGAGGCCCGCCCCCGGGCCGAATGCGGACGCTGGCGCGGCGCGGGCAATCGCGGCGGAGGCGCCGCTCCTACAGGTTGGCGGGATCAAACATGCTGGCGATCAACTTGCGCCTGAACCCAATACTGGCGACCGGGTCGCGCCGGATCTGAACACTGGCAACCGGGTCGCCATCATGCTTCCCACCGGCCGCGAATTCTTTGCCGCCTTCTACGGCGCGCTCTATGCCGGATGCGTGCCGGTGCCGTTGTATCCGCCCGCACGCCCCTCGCAGATCGAGGATCACCTGCGCCGCATCGCCGGCATCGTTTCCAATGCCGGCGCCGTGCTGCTGGTCACCGACGCGCGCGCCAAACCGCTCGGCCATCTGCTGCATGCGCAGTGCCCCTCGCTGCGCCACGTCGCGACGGTCGCCGACCTGTCGCACGTTGCGACGGTGCCGCTGCCGCCTCCGCCGCGCGCGGCGGACACGGCCTTCCTGCAATACACCTCGGGCAGCACCGGCAACCCCAAGGGCGTGGTGCTCTCGCATGCCAATCTGTTCGCCAATCTGAATGCGATGGAGCGTGCAGCGGGCGTGACCGCCGAAGACATCTTCGTATCCTGGCTGCCGCTCTATCACGACATGGGGCTGATCGGCGCCTGCATGGGCAGCCTCTACGTCGGCTTCCGGCTGGTGCTGATGTCGCCGCTGGCCTTCCTCGCGCGGCCCGGTCGCTGGTTGTGGACCCTCCACCGCCATCGCGCCACCGTGTCGGCGGCGCCCAATTTCGCCTACGAGTTGTGCGTCAACAAGCTCGACGAGCGCGACCTGGCGGGCCTCGATCTCGGCAGCTGGCGGCTCGCCTACAACGGCGCCGAGCCGGTCAGCCCCGTTACGATCGAGCGCTTCGCCACCCGCTTCGCCGCCTACGGCTTCCGCGCCAGTGCCATGACCCCGGTCTACGGCCTGGCGGAGTCCTCCGTCGGCCTCGCTTTTCCCCCGCTTGGGCGCGGGCCGCTGATCGACCGCGTCGATCGCGCCGCGCTGTCGCGCTCCGGCGTCGCCCGGCCTGCCGCGGCCGGCGATGTCCATGCCCAGCGCATCGTTTCCTGCGGCCTGCCCTTGCCGGGCCACGCTCTCCGCATCGTCGACGCGCAGAGCCGCGAGCTGCCTGAACGTACGCTCGGGCGCGTGCAGTTCCAGGGGCCGTCGGCGACCCGCGGCTATTTCCGCAATGCCGAGGCGAACCGGAATTTGTTCGACGGCGCCTGGCTCAACAGCGGCGACCTCGGCTATCTCGCAGGCGGCGAACTCTTTCTCACCGGGCGCGAGAAGGACGTCATCATCCGCGGCGGCCGCAACCTTCACCCGCAGGAGCTGGAGGAGGCGGTGAGCCGGCTGCCCGGGGTGCGCCGCGGCGGCGTCGCGGTATTCCCGGCCACCGATGCGCGAAGCGGCACCGAGCGGCTGGTGGTGCTGGCCGAAATCCGCGAGGACACGGCGGCGGACCGTGAGCGCATCCGCGCTGAAATCAACGGCCTCGCCATCGGCTTGATCGGCATGCCGGCCGACGACATCGTGCTGGCGCCGCCGCGTACGGTGCTGAAAACGTCGAGCGGAAAAATCCGCCGCGCCGCCTGCCGTGAGCGCTACGAGCGCGGCGAACTGCTCACGGCGCAGCGTCCGCCCTGGCAGCAGTGGCTGCGCCTGGCCGGCGCCGGCACCGTCGCCGAGACCCGGCGCTGGTTTGGGCGCGCGGCCGGCGCCGCCTGGTCCGCCTGGGCGTGGGCAATCTATCTGCTCATCGTGCCGGCGGCCTGGCTGCTGATCGCGCTCGTGCCCACGCTGGGCCTGCGCCGGCGGATCGCCCGGACCTGCGCGCGGCTGGCCCTGGCGCTGACCGGGCTGAGCCCGCGGCTGACGGGCCTGTGGCAGCTGACCGCACTTGAAGGCCCGCTGATCGTGGTGGCCAACCATGCCAGCTTCCTCGATGCGCTGGTGCTCACGGCGGTGCTGCCGCCGCGCTTCACCTACGTGGCCAAGCAGGAACTCCTGAACAAGCCGCTCGCTGCGATTCCCCTGCGGCGCCTCGGCAGCGCATTCGTCGAACGCTTCGACAGCGCGCGCGGGGTCGAGGACACGCGCGCGCTCGAGGAACGGCTGCGTGCCGGCGAATCCTTGGTGTTCTTTCCCGAGGGAACCTTCCGCAGCGAGCCGGGACTGCTGCCGTTCCGGCTGGGGGCGTTCATGCTCGCCGCACGGACCAGCCGGCCGGTGCTGCCGGTCACCCTGAGCGGCACGCGCACCCTGCTGCGCGGCGAATCATGGCGGCCGCATTTCAGCGCCCTCGCGGTGCACATCGGTGCGCCGCTGTCGGCAGCAGAAGGCGATCCCTGGCAGGCAGCCCTGCAGCTGCGCGATGGCGCGCGCCGCCAGATCCTGGCGCAGCTGGAGGAGCCCGACGCAGCCGTGGGCTGAAGTAAGCGAAGCGGATTTGCAGCCGTTCGAGAGGGGGCTGAATCGACGTACGCGGCCATCCAGCGGTGCGAACAGTCCAGGCTCGGAGTCGCCGGGCCATGGGCCATTTTGCGGCATCCCCGCTGGAAGCGACACGCCAATAATTTAAGCAGCTAAATAAATCACTTGCATCGCCTATGGTTAAGCAGGTTGTAACCAGGGTTATCCACAGCATTTGTGGACAATTTCAGCAGTCATGCCGAAACCTGGCGAGGACTTGGCCACGCCGAGTTCATGGGTCTATAGTGATCTTCACGTTCCACGGTCAGGACACGATGAGGAGACGGGCGATGAAGGCAAGATTCTCAATTGTGCTGGTACTGGGGCTGATTCCGCTCGCCTGCGTGGCGCAGACGGCCGGCGCACCGCCTCCGGGCCGCCTGCTGGCATCGAACTGCTTTCAGTGCCACGGCACCAACGGCAATGCCGTTTCCGGTTTCGAAAGTCTGGCCGGCATGTCGGCGGACAAGTTCGCGAAGGAGATGCGCGAACTCAAGACGGACGACGATGCCGGAATCATGAAACCCCATGCCAAGGCCTACACCGATGCCCAGCTGCGGGAGATTGGGCGGTATTTCGCCAGTCAGCCCAGAACCCGCGCGGATAGGTGAGGAACCGGCACCGTGGGCCGCCGATGATCCGACGATCGAGGAGACGATCATGAACAACAACCGCAGAAGGTTTTTGGCTGCGCTGGGGGCAGCGCCCCTGATCATGCACCCGCTTGCGAGGGCGCTCGCCGACGACATGCCTGCAAGCCTGCGCGGCACGAAGCCGGTGTGGATTCCCGCAAACGCACCCTTGTCGCGGGTGCCCACGAATCTGCCGATCCAGGGGCGGGTGGTCGTGATTGGCGGCGGCATGGCGGGCGCCACGGTGGCGAAGTATCTGCGGCTGTGGGGCGGCAGCGGCTTGCAGGTCATCCTGGTCGAGCGGGAGCGAACCTATGTCTCGAGCATCATGAGCAATCTCGTTCTCTCCGATGCGCTGACGATCGAGAGCCTCACCTTCAACTGGAAGCGGCTGATGGACCGCTACGGGGTCAAGCTCGTTGCCGGCGAGGTGACGGCCATCGATCCGGCCGGCAAGCGGGTGATGCTCAATGGGAGCAGCATTCCCTATGACAGGCTGGTGGTGGCGCCGGGGATCGAGTTCGATCCGGTCGCGGGACTGGAGACGGCTGCCGCGCAGGATCGCGTCCCGCATGCCTGGAAAGCAGGCGCGCAGACGACGATCCTGCGCAAGCAGATCGCCGCGATGCCTGGCGGTGGCGTGTTCCTCATGAGCGTGCCGAAGGCTCCCTATCGTTGCCCGCCGGGCCCGTACGAACGGGCCTGCATCGTCGCCGATCACCTGAAGCGTGCGAAGCCGCGCTCGAAGGTGATCGTGCTCGACGAAAACCCCGCGATCACCGTCGAGAAGGATCTCTTCACCCACGCCTTCAACGTGGTTCACGCCGGCGTGATCGACTACCGGCCGGGCGTCGGCGTGCAGTCTGTCGATGCGGCGGCAGGTACGGTGAAAACCTCATCCGGCGAGATGATCAAGGCCAACGTGCTCAACGTGATTCCCAATCAACGCGCCGGCGCCATCCTCAAGGAGGCCGGGTTGACCAACAGTACGGACGGGCGCTGGTCGACCGTCAACGAGCTGACCTATGAATCGACCGCGGCGGAAGGCATCCATGTGCTCGGCGACTCGGCGGCGACCATGCAGCCGAAGGCCGGTCACATCGCCAATCAGGAAGCCAAGGTATGCGCCGACGTGATCGTGCGTGGCTTCCTCGGCCTGGCGCCCGACCCGGCACCGGTGACGAATTCGGCGTGCTATTCGCCGATCACGGCGAAGACTGCGTCATGGCTGACGGCCTTGTATGCCTACGACCCGGCCAGCAAGCGCATGAAGCCGATTGCGGGCGGGATGGGCGAGGGGCCGGCGAGCGCGCGCAACATGGAGGAGATGCGCCAGTGGTTCTCCAACCTGATGACCGACAGCTACGCCTGACGACCAACCGTCTGCGGGCATGGTGCAAGCCCTGCCGGCTGGACGGACTCATGACGCTGCAGGCGGTTTGGGTGCGGGGAGCGGACAGAAAAAACGCCGCTAGCAAGCGGCGTTTTTTTACAACTGGTGCCGGCGATCGGAATCGAACTGACGACCTTCGCATTACGAATGCGCTGCTCTACCAACTGAGCTACGCCGGCGAAAAACAGCGCGCATTATAGCGGATTCGTCTGCGCGTGTGACCGCCTACAGCGCGGCTTTCAGGCGGCTCACCACCTTGTCCCGGCCGATCAGTTCCAGCGTGGCGTCGATCGCCGGCGTCTGCGGCTCGCCGGTCACCAGCACCCGCACCGGCATTGCCAGCTTCGGCATCTTGAGGCCGTGCGCGGCGAGCGTTTCCTTGAACGCGGCGCTGATCGCGCTGCGCTCCCAGGTCAGCGTTTCGAGGCGGCAGGCCAGTTCGGCGAGCGCGGGCAGCACGTCGGGGGTGACGTGCTGTGCGAGCAGTTCGGGCGTCGGGTGCAGGGTGCGGTAGAACAGGGTGGCGGCGTCGGCGAGTTCTGCGATGGTGGCGGCGCGCTCTTTCACCAGCGCGACGACCGCGCTGAGCTCGGGGCCGTCGTCGAGCGCGGCGCCGTTGCGGATCAGGAAGGGGCGCGCAAGATTGCCCAGGCGCGCGTCGTCCGCCGCCTTGATGTACTGCTGGTTGAGCCAGCGCAGCTTCTCGGTGTTGAACTGCGCGGCCGACGGCGTGATGTGGTCGAGGTCGAACCATTCGACGAACTGCTCGCGGCTGAAGATCTCGGCGTCGCCGTGCGACCAGCCGAGCCGCGCGAGGTAGTTGACGACCGCCTCCGGCAGGTAGCCCTCCTCGAAGTACTGCATCACCGACACCGCGCCGTGGCGCTTGGAGAGCTTGGTGCCGTCGTCGCCGAGGATCATCGACAGGTGCGCGTACTGCGGCACGGTCGCCCCCAATGCTTTGAGGATGTTGATCTGGCGGGGCGTGTTGTTGACGTGGTCGTCGCCGCGGATGACGTGGGAGATCTTCATGTCCCAGTCGTCCACCACCACGCAGAAGTTGTAGGTCGGCGTGCCGTCTGCGCGCGCGATGATGAGGTCGTCGAGTTCCGCGTTGGAGAACTCGATCGTGCCCTTGACCAGATCTTTCCACGACACCGTGCCGTCAAGCGGGTTCTTGAAGCGCACCACCGGCTGCACGCCGGAGGGCGGCACCGGCAGCGTCTTGCCGGGTTCGGGACGCCAGCGGCCGTCGTAGCGTGGTTTCTCATTGCGCATGCGCTGCGCCTCGCGCATTTCGTCGAGTTCTTCCGGGCTGCAGTAGCAGTAGTAGGCCTGCCCGGCGGCCAGCATCTGGTCGATCACTTCCTTGTAGCGGTACAGGCGCTTGGTCTGGTAGAACGGGCCTTCGTCGTGGCCGAGGTCGAGCCAGGCCATGCCGTCGAGAATCGCCTGCACCGCCGCGGGGGTCGAGCGCGCGATGTCGGTGTCTTCGATGCGCAGGATGAACTGGCCGCCGTGGTGGCGCGCGAACGCCCACGAGAACAGCGCGGTGCGCGCGCCGCCGATGTGCAGATAACCGGTGGGAGAGGGGGCGAAGCGGGTGCGGATCATGGCGGGCCGAACGGAAAAGGCGCTATTTTACCCGCCTCGTTTGAATACGGCCGGCCGCCCCGAAATTGACCTGCCCCATCGGCTTGTGGTTTAATTCGCGCCGCTTCGGGGCAGTTAGCTCAGCGGTAGAGCATCGCCTTCACACGGCGGGGGTCACAGGTTCAAACCCTGTACTGCCCACCAGCCCGAACACAGCAGGCTCAAGCAGCCACGAAAAATCCGGCCCCGGCGCCGGATTTTTCGTTTGCAGAAAAAATGCGTGCATGGCAAGCGGCGGCGCAGAAGGTCCGCAACAAAAAACCCGGCGTTCGGCCTGGCGGGGCCCGTTGGGGAACAGACCGAATCGGGTCAGCGTTTCGCCGCAGCCCTCATATCTTTTGCGTGCTGCCGTGCTTCGGCGTTGATCCTGCTGAATTCCGCAGCCAATGCCTTGGCCTCCGCCGCACTGATTTCGTTGTTGCGGCCAGCAATGATCGTGTTCACCATGACCTGGCGCTGTGCTTGGGGCGTAGACGCCTCATGCAATTGCTGGCGCAGGTCGGCCATTTTTGGACTTTCCGGGGCGAGAGGCGCTGCGGGCTCGAGTGTCATTTCGTCTTGTGCCTTTCCTGGGCTGCTGCTTGTTTTCGGCTTCGCATCGCGCCAGTCAGGCCGGCAGTCGGATCGCACAGGCCGGGATGCCAGGTTCCCCCACGCCGCATATTGTGCAAACCATTTGACCATCCGACGTCCTCCCGAATGGCAATGGGAAATCCAGGTTCCCCTTTTTATCCGACGCTTGCTTAACCCAATATAGGCAATAAAAAAACCAGCCCGGGAAGACTGGTCGGTGCGAACCCCGATCGCGCGAATCTTGGGATGCGCTTCTTCTTTTTTTTACTGCCCACTCCGGACTAGCTGTTCCATGCGGCACGCAACAAGATCCTGCCGGCTGCGGGCCGCGCCGCCGCGAAGCTTCCGCCAGACAGGGTCGTCAATTCCAGCATCTTGGCAAACCGGGATTCCTGATGAGGATCGATTTGAATCAGCGTGGTTTCCGGCAGCCCAGCCGGGGCCGACGGGGCGTCGTCGGCCAGCAGGGTAAGCGCCTGGCCGTCCCGCCGCAGGGCGATCCGGACTTGGTCGGAAGTGGTGTGCGACGCAATATCGTCGAGCGCCAGCATGACGATGCGGTAGAGGATGACCTTCAGCGGCGCGGGGATGTCCTTCTCCTGCAACGAGATGTCCTGCGTGATCAGTATTCCGGGATGCCGCTGCTGGAAGTTGTGGCACAGGCTGTTGATGGCCGGAAGCAGGCCGAGATCGTCGATGCTGGAAGGACGCAACTCGGTCGCAATCGTGCGGACGTCCTCGATTGCATTCTGCAGCATCGGGATGATGGCCGCCATCGATTGGCCGATGGTGTCGTCGGCGTCGATTCTTTGCCGGTTGTTCTCCAGGTTCAGCTTGATGGCGCTGAGGGTCTGCGCGAGACCTTCGTGCAGTTCGGTGGCGATCTTCTTCTTGCTCGATTCCTCGTTCTGCAGCATGCGGGCGGACAGGATCTCCAGCGTCTGTGTGCGTTCCCGGATCGTCTGGTTCTGCGAATCGATGAGGTTGCGCGCACGCCGCACGACCAGCAGCAGCACTGCGTAGAGTGCGGTCAGGATGAGCAGGGTGCCCGCCATGACGGTGAACTCCGTGTGCTCGATCTGGCGCACCAGGTCGTTCACGTCAGCGTAGATCTCGAACACCCCCTGCACCGGATCGGTCGGGCTCGCACGGATCGGGATGTAGGTCTGCATCAGGTTGTCTTCCTCGGTTTCCGCGTCGAGGCTGTTGAAGGTGTCGTGGTAGATCAGGGTGTCGGCGACGCGGCCGTTGATCGCCGTGATGAAGCCCGGGTTCTCGCGCTGGTCGGTGCCGATCTGTGCGGTCTTGGTCGAGAAGGCGACCATCCCCAGCTGGTTGTAGATCTTGATCCTGGCGACCGTGTTGTCCTGCATCAGCTTGCCGATCGCCACCGCCAGCTCGGGCGGCAGGGAGGCATGGCTGGCTCGTGCGAAACCGGGCTGCGCGACCCGGTTCAGGTAATCGATCAGCTCGGGCTTCACCGAGCTCAGCGCGGTGCGTGCCAGCGCCAGGTTGTTGCGCTCGGCCAGGGTCATGATGCCCTGGATCGCGACCTGCCGGTAGAACAGGCCGACCAGCAGGGCAGTGGCGAGGACGGCGAGGAAGCTCGCCAGCGAATAGAAGCGCAGCAGCTTGAACATGAATTTCCCTTGCTGGATGGGTGCGCCCGGTTTTTACAGTGTTCGCTGTATTGCTGAGCATAGATGAAGCACATACGCTTTGCAGCATGAGCCACCTGTTTCGTCGAGGCTTTCCATGAGATCGCGTACCGCAAGCTGGCTGTTGTTGCTCGGGCTTGTCCTGTGCAGGCCGGTGTGGGCCGACATCTACACCTACACGGCGCCCGACGGTGCCGTGTCGCTCAGCAACGTGCCGTCCGACGACCGCTATACGGTGCTGGTCCCTGCGCCCACGCCGCAGGCGGCGCCAGCGGCCGGACCGGCGCCGGCGCGGGAAGCGCGCTATGACAAGGTGGTCGATGACATTTCCCGCGCCTACGGCCTCGACAGCGCGCTGGTCCATGCCGTGATCGCGGTGGAATCGAGCTACAACCCGAAGGCGGTCTCGAAGAAGGGTGCAGCCGGCCTGATGCAGTTGATGCCCGCCACCGCGAAGCGCTACGGCGTGGCCGATGCGTTCGATCCGGTGCAGAACGTGAGCGGCGGTGCGAAATATCTGCGCGACCTGCTCGACATGTTCGATAGCGATATGAGTCTGGCGCTTGCCGCGTTCAATGCCGGCGAGCAGGCCGTGATGAAATACGGCCGCCGCATTCCGCCCTATCGCGAGACGCTCCAATATGTGCCGCGCGTGCTGGAGCATTACCGGCGCTATCGGGTCGCGGCCGCACCCTAGCCGGCGAATTACAGAGCCGGCGAATTACAGCACCGCCCTTCGGCGAATACAGGCAAGTCCCTATAGGTGGACCGTGCACCGGCACCTAGCATCAGGTGTCCGAGGTCACCATTGGGGGCCTTTTCCGATGATCAACGTCCTCATCGCCGAAGACAATGCAGCCTATCGCCGATCGCTCCATCAGATGCTGGCGAAGCGCTTCCCGTTCATGCACATCGCCGAATCCGCGGACGGGGTCGATGCGCTGCACCAGGCGCTGGGCCGGCATTACGACCTGATCTTCATGGACGTGCGGTTGCCGCACGGAAACGGTCTCGACCTCACCCGTGCCATCAAGGGCGTCTTCGCCAGTTCGATCGTATGCGTCATCACCATCCAAGACCTTCCCGAATACCGCGATGCCGCGCTGCGCAACGGCGCAGATCACCTCATCGTGAAAGGCGAATCGACCACGGAGGAGATTGCCGCCATGGTCGAATCCCTGCTGGAGACCCGTTACAGAGCCCTGATCCTCGTCGGCGACGCGCTCTACCGAAGGCAGCTCAGCGTGCTGCTGTCCGCCCGCTGGCCGCTCATGATCGTGGCCGAGGCCGCGAATGCGGCGGAGGGCATCGGCCATGCCGCGATGCTCAAGCCCGACCTGGTGCTGCTCGATCTCGGATTGCAGGACACCCGGATCGCGGAACTGGTACAGGACATCAGAAGGGTCAGCACCGAGACGAGATTCATCGGCATGACGAGCGACGACGTGCAGGCTCACCGGGTGCGGGCGATGGGCTGCGGCATGGATTATTTTGTCCCGCTCGGGCCCAGCGGACACACCGAGCTCGCCCTCATCGTGCATGCACTGCAGCCAGAACCGGGCGATCACTGAGCTGGCGCAGCAGGGCCGAGCCCTCAGTAATAACCCGCGCTGCCAGGCTACAGCCGCGCTTTTCCCTACAGTGATCCCTCCATTCAAATGGAGACCGGGCTGCAGTGAAGTAGGGGGTTCTCCCCCGGTGTCGAATTGCCGCAGTCTCACTACGCTTGCAACAGGAATGTTCGCTCTGGCGTGGATGTGACCCGCGCGGATCAGAGCGCATCGATACGGAGCAAGGGGGGTGCGATGAAAACCGACCTGACGGGCATGTTCAGATTCCTGTTGCAGGCATGCGGACGGGGAACGGGGATCAAGGCGGGAGGTTTCCGGGGTGTCCACCCGGGCGGCGTTGCCGTCGCCTGTCTGGGCCTGCTGCTCGGCCTCGCGCCACCGACCCCGGCCTACGCCTTCACGCTCAACGTGGAAGGCTGTGACACAAACAATGTCTGTACCACGCTGCCGGGCAATTTCCGCTACCTGGTGGAAGAGGACAACACCACCCTGAACCTGCCGCAGACGGTGCAGGTCGTTCCGCCGAGCAGCACGCTCGACATCCACAAGAGCCATGCGCCGGTCGTCGCATCGGGGTCGGGCGCCTCGGGCCTGACGGTCGATGTGCCCAACAACGTTCGCTACTTCATCACGGTGCTTCCCGATGCCGGGTATGCCCTGGGCGGTGCGCCCAATTACACGGCCGTGGCCGGGGGCGTCGTCTTCCAGGACACGGTGACGGTGCGGCTGACCCAGCATCCGCTGCCGACCGCGCAGATCACCATTTTCGTCCACGTCGATCACAACCCGATCAACAACACCTGGGATGAATACGACGGCGGCCTGAGCGGCGAGGCCGTCTCCAATCCGCCCCCGCTCAACGGCGGCCTGGGCGGCGCCAGCATCACCCTCTCCGACATGGCGGGCAAGGTCCTGACCGATGCTTTCGGCAATCCCCTGGGGACGACGTACACCCCGGCGGGCGACGTCATCACCCTAGGCACCGGCGTCATCAAGTCGATGACGGTGAACGACGTCAACGACCCGGTCAAGAACCCCTACAACCTCAAGGTCGGCGAGGCGATGGTCAAGTTCATCGCCCCCGGCAAGTACGGCATCACGGTGGTGCCGCCGCAGTTCGACGACAACGGAGGCGCGATCGAGTGGATCCAGACCTCGACCATCGAGGGCACGAGCACCGTCGACGCCTGGGTCAAGGCGAACGAGCCGAAGATCTTCATCGAGGGCTTCGGTCAGGGTGTCAATCATGCGGAATTCGGTTTCGTCAAGGTCAGACCCGCCTCCGCATCGCAGATCGCGGGGCAGTCGGTGAAAGTGCTGCCGTGGAATCTTCCTTCCGGCGATCCCGATTTCGTCGACCGCTCGAGCTACACCGGATCGATCCAGGGCACCGTGCGCCTCAACCACTTTTCCCGTCCGCCCAACCTGCAGGGCTACTTCGCCGGTCCGCCGGTGAGCGAGTGCTGGGTGGGTCTCAACAATCCGGTTGCGACGCCCGGCCTGCAGCCTTCCGGGCTGTATGCCGCGCCCTGCGATCCCGTCACCGGTGTGTTCACCATCAACAACGTGCCGCCCGGAACCTATCAACTGGTCTACTGGGACAAGCCGCTCGACTACCTGTTCGGATTCCGCACCGTGACGGTCCCGGCTGGAACCGCGGGGACCGGGAGTGCAGTGAACGTGGGTGATGTGCTGTCGTTCCGCTGGTTCGGCACGCTCGAGGGGAGCGTGTTCTTCGACACCAACCAGAACGGCATCCAGGATGCCGGTGAAGCGGGGATTGCGAACCAGAACGTCAACATCCGCTTTCGCGACGGCTCGATCTACCAGTTCGCGCCGACCGACCTGTCGGGTGAATACGGATTCGGCGAGGTGTTTCCCTTCTTCAACTGGCTCGTGACCGAGATCGATTTCGCCCGCTTCAAGCCCACCGGCATGACCGCCGCCATCGATTACGGCGGCCAGATCACCTCGCAGGCCTGGCCGGCCAACGGCAACAAGGTGCTGCAGCCGCAGAACCCGGCCGACCCCGCCAATCCCAACGGGACCCTCAACTACCGTACCGAGACCGGCCCGGTCCTGACGCAGGCGATGCAACTCTTCCTCGGTCAGACCAACCTGATCGACTGGGGCAAGACAACTTACCCCGCCGGAGAAAACGGTGGCATCACCGGCGTCGCAATCTACTCGGTGACGCGTGCCGAAAACGACCCGCGCTATGCGGCGGCCGAAACCTGGGAGACCGGCCTGCCGCGGGTGCAGGTCTGCCTGTACCAGGACAACCTCACCAACGCCACCGGCGCGACGACGCCCGACGGCATCATCGACGACCGCAACGGCAGCGGCAGTATCCAGCTGTGCGACGTGGACAACTATCCCTTCGGCTGGTCGCAAGGCCTCGCGATGGGACCCGAGGACGTGGAACGGACCGGCACCGGCGGCGTGTTCGATCTGGGCGACGCCCTGCAGGTGGCCTCCACCGACAGCTGGGACGACAACAAACCCAGCGGCTGCATCCAGGACCTGCCGGTGATCCACGGCATCACGGCGCCGGAATGCGCGGACGCCTTCGGCACCTGGAACCAGGTGCGCCCCGGGGTATTCGACGGCGGCTACGCCTTCGGCTCGGCGGCGGGTGATCCGGACCTGATTCCGGGGACTTACATCGTCGAGGCGGTGGCGCCTTCGGTGGGCTCGACCGCCGGTGCGGTCGCTCACTACAAGATCGTGAAGGAGGAGGACAAGAACGTCGACTTCGGCGAACCCTGGGTGCCCAGCCCGCTGCTGCTGCCGCCGCTTTGCGTCGGCACGGTCGCCAACGGCCAGCCCGAGCACATCGTGCCGGCCGAGCTCGCGCTGTTCCCCGGCGTGCCCATCGCCCCGCCTCTGGCCGGCTCGGTCACGCCGCTGTGCAACATGAAACAGGTGACCGTGAACCAGGGACAGAACAGCGCAGCGGATTTCCACTTCCTGACCGATGTGCCCAAGGCGGGTCGGGTGGTGGGCTTCGTGCTGAACGACCTGACCGCCGAGTTCAACGCGGGCAGCCCGGTGTTCGGCGAGAAGCTCGCCGCCGGGTGGATTCCGGTCTCGTTCAAGGACTGGACCGGCCGCGAGATCACCCGGGTGTATGCGGACGAATTCGGTACCTACAACGCCCTGCTGCCGTCGACCTTCTCGGTCAACGTGCCTTCGCCGAGCGGGGTGTCGCCGAACATGATCACCCTGGTCCTGAACGACCCGGTCCTGCCGGACGGCAGCCCGGATCCGTATTACAACCCGACTTATGCGGTCACGCCCTGGACCTTCAATTACACCCCGGGCAAGACCACCTACGTGGATACGCCGATCGTACCGATCCGCGCATTCGCTGCCAGCGGCACCGGCTTCTCCACCGCGCCGCCCAGCGGCACCCCGGTGATCAAGTCGGTCGACGGCGATCCCGGCG
Source organism: Thiobacillus sp. (assembly GCA_024709685.1). Lineage (GTDB taxonomy): Bacteria > Pseudomonadota > Gammaproteobacteria > Burkholderiales > Thiobacillaceae > Thiobacillus. The sequence goes on from JANJWF010000134.1 coordinate 18,579, forward strand.
CCGGTGTCGTGCCGGTGATCTGCACCGACGCCACCCCGCTGCCGGCCAGCGTCGTCCTGACCTCGCTCGGCCCGACCGCCGTGCTCGATCCCGTCACCGGCACCAACGTCATGCGTGACTACGGCTTCGGCACCGCCCCGGGCACCGTGACCCTCGACGGCGTCGCGCTCGCGATCGTGAGCTGGAACGACAGCACCATCGAGGCCACCGTGCCGGCGGGTGCGACCTCCGGCACCCTCATGGTGACCCGCGGCGACGTCGGCGGCCTGTCCACCCGGATCGGGGCGAATCTGACCATCACCCCCTGCGCCGCCGCAACGGTGCGCACCGTGGGCGTGGGCGGCACCTACCCGACCATCCAGGCGGCCATCGATGCGGCCGCCGCCGGCGACCTGATCCTGGTCGCGCCGGGGAACTACGACGAGAATGTGGTCATGCACAAACCGGTGCGCCTGCAGGGCGCCGGCGCGGGCTCCACCTTCATCAATGCCAATCCCAACCCGCTCGAGCGGCTGCAGGCGTTCCATGCCAAGGTCGACGGCCTCGGCGCCCGGGACTTCGCCGCATTCCTGCTGAAGGACCCCTTCACCGCGGCCGAAGCGCCGGGGATCTTCGTCATCGGCGAGATCACCTACCCGGACGGCAATCTGCAGACGCCCGGGACCGGGCCGGACAAGACGCTGAACCCGGGTAACCCGTTCAACGTGCCCAGCCTGATCGACGGCTTCACCATCTCCGGCGGCAAGGCGGGCGGCGGGATCTTCGCGGTCGCGGGGGTGAAGAACCTCACCATCAGCAACAACAACATCACCAGCAACCAGGGCAACCTGGCGGGTGGCATCGGCATCGGCACGCCGGATGTGGGCTTCGACTCGCAGAACGACAACGTGGTGATCCGCGGCAACATGGTCCATTCCAACGGGGGCGTCGACGGCAGCGGAGGCATCGCCATGAACGAGGGCGCGGAAAACTACCGGGTGGAAAACAACCTGGTCACCGGCAACTTCAGCCGCTTCAACGGCGGCGGCATCGCCCACAACGGCTACAGTGCCGGCGCCAACGTCATTCGCGGCAACCGGATCCTGTTCAACGAGGTGTTCTTCGGCGCCCTGTTGAACAAGGCTGGTGACGGCGGCGGCATCTTCGTCGGCGACAGCGTGGCCGGCGTGGAAGGGACCGGCAACGTCAGCATCGAGGCCAATCTGATTCACGGTAACCTCACCAGCGCCGGCTCCGGTGCGGGCATCCGGGCCTTCGCGGTCAACGCCGCGGATGTGGCGGCGGCCCCGACCGACGATACCAACTGGTCCCGACTGAACATCGTCAACAACATCATCGTCAACAACGTGGCCGGCGTCGCCGGTGGGGGGATCTCGCTGCAGGACGTGCTGCGGGCGAACATCGTCAACAACACCATTGCCAACAACGACAGTACCGCCACGGGCATCATGGCCTTCGCGCCGGGCGCGGCCGATTCGACGCCGCAACCGGCCGGGGTGGCCACGGGGATGCACAGTTCAGCCCTGATGGCCCTGCTCGGGGCCGGCACGACCGAGCCAGCCTACGCCAACCCGGTGCTGCTCAACAACATCGTCTGGCAGAACCGCTCGTTCTTCAACGTCGCCAGCCTCAATGGCGGAGCGGGCGGTCTTGCACCCGACCCGGCCGGGCCATACTGGGATCTGGGGGTCATCAACGCCGTGGGCACGCCGCCGACGCTCAACCCGGACGAGAGCATGCTCTCGACCCTGAGCAGCCACGGCAAGAACTACGCCGACGGCACCAACCTGGCAGCCAACCCGGCATTCGTCCTCAGCTACAGCAACGTCCTGCAAACGGCGACGGTGATCGACGAGGGCGGCAACAACATCAACGTGCTGTTCACGCCGCTCGACCCGGCTGCCGGCGACTACCACATCACGGCGGCGTCGCCTGCCATCGACCAGGGCAGCGGCGTGGGGGCGCCGACCACCGACTTCGACGGGGATACGCGCAATGTCGTCGACATCGGTGCCGACGAGTTGACCTCCGGGACGCCACCGCCGGTCGCCACCGCGCAGGCCTACTTCTCGACCGCGGGCAACTCCGATGTGCCCGGGGTGGCGGGCCCGAACGACGACGCCGACATCTACGCCTGGAATTCAGACGGCAGCTACGCACGGGTGTTCGACGCCAGCGTCGCCGGCGTGCCGGCGGAGGCTGACGTCGACGCCTTCGTCTACAACGGCCCGGGCGACGTCTACCTGTCCTTCAACAACAACCTCCCG
>JANJWF010000143.1 GCA_024709685.1 Thiobacillus sp.
CTTCTCCTCGATTGTTGTTGTCAGGACACGATCACCGGGCGGTTCGCCAGTTCGTCGGGATTATCCCCGGACGGCGGAAAATGCGCCGCCAGCAGTGCACTGATCTGCCGGATGCCTTCCAGCGCGCCGCGCTCGAATTCGCCCTGCCTGAACGCGGTTTCCATCGTCTGCGCGATTGCCTCCCAGCTGGCGGGGTCGACCCGCGCGGCAATGCCGCGGTCGGCGACGATCTCGATGTCGTGGTCGGCCAGCAGCAGGTAAACCAGCACGCCGCTGTTGTGTTCGGTGTCCCACACGCGCAGGTTGGAGAACATCCCGATCGCGCGTTCGCGGCCGCTCATGCCGCGCAGGATCAGGATGCCCGGCAGGCTGTTCTCGATGGCAAAGCGGATTTCGCCGCTGTGGGTGGTTTCGCCGGCACGGATCGCGCCCTCGATCGCGTCGACCGTGGCCTGCGGGAACGCGCGCCGCCACGCCCACGGCGGCATGAAGTGGTGCCTCGCCAGGCGCTTGAAATTCACCATGAGCCCGATGCGCCTCCACCGCCGAATCCGCCGCCACCACCGCCCCAGGAGCCTCCGCCGCCGCCGAACCCGCCTCCGCCTCCCCACGGTCCGCGTCCGTTCGACCAGCCGCCGCCGTGCCGGAATCCGCCGGAGACGGCGACAAATACGAACACGGCGATGACGAACAGCAGGGGTGTGAGTCCCATGAGCAGCGCCCCCGCCACACCGCTGCCGAGCGCGGCGACAACGCCTGCTGCGGGGCGGCTCATCAGCAGGGAGAGCAGCCAGCCGCCGACGACGCCGGCGACAACGAGCAGGATGAAAAGACCATCACCCCCGCCGCTGCCGCCCGACGCGTCGGGCGACGGCAACTGCTCGCCTTCGATCAGCCGCATCAGCTGCGTCACGCCTGCGTCGATGCCGCCGTAATAGTCGCCCGCCTTGAAAAAGGGGGTGATGGTTTCGGCGATGACCCGCCTGGCAATGGCGTCGGGAATCGCGCCTTCCAGGCCATAACCGACTTCGAGCCGCAGCTTGCGGTCGTCCCGGGCGACGATCAGGATCACGCCGTCGTCGACCTTTTTGCGGCCGATCTTCCATTGCTCGGCGACGCGGATGCCGAACTGCGCAATGTCCTCGGGCTGGGTGGTCGGCACGATCAGCACGGCAATCTGGCTGCCCTGCCGCGCCTCGAAAGCGGCCAGCCTGCTTTCCAGCGCGGCGGCCTGATCGGCACTCAGCGTGGCGGTCTGGTCGGTGACACGGCGCGACAGTTCGGGGACCGCCACCTGGGCCCAGGCGGCGACGGCAACGAGCAGCAGGAGGAAGCCGGGCACCCAGGGCGCCCGGGCCAGCCGGCTCATGCGGATATCAGTTGGCGGGGGCCGGTGCCGGCGTGCCGAAATCGACTGTCGGCGGCTTGGCGATGGCCTTCTCGTCTTCCACGGTGAAGCTCGGCTTGGTCTTGTAGCCGAACACCATCGCGGTGAGGTTGGTGGGGAAGGAGCGCACCGTGACGTTGTAGGACTTCACCGCGGCAATGTAGCGGTTGCGCGCGACGGTGATGCGGTTCTCGGTGCCTTCGAGCTGCGCCTGCAGGTCGCGGAACAGACCGTCGGCCTTGAGCTGCGGGTAGTTCTCCGCGACCAGCAGCAAACGCGAGATCGCGCCGGTGAGTTCGCCCTGCGCGGTGATGAATTTCTGGAACGCGGCTTCGTCGTTGATGAGCTCGGGGGTCGCCTGGATCGCGCCGACGCGTGCGCGCGCTTCGGTCACCTCGGTGAATACCCTCTCCTCATGCGAAGCGTAGCCCTTCACCACGTTGACCAGGTTCGGCACCAGGTCGGCGCGGCGCTGGTACTGGTTGAGCACCTCGGCCCAGGTGGCCTTGATGTCCTCGTCGGTGGTCTGCAGCGTGTTGTAGCCGCAGCCGGAAAGGGCCAGCGCCATGAATACCGCACTCGCCCAGTTGAATCCATTGCGCCATTTGAACATGTCAGCCTCCTGGAATTGTTGCTTGAGATTATCCGGTTCGTTTCCGTACAACAGCACGGCTTCGTAAGAGCGGCGCCATCGCCGCGATTGCCGGCACCGCGCAACCGCCACCCCATCGGCCCGAGGGCGGGCCTCCTACAACAGCGACCCCGTAGGAGCGGCGCCATCGCCGCGATTGTCGGCGCCGCGCAACCGCCACCCATCGGCCCGGGGCGGGCCTCCTACAAGAGCGCGACGCCGCCCAAGGTAAGCCATGCTCAAACGAAACCCAACCAAATCAATATAACTTACGCCACGCCCCAAGTGGCAAAAAGCGGGTCGGACTCGGTGAGCTGGTCGGCGTAGCGATCGTCCCTGGGGCGCTTGAGGCCGCGCTCGACATAGGTTTCCACCATCTTGAAGCCGGCCTGCTTGATCAGCATGCCGACCCAGGCCATGCGCTCCATCGGGTGCAGCTCGGTCCACAACTTGATGACCTTGGGCGGGAAATAGCGCTGCGACAGCGTGACCACGAACATGCCGCCGGGCTTCAGCACCCTTTTCGCTTCGGCGACGATCCTGTGCGGCTGCGTCAGGTACTCGAACGAGACCGTGCACACCACCGCGTCGAAGCTGGCGTCGGGGAACGGCAGTACGGGATCGGCGTTGATGTCCTTGATGATGCGCTCGGCGAGTTGCGGGTTGTCGGTGAGTTCTTCGAAGTTCAGCCCGAGGCCGACCGCCGACTGCACCGTATCGGGCAGGTGCGAGCGCCAGCCCGCCATCAGGTCGAGCACCCGCGCATTCTCCGGCAGCACGGTGCGGTACAACGCCTGCATGCGGCGTGCACACACGGCGTCGACGTGGGTGACCTTGCGGGCGAGCGCGTAGAACTCGGTGTCTGGGAATTCATCCTCGCGACGGAATGCATCCGGCCCCTCGAAATCGGTCGGCGTCTGCATCTGCGTCTCCATGCCGCTCCATTCGAGCAGTTGGGTGACCTGGCCCACCGGCTCGGTCGAGACGTCGGTCTTGCCGCTGTCGATGGTGAAAATGCGGCCCTGCAGCGGATGGCTGAAGTTGGCGATGAAGCTGGATTCATTGAGCTTCGTCACGCGAAACATCGGGCCGGGCACGTTGTCGGCGTGCAGGAGCTGCGAGGGATAGAAGCGCCCCATCTTCAGCGGCGCGATGTCGCTGCGGAACGCTTCGTTCGGCACCTCGTGTTCGTTCTTCGGGCCCACATCCATCTGAGCGTCGACCGGCGGGGTGTCACCCGGCGTCCATACCACCACCTGATGGCGGCCGAGGTCGGAAAAGTAATTGACGCGAAAACGCAGCGCGGAATGCAGGAGTTTCATTGCGGGTTCCAGGGGCTAGGAGTCAGGGGCCAGGGATTGCATGGTGCGGCGGGCGAGGCACAGATCCTCCCACGCGCGCGCCTTGTCGGTCAGGCTGCGCAGGAGATAGGCAGGATGATAGGTCACCACCAGCGGAATGTTACGAAAGCGATGCACGCCGCCACGCAGACGGCCGATCGCCTCGTCGGTGTCGAGCAGGCTCTGCGCGGCGACACGTCCCAGCGCGAGGATGAGCTTCGGCCGGACGAGTTCGATCTGAGCCAGCAGATAGGGCATGCACGCGGCAATTTCGTCGGGCTCGGGGTTGCGGTTGCCGGGCGGGCGCGATTTCACCACGTTGGTGATGTAGACGTTATTGCCGCGGGCGAGACCGATCGACGCCAGCATGGCGTCGAGCAGCTTGCCCGCCTGGCCGACGAAGGGCTCACCCTGGGCGTCCTCCTCGGCGCCAGGCGCCTCACCGACGATCAGCCAGTCGGCGTTGCGATCGCCCACGCCGAGAACGCCCTGCGTCCGGGTGGCGGAGAGCTTGCAGGCGGTGCAGCGGGCGACGGCGACGGCCAGCGACTCCCAGGTGCAGGGCGCCACCCCGGTCTGCTCGGGTGCCGCTTCGCGCAGCCGCCACACCGGGCCGATGCCGAGTTCGCTGAAGACGTCGTCGCGGGTCGTCATCTCAGGGCAGGTCCTTCTTCATGATGAGCGCGTCCTCGCGTCCATCGCGCGCGGGGTAGTAGCGGCCGCGCACCGCCAGGTCGACGAAGCCGTTGCTGTGGTACAGCGCGATCGCGGCGGCGTTGGAGGTGCGCACTTCCAGGAAGAGGCTGGCGGCGCGGTGGTCGCCGGCGCGCGCCAGGCAATGCTCGAGCAGGCCACGCCCGAAGCCCTGGCGCCGCCGCGCCGGCGCAATGGTGAGGTTGAGCAGATGCGCTTCACCTGCCGCCACCATCATGACGTAGTAGCCGATCACCTCGCCCGCCGCCTCGCACACCCACATGCTGTAGCCGGCCCTGAGCGAATCGAAGAAATTGCCCTGACTCCACGGGTATTCGTAGCTCGCCAGTTCGATGCGATGGATGCGCGGCAGGTCGGCCTCGGTCATCGGGCGCAGGCTGCGTCGCAGCGCCTCGTATGTCGGCGCGTCGGGCACGGACCTCATGCGTGTCTCGCGCGGCGCTCGTCCACCGTCAGCGCCACCTTGTCGCGCAGGTAGATCGGCGCGGCGAGTGCGGCGTCGACGGCTTCGCCGCGTTCGAACGCACGGGCGGCAAGCGGCGCCATCGCGGCGGCGTCCGGCATCAGGGTGTCGTCGATGCGCGCAAGCCGCGCCGAAAGAAGCGGACGCAATACATCGCCTGCCGCAACGAAACCGTTGCCGGCGCCGATCCAGTCGCCGCCGGGCGGCACTTCGACCGATTCGGGCAGTGCCAGCTGCGGCTCGCTGACCGCACGCCAACCCGTCTCGTCGCGCTGGTACGCCGCCCAGTAGACCTCGGCCATGCGTGCATCGAGCACGGTCAGCACCCGCAAGGGGTACGCCGCCAGACATTCATGCCCTTCAGGGTACTCGCCCTGCGGGCGGTCTTGGCGCAGTACACAATCCGCGCCGGTCTGCTCGGCGATCGACTCCAGCGTGGAGACGCCGACCACCGGCAGGTCGGCGCCGAACGCCAGGCCCTGCGTCACTGCACAGGCGATGCGCAGCCCGGTGAACGAGCCGGGACCGGCGCCATAGCCGATGCCGTCGAGCTGGCGCAGCGTGACGCCGGCTTCGCGCAGCAGCTCGTCGACCATCGGCAGCAGCAGGCTGCTGTGGCGCTGGCCGGCCAGCACGCGGCGCGCGACGATGGAGCCGTCGAGCCACAGCGCGGCCGAGCACCATTCGGTGGACGTATCGAGGACAAGCAGTTTCATCGCTGCGATTTTAGCAGGCCGCAGCAGTGCGTCCTGACCGGGCGGCGCCCGATCGGGTCAGCGGCCGCCGCGATAGGACACGCGGTAGATCGCGCCAGCGTAGTCGTCCGACACCAGGAGGCTGCCGTCCGGCATCACCAGCACGTCGGCCGGCCGGCCCCAGACGGACTCGCCCTGCAGCCAGCCGCTGACGAAGGTTTCGTAGCTCACCGCGCGGTTGCCCTGCAGGCGCACCACACTGACGCGATAGCCGTTCTTGCTGCTGCGGTTCCACGAGCCGTGCTCGGCGATGAAGATTGCATTCCGGTAGCGGGCGGGGAATTGTTTGCCGGTATAAAAGCGCATGCCCAGGCTCGCCACGTGCGCGTCCAGATTCTGCACCGGCGGGACGAACTCGGCGCAGCGCCGCTTCTTGCCAAATTCGGGATCGGCGATCGTGCCGCCGTGGCAATAGGGATAGCCGAAGTGCTGGCCGGGCCGGCTCAGGTGATTGAGCTCGTCGGGCGGCGCGTTGTCGCCCAGCCAGTCGCGGCCATTGTCGGTGAACCACAGTTCGCCGCTTTGCGGCTGCCAGTCGAAGCCGACCGTGTTGCGCACCCCGCGTGCGACGACTTCGGTTTTTCCGCTCGCCAGGTCGAGCCGGGTGATGACGGCATAGCGGTCCGGGTCGGGTTCGCAGATGTTGCACGGCGCCCCCACCGGCACGTAGAGCTTGCCATCCGGGCCGAAGGCGATGAATTTCCAGCCGTGATGGGGGTCGCTGGGAAAGGCCTTGCTGACCACTTCGGGACGCGGCGGCTGGTTCAGCCGCGCCTCGATATCGGCGAGACGCAGAATCCGGCTCACCGCCGAAACGTACAGGTCGCCGTTGCGGAACGCCACGCCGACCGGCATCTCGAGCCCTTCGGCGATCACCACCGGTTGGTGCGCGCCGGCGAGCGGAATCGCATAGACCTTGCCCTCGCGCATGCTGCCGACGAACAGCGTGGATTTGCCGAGCGCCATCTGCCGCGCGTTGGGCACGCGGGCGAATTCTTCAATGACGAAGCCGGGTGGCAGCGAAAGGCTTGCCAGCGGCAGCGATGCGGCGGCCGCCTGCGCCAGCCAGCCGAATGCCATCACGGTGAATGCAGCCAATCGCCCCATCACATCCTCCTTCAGGGCTGCAGTGGAATCAGGATCTCGAAGCGCACCCGCGACCACGGATCGCGCACTTCGGCCAGCCGGGCGATGCGGGCCGTCAGCACCTGGCCGCCATCCATCAGGCGCGCCACGTCGGCGTTCTCGCGGCGCGGCACGTAGCCGATCTTGTGGCCCCGCCATTCGACCCGCACCGCGCGCGAATCGTACGGATTGTCCGGCTCACGGGCCAGGGTGAGCTCGTCGCCCACCTGCATCTGCGGCCACAGCGCCCGCCCTTCGTGGTACTGGAACCCGGCCAGCGGCGAATCCTGCAGCAGGATGCGGGCCGTGACCTCGGCCTGGAGCGGTTGCACCCACGCCCACACCAGGCACAGCAAGGCCAGCCGACGGTTCATGCAGGGGTCCGGTTCGGGGGATCGAAATGACCATTCTACTGAGAAATCGGCCATCCGGACCGAGCGGACTGCCGCGCGTCGGCTTTAGTTTCTGGACTGGACAAGCCGCCTTCCGCTTGAGGTAGGATGAATGCATTCCCGTCCACGCGATCACACCATGCCGAGAAAAAAAGCCGCTGCACAAACCAAGCTGTTCGTTCTCGATACCAACGTGCTGATGCACGATCCGACCAGCCTATTCCGCTTCGAGGAGCACGACGTCTACGTACCGATCGCCACGCTGGAGGAACTCGATCACAACAAGAAGGGGGTGACCGAAGTCTCGCGCAACGCCCGCCAGGCCAGCCGCTTTCTCGACGAGATCATCTGCAAGCTCGACAGCATCGAAGACGGTGTGCCGCTGGCCCCGCACAGCCACGACGCCGCCACCGGCAAGCTGTTCCTGCAGACGCAGGCGATCAGCAACGACATCCCGCTCAGCCTGCCGACCTCGAAGGTCGACAACCAGATCCTCGGCGTGGTGCTGTTCCTGTCGCGCCACCATCCGAAGCGGCAGGTGATCCTGGTG
>JANJWF010000166.1 GCA_024709685.1 Thiobacillus sp.
TCGGACAGGGTCACGTCGGTGAGGCTGGCATCGTGAAGAATCGGCTCAGGCAGTCCCGACATTGTCTTCGAAGAAGAATCGGGATTCACCGAAGGCAGGTTTCAGTTCATTCAGCCAGGTGGCGCTCTCGTCGTAGGCGGCAAAGAATGGCCGGTGCACCCAATCCGGATTGCGGCCCTGGAGGAAGCGCAATTGCAGCACCTTCTCGCCACCGATCTCGCTGGTACCCAGGACCTGGACCTTGCCAGGATCGGCTGACATGCTGGGACCGCGGACGGTGCGGCACAGACCGCTGACACGCTGATAGGCCTGGCGGTAGATCTCCCAGGCGCGCACCAGCGGCACGCTGAAGTACTCGTGGGCGCCGGTGTCACGTGACAGGAACATGTAATACGGCACGCAACCCAGATCGACCTGGCGATTCCACATTTCGGCCCAGCGTGCCGGATCGTCGTTGATATGACGCAGCAAGGGCGACTGGGTGCGTATCACCGCGCCGGTCTGACGCATCCGGGCGATAGCCCTTTGCACCGCTTCCGGCTCCAGTTCGCGCGGATGGTTGAAGTGCGCCATCACTGCAAGATGGCGGCCGCTGCCCGTGATTCGTTCGAACAGCGCCATGAGTCCATCGCCGTCTTCGTCGAGAAAGCGGTATGGCCAGTAGCTCAGTGCCTTGGTGCCGATGCGGATGCGACGCAGACCGGGCAGATCGGCCTCGAGCAGGGGCTCGATATAACGCGCGAGGTTGCTGGTTGACATGACCATGGGGTCACCACCGGTGAACAGCACGTCGCTGACTTCGGGGTGGCTGCGCAGGTAGTCGATCAGGCGATCCACCTCGCGGCTGGCGAATTTCAGCTCGGTCAGGCCGACGAATTGCGGCCAGCGGAAGCAGAAGCTGCAATAGGCATGGCAGGTCTGGCCCTGGCTGGGAAAGAACAATACCGTCTCCCGGTATTTGTGCTGCATGCCGGCCAGGGGTTCGCCTTCCAGAGACGGCACGTTATGGCTGAGCTGCCCGGCCGGATGCGGGTTGAGCTCGAGCTGGATGCGATTGGCGGCGGCCTTGATTCGTGGCTTGTCGGCGCCGGCTTTGAGCAGTGCGGCAATCTCGTCGTAGTGCGCGGGGGCGAGCATGGCGCGCTGCGGAAAGGTCAGCACGAAAAGCGGATCTTCCGGTACGCGTTCCCAGTCGATCAACTGATCGAGTACGAAATTGTTGACCTTGAACGGCAAAACCTGGCCGACCACCTCGATATCGAACTTGAGCGCTTCGGGAAGCCCGGCCATTTGTGGAATGTCACGGAAATTGGTCAGCGAATAGGCCTTGTATCGCGGAATGTCCAGTCTATCGCCGGCTGATTTCGTGAGCGCGCCTGCGAACGAGGCGGCTACCGGAAAAACATTGCTGCCTGTTTCGGCAGATTCGCGTGGAATGCGGCGCAAGGGAAAAGGAAGGCTGTTCATGCTGACTCCTTAATGACGTGAGACTCGCAGAGCGAGACTTTCCCCCTCGCCCACTTGCGCGGGGAGGACGGGGAGAGGGAAACGCTCAGGCGTCGTTTCAGATTTTTTTGGCGACGACGAATCGCCATGGACGTTGCGAGTCGCCGCCGCACCGGTCGGACATTTCTTCTGGCGGTGATGGCGTGAGGCTGTGAGACCTGCGAACAGATATTATCCACATAAATAGTTTTCTATCAAACTATTGGTGTGTTTTTCCGGCCGAGACAGTACGATTCGGCGCTGGACGAGCTGCCACCACGCGCTACCCGCTGGGCCGCCTTCCTTCCGATTCGTGAGACAAATAACTATCCAATGACCTCGCCGCTTGTTCTGGAAACCTTGCGCAAGTTCCGCATCATCGTCGGTGCCGTACGCCAGCATTCCCGCGCTCTGGAAAGTGCCTGTGGCATCAGCGGCACCCAGGTCTGGATACTGGCCACCATCGCCGAGCAACCCGACATCAAGGTTTCACAGCTCGGTCAGGCGCTCTCCATCCATGTCTCCACTGCCAGCAATCTGCTCGACAAGTTGGGGCGCGCCGGACTGATCGAACGCCTGCGCAGCGAGGAAGACCGGCGCGTGGTCCGGCTGCGTTTGACGGAAGCCGGCAAAGCGGTCATCGAACGCGCGCCGAAGCCGCTGACCGGGCCGGTCAGCGATGCGCTTGCGAAAATGCCGAACGCCGCACTGGCCAGCCTGGATGCGAACTTGGAGGCACTGATCCGGCACATGAGCGAAATCGACCAGAGCGCGGCCGAGGAACCGCTTTCCAATCTGGTACGCTGAAGCGTTGCCACGCCGCCGGAGTCGTGCCTGCGCCCAGATCCGGTACAGAAAGTTTTGGACGCGCCCGTGCCGGGCGCACAAAGAAAAAGCCGCGCTCGGCGGCTTTCGGTGATCTTGCAGCGATCCCGGGCGCTGCAACGGACTCGCCCGGAAAATGGTAGGCGCGATTGGACTCGAACCAACGACCCCCACCATGTCAAGGTGGTGCTCTAACCAGCTGAGCTACGCGCCTAATGCGGGGCGCATCATAACCGAAACTCCGCATGCGTGTCGAGTCAG
>JANJWF010000175.1 GCA_024709685.1 Thiobacillus sp.
ACCACGTCCGACTGCTCGAACCCATCGGCTATATCCCGCCCGCAGAAGCTGAGGCAAACTACTACCGGCAACTCGCCGAACAGGCCGAGTCAACAGCCTGTACTTAAACCAAATGGCCTCCGCGAAACCCGGGGCGGTTCACCGACCAAAATGATCTTCAAGGTTGGTGCTATGCCTGTGAATATTTGTTTCTTCAGGAAGAAGACAAAACCGAGAAGTTCAGGAAGTTCACAAATCACGCTCTAGTTTGCAGCAAATGCTATGAAGAGATTAAAGCATTTCACAGTGTCAAGCCCTAACAAGCGCTTCGAGTGGGACGCTCCGACAGCCGGCGCCGCCGGCTGTCTCCGCGCCCCTCAAGCTAAACGTTGGGCGTCTAAGTCCGCATGAATCCGCACCTCAACGCACTTGGAATTTCGGCCGAATTGATAGCGGCCCGTGGCTTACGGCAGTGCGACGAAGCTGTGGCGCTTGAAGTCGCTGAGGTTGGAGTGGACGGCCGAGAACACTTGCTTGTGCCGTCGGCCGCGAGCGCGTGGCGCCAACTCAAAGCCGGAGCGCTCGCGGGCGGCATTGACGTATTCATTGTTTCCGCCTTCCGCAGCTTTGAGCGACAAGCGGAAATTTTTCGCCGGAAACTTGAAATGGGGGCAGCGATTGAAAGCATTCTTACAATTTGCGCACCTCCTGGCTTCAGCGAACACCACACAGGCTGTGCCGTCGATCTTTCGACTTCCCGCAGCCGAGCGCTTGAAGTCGAGTTCGCGCAAACCCCCGCATATGAATGGCTTTCCGATCGTGCGGCTGAATTCGGCTACTATCTCTCTTATCCCGCTGGCAATACATTGGGGTTTCAATATGAGCCGTGGCACTGGTGTTTCAGTAACGCCCAACACTACGCTGCATCCGACCGGCCAAAAGCTTCGCTTTTGTCCGTCGGCTGAGCTTCGACGTTGGGCCCCAAAATGAATCTCGTTGGTTATTTGAACCGCAAGTTGAAAGATGATGCGGTCATTGGGCTGCTCGAGCACTACGACATGGAGGTTATCTATGAATTTGACCGCCTACACGAGAATACTGCGGACGCTTACTCCTCAGCCGCCAAAGACGCTGGTTTCGAGTTGAGATTCAACGAGCATCAGGTTCTTGAAACGATTTGGTGCTATGTGAAGGAGCGTGATGGATTCATGGCCGTCGATTCTGGGATCTTGGGCGTGCCTTGCTACAGTTCTTTCGCAGAAGCCGTGAACTCGGTCGAAGCGCGCCATTTGCGGTTATCGAAGCCGTCTGCTGGCTCCGAAGCGTGGATTCGTATGGAAGAAAAAAGCATCTGGCGCCACTACGAGTTTTTGGATGGGGAGCTTGCATTATTAACGCTCATGTTGCCGTGGGAGTAAGAGTGCCCAACAATGCTTCGAGGCGGACAGGCCAAACCGCTACGCGCTTTGCCCTGCCGCTCAAGCGAAGCGTTGGGCGTCATGAGAGCGACCGCTTTTCTTTGCATTGCTGCGTTGTTTCTTACTGCTTGCTCGCCCCGTCTTGGGCCTGTCCGATTTTTTGTGTAAACGGGGTTTCAATCACAGCTGAGGAAGCCTCTCCTCGAACTGGATGGTAAATCGGGCCAGCGCAGCTTTCCAATCCCGGATCGGCATCGTCCATTTCCGGCTGGTGTTCCGAAGCGCCAGATAGAACAGCTTCAGCAGTACCTCGTCGCTCGGGAACGAGCCCCGGTTCTTGGTCGGTTTCCGCAAACTCATGTTCACCGATTCGATGGCGTTGGTCGTATAGATCACCTTCCTGGTCTCCGGCGGATAGTCGAAGAACGGAATCAGGCGTGGCCAGTTGCGCCGCCACGACTGGCCGATGGGCAGGTACTCCGCATCCCACTTCGCCTCGAATTCCCCCAGCCGTTGCTCGGCCTCATCGGCGGTGGCGGACTGGTAGATGCACTTCAGATCGGCCGCTACTTCGGGGCGGCGTTTCCAGGAGACGTAGTTCAGGCTGTGCCGCACCATGTGCACGATGCACAGCTGCACGGCGGCCTTGGGGAAGACGGCCTCGATTGCCTCGGGGCATCCTTCAGCCCATCGACGCAGGCGATGAAGATGCCCTGTACACCGCGGTTCCGGAGCTCGGTGACGACCTGTAGCCAGAACTTGGCGCCTTCGGTCTGGGCGAGCCACATACCCAGCACTTCCTTCTCGCCCGTCATGGTGACGCCGATGGCGAGATAGATCGCCTTCACCTGCACTGCGCCTTCGCGTACTTTGACGTGGATGCAGTCGAGATAGACGATCGGGTAGACCGGGGCGAGCGGCCGTGCCTGCCAGGCCTTGACCTCGTCGGCGACAGCGTCGGTGATCGACGAGATAAGGCTGGGTGTGCCGCGGGCGTAGAGGGAGAGGACTTTGTCGTCGAAGCCGGTCCAGCGGGTCTGGTGCTTGGGGATCAGCAGCGGTTCGAAGCTGCCGTGGCGGTCGCGGGGGACTTCGATGGGCAGTTCGCCGAAGTCGCCCTTGAGGGTCTTCCGGCACTGCGGTTGCATACTCCGGTCCGGACGATATGCACGGCAGCAGCCCAATCGCTTACGTCGCGCTTTTGTTCGTGACTATGACTTGCTTCGCTACACGAATCTGCTTAACTCAAGGTCACTTTCCTGCGCATGGCATTGCGTCGGTGTCACCAAGCGCAGCACAGAGGAGCGAACACCATGGCCAAGACAAACCCGCAGCCGGTGCGTGACCAAGCGACCGACCACCTGCTGCCCCCGCAGAATTGCGTTCTGACGCTCATCGACTTCCAGAAGACACAGTACGCGACCATCACCTCCACCACGCGTGAGCGAATCAACCTCAATGCGGAAGCCGCGGCGCGCATCGCCGCTGCCTACGATATTCCGGTGGTGCTCTCCACCGTCGCCGTGGATATGGGGGTGAACCCGCCCACGGAGCCGGAACTCAAGGCCGTCCTCGGAAACACCCCGGAGATCGACCGCACCGGCGTCAATGCCTGGGAGGATGACGAGTACCGCGCCGCCATCGAGGCCACCGGCCGCAAGAAGGTCGTCATGGCCGGGTTGTGGACCGAAGTCTGCATGGCCGAGCCCACGCTGGACATGCTGAAGGAGGGCTGCGAGGTGTACCCGCTGGTCGACGCCATCGGCGGCATCAGTACCACATCCCACGAGGCCGCCCTGCGGCGCGTGGAGGCCGCCGGCGCCCGACCCATCACGGCCATCGCCTTCGCGTCGGAGCTCATGCGCGACTGGTCGCGCTCCGACTCCGGCAAGCTGCGTGATCTGTTTCGCTGGTACTTGCCGAAGAAGGCCGAGCTGGACAAGGCCGAGGGAATCGGCTGATTCCGGGACCACAGGCTCGAACACGGGTTTTACCGTGCTCGAGTTGAACCCTCTTGGAATCGTCCTGGGGGTCATGCGGATACGTGAGGAATGACATGAAACCGAACAGATTTTCGATCATTCTGATTTTTTTGTTTTTGGCTTTTTCCTTGTCTGCCGCCGTACAAGCAGCCAACACCGCAAATGAAACATTGCTGGAAGCGACCTCCCCTTTCGAGGATATGGTGGATCTTGCTCTGGCCCGAAACGATGCGAGTATAACAAAGGCACTGGCTGACGCCACGCGTCAGTCTGCCGCCGTCAAGGCCGTGTTACCCGCTGCGGCTGCCAGTCGTTTTGACAAGCAGCTCCAAACCCTTCACAAGGCTGCTTCAGGGAAGGACTATCAAACTCTCGCGTCGACGGCTGCGGACGCTTTTCGACTTCTGATCGACGGACTGCGGCCCGACCATCTCAAGGTGCCAAAGGAGGTCAGTCTGCTCGACTACTCGGGTTTCAAATTGCGGGCACTTGCCATCGCAGCGCGACCAGATTGGAACGCGATGCGCAAGATCGCCGCAGCCGCCTCTGTCTGGTGGCAGACAATCGAACCAGGCGTGTCAGACAAAGCCTTGCGGGATGCCTTCTCTTCAACGGTTGCCGGACTGCGCGAAGCGACGAAGAACGAGAATCTGCCGATGCTTCGCTTCGCCGTTCAGATTGACTTGGACCTTGTGGATCTGCTGGAGAAGCACTTCGAGCAGAAACGATAGAGATCACCCGTATCAGAAGCCGCCTGGCCGATACGATTAAACGGGGGTGTCAGAATTTCTGTGTGTGAGGCGCTGTGAGACATCCCCCCGGTGGGCGCGACTGCCAGGTCGTCACCTCGGCCATCACGGCGTCGGTCACCGAACTGATGAACTCGGGCGAGACTTCGGTGCCGTACTGCTCGAGCAGGAAGCCCTGGATCTCGCGGATGGTCATGCCGCGCGCGTACATGGCGACGATCTTGTCGTCGAACCCGGTGAAGCGCCGTTCGTGCTTGGGGATAAGCACGGGCTCGAAACTACCCTGGCGGTCGCGGGGAACGTCGATCCGCAGTGGGCCGTCTTCGGTCAGTACCGTCTTGCCGCTCACACCGTTGCGGTGGTTGCTGGTGTCCCCGGGCTTGTCCGCACCCGGTGGGTAGCCCAGGTGATGGCTGAGTTCGGCGCCCAACGCACGCTCGATCAGCGCTTTCTTGAACGCCATCGAGGCGGCATTCACCGCCTCGGCGCTCATCGGGCCGCTGACCAGATGGTCAATGAGTTCTTTCGGAATGGTCGGCAGCGTCACGGCCGTCTTGCTCTTGCTGGTCTTGGTTGGCATACATGCTCCTTGCTGACATGGTATGCCTCACACACAAAATTTCTGACAGGCTCTTTCGACGTTGATGCGGGCGTCGCGCTGGATGATAATTTTCCGTAGGGCGGTTTCCTGCAATCGCTCGACACACGAACACTGCCAAGGCATCGGAAATGAAACGCATAAAATTCTCTCTGCTGGCCTTGCTCCTTGTGTTGGCCGGCCTGTGGCTGCTGGCCGATACGCTGCTGCCCCGGCCCTTTACCTACTTCTCGTTCCGCACCGCGTTCGTCCAGTTCAGCGGCATCATCGCCATCGGCGCGATGAGCGTCGCGATGCTGCTCGCGATACGCCCGAAATGGCTGGAGCCGCATCTCGACGGGCTCGACAAGATGTACCGGCTGCACAAGTGGCTCGGAATCACCGCGCTGATCGTCGGCCTGCTCCACTGGTGGTGGGCGAAGGGCACGAAGTGGATGGTCGGCTGGGGCTGGCTGGCCAAGCCGGCACGCAAGCCGCCGTCAGACGAGACGCTGGGGACGATCGAGGGCTGGCTGCGCGGGCAGCGCGGAGTGGCCGAATTTCTCGGCGAATGGACTTT
The DNA here is from genome assembly GCA_024709685.1 of Thiobacillus sp. GTDB lineage: Bacteria > Pseudomonadota > Gammaproteobacteria > Burkholderiales > Thiobacillaceae > Thiobacillus. The sequence continues at coordinate 5,286 of JANJWF010000175.1, forward strand.
CTACGCAGCGGTAATCCTCATTGCGCTGGCGCTGGTCAAGCGGTTTCCCTACCACCTGTTCACCCGCACCCACAAGTGGCTGGCGGCGCTCTACCTCGTCCTCGTCTACCATTCGGTGGTGCTGACCAAGACCGGCTACTGGTCGCAGCCCATCGGCTGGGCGATCGGCGTGCTCATGCTGATCGGCGTCTGGGCCGCGCTGGTGACGCTGTCGGGCCGCATCGGCGCCGGCCGGCGCAGCCGCGGACACATCGAAAGCCTCACCTACTACCCGGAGCTCCGCGTGCTCGAAACCGAGCTCCGTATGGGGCCGGGCTGGGCCGGGCACCGCGCCGGGCAATTCGCGTTCGTCACCTCTGACGCGCGCGAGGGCGCCCACCCCTATACCATCGCGTCGTCCTGGGATCCCGGGGAGCGGCACATGGTGTTTATCACCAAGGTGCTCGGCGACCATACCCGCCGCCTGCGTGACCACCTGAAGATCGGGATGGACTTGACCGTCGAAGGGCCGTACGGCTGCTTCCACTTCGACGACGGGAATTCCCGCCAGATCTGGATCGGCGCCGGCATCGGCATCACGCCGTTCGTCGCGCGCATGAAACAGCTGGCGCGGACGCCTGGAACGCAGCAGATCGATCTGTTCCACTCGACCGCCGACTACGAGCAGGCGGCGATCGACAAACTGGCCGCCGACGCCAAGGCCGCCAACGTTCGGCTGCATCTGCTCGTCTCGAGCAGGGACGGGCGGCTCGACGGCGACCGGATCCGCGCCGCTGTGCCGGAATGGCGATCGGCCAGCGTCTGGTTCTGCGGTCCCGCCGGCTTCGGGGAATCGCTGAAGAATGATTTCATGGCGCACGGACTGGTGGCCGGGCGCTTCCACCAGGAATTGTTCGCAATGAGATGACGCGCCCCGCCTGCGCCACAAACCGCGCGGCAGGCGGAACGGCCCGACGGATGAAGGTGGACGAGCGCCTTGCAGCCTTGCGCTACGTCAGAAGCGAACGCCCACGCTGAGGTAACCGACGTCCTCTTCGATCTGGGTGTATTCCAGCTCGAGTTGCGCCACGCCAATGCTGAAGCCGACGCCGACGCCCGCTGCCAGGCCGGTGTCGTCTGCCGAGGCCGGCCCGACTTCCACTTCTTCGTGCAGCACTCCTGCCTTCGCGATCAGGTAGATCGGGCCGGCGGTGCGGAACACGCCATAGAGGGCCAGGGTGTCGATGGTCACGTCGTGAACGTAAGGCGGAGGAAAACCGATGTAGGTGCCGTCGTTGATGGTGGTGGTGAACTCTGCCTGCACGCCGATGTCGCCGGCGACCACACCCCATTCCTTGCCGATGAGCACGCCCGCATTGACGGGGTCGTCGTAGCTGGCGCCGTCGATCATCATGGCCCCGGCGTTGGCGCCGAAATACAGATCGGCCATGGCGGCGGGCGCAAAGGCCACGCCGGCCATCAGCGCGCACGCTGCAGCCATTTTCTTGTTCAACATTCCCTTCAACATCATGGTGCGACTCCTTGTCACTGAACCGAGGCGGTCATGATGCATGACGATGGGCGGGCAGCGACATGCGGGCGGACAAACGGTGCCGCAAGGCTGACAGGCGCGCGGTGCGCAAGCCACGGCTTGAAAAAAGGCCGCGGCACAGGCCGGATTGAAAGATTTTCCCTTTGTGCCCCGCGATGACTGAACCCGGTAGGGATCAGTTCTTTCCGGCTTTCCTGTCCAGTTCGCGCAGGTGCGCCAGCTTCTCGGCGATCCTGCTCTCGAGGCCGCGTGGAGTGGGCTCGTACCAGCGCTGCTCCGGCAGGTCGTCGGGAAAGTAGCGTTCACCGGCGGCATAGGCTTCGGGCTCGTCGTGCGCGTAGCGGTAGGCATGACCGTAACCGAGCTCCTTCATCAGCCTGGTGGGGGCATTGCGCAAGTGGAGCGGCACGTCGCTGGAGGGATGGGCCTGCACGAAGGCACGCGCGGTGTTGTAGGCGACGTAGACAGCGTTGCTCTTGGGCGCGCAGGCCATGTAGAGGCAAGCTTCGGCGAGCGCGAGTTCGCCTTCGGGGCTACCTAATCTTTCGTAGGTTTCGACGGCGTCGAGCGCGAGCCGCAGCGCGCGCGGATCGGCCAGGCCGATGTCCTCGCTCGCCATGCGGATGAAGCGGCGGCCGAGGTAGCGTGGGTCGGTGCCGCCGTCGAGCATGCGCACGAACCAGTAGAGCGCGGCGTCGGGGTCGCTGCCGCGCACGCTCTTGTGCAGCGCGGAAATCTGGTCGTAGAAATTCTCGCCGCCTTTGTCGAAGCGACGCAGCGATTGTGCCAGTGCGTTCTCGACGAAGGCGGCATCGACTTCCTTCACCTGCGCGGTGCTGGCGGCGGTGTCGAGCTGCTCCAGCAGGTTGAGGAGCTTGCGGGCGTCTCCGTCGGCGTAGGCGGCGAGGAGCGTGTCGACACCCTCGCCCAGCTTCAGTCCGGGCAGTTCCTTCAAGGCGCGCTGCATCAGCTGGCCGAGTTCCTCGGGGGAGAGCGACTTCAGCACGTAGACCTGGGCGCGCGACAGCAATGCGCCGACGACTTCAAAGGACGGATTCTCGGTGGTGGCGCCGATGAAGGTGAACAGCCCGGATTCGACGTGCGGCAGGAACGCGTCCTGCTGCGCCTTGTTGAAGCGGTGGACTTCGTCGACGAACAAAATGGTGGCACGGCCGATGGTCTGGTTCATCCGCGCGCGCTCGACCGCTTCGCGGATGTCCTTCACGCCGCTGAGGACGGCGGAAATGGCGATGAAGTCGGCACCGAAGGCCTGCGCAGTGAGCCGCGCCAGCGTGGTCTTGCCCACACCCGGCGGGCCCCACAGGATCATCGAGTGCAGCTTGCCGGAATCGAAGGCGAGCCTGAGCGGCTTGCCGGGCCCCAGCAGATGCGTCTGGCCGACGACATCGGCCAGCGTGTGCGGGCGCAAGCGCTCGGCAAGCGGCGCGTGCGGGTCGGGCGCGGGCTCCGGGGTGTCGGTCTGGAAGAGGTCTGGGGGGCACATGAGCCTGAAATTATCCCACCGAAACCCTGGGCCGTCGTGGGAGCAACGGATTGAAGGCGCCAGTGCGTGGCTGTTACCGATTGATTGGCTTTGCAGCCACGGCCTGCCCCTTGCGGGCGCTCGCCGCGAATGCGAGCGCCGTGGCACCGTCCGCATTCGCGCCGGGGGCGGCGCTCCTACACGAGGCCTGTGGCCGCGAAGCGGCCTAGCCGCAGGCGCGAAGACCCGTCACTCGCCGATGATGTCGGCGCCTTTCGGCGGAGTAAAAGTGAAGCGCGACGGTGCGATGGCCGGATTGCGCAAGAAATGCGACAGCTTGAGTGTGGTGCGCTGGCCGAAATGGTCGAACAGTTCCATCTGCACCAGCACGTCGCCCTTGAAACCCATGCGGATGCGCTCGAAGCTGGTG
>JANJWF010000186.1 GCA_024709685.1 Thiobacillus sp.
GTGGGCGCTCGACCGGGTGCGCAGCGTCGCGGGCGTGCGGTCTGCGGAGCCGCTGGCGCTGGGCACCGCGGAAGCGCGCTTCGCGAACGGGCGGTTCCAGCCGTTCCAGGTGATCGGCGTGGACGACGCGACGCTCGCCGGCGTGCCTGCGATCCGCGACGGCACGCCGCTTTCCGTGTTGCGCGCGCCCGATGCCGTGGTGGTCGATCCGGGCGGCACCAGCGGCAAGCTCGAAACGCCAGTGCGCGCGAGCGACCAGTGGCCGCACGGCGCGCCCCATCTCGACGCGCCGACGCGCGAGCTGGCGCCAGGCGACGAGTTGCTCGTCAACGACCACCGCGCCTTCGTCGTCGGCCGGTCGGCGGGTTTGCCGCGTTATCCGCCGCGGCCGCTGCTGTACACCACGCTCGGCAATGCAAGCCGCATCCTGCTGCCGGAGCGGCGCCGGCTGACGTTCGTGCTGGCCACCGCCGCGCCCGGCGTGGCTCCGCACGAACTCGCCGCGCGCATCGAAGCGCGCACTGGCCTGCGGGCGCGCACGGCGGCCGACTTCAAGGCCGACACCGTGCACTGGTTCCTGGTCAACTCCGAGGACGTGGGCGACATCGCGGCGATGCTCACCATGGCGATGTCGGTGGGCTTCGGGGTGACCGGCGTCATGCTCTACATGTTCACCCAGGAGAACCTGCGCCAATACGCGGTGATCAGCGCGATGGGCGCGCCCCCGCGCATGCTGCTGGCGATGATCTTCGCCCAGGCGGGGCTGTGCGGCCTGCTGGGAACGGGTCTGGGACTCGGCCTGTGCGGCCTGGTCGGCGAGGCGGCGGTGGCGGCCGGCTACCCGTTCCGCATGATGTGGTACACGCCGCTGATGGGCTGTGCGATGGTGCTGCTGGTGAGCGTCGTGGCGGCGGCGCTGAGCGCGCGCCCGGTGTTGCGGCTGCAGCCTGAGCTGGTCTTCGCGGGACGCTGATCCGTACGGCGCTGCCTGGCGGGCGCGGCGTCCGGCCCGGGGCCGCTGGGCACATCCGATTGACTTGCCCCCTGCGGGTGCTAGCTTTAAACGTCTTCAACGGCTGGACCCCGCCAGTAGGACGCAGCGACCTGTTCGACGAGGACCGCGATGCGACCGATCCCTGGCAGTTCAAGAAGGTCCGGGTTTGAGCCGCGCAGACCCGCCGACATCCCGAGTCATGATCAAGGAGCTAACCATGTTGAGTGAGTTTGAGGGGCAGGTGGCATTGGTGGGGGGCGGCACCGGCGCATTGGGACGCGCCGTAAGCGCTTCATTCCTCGAAGCGGGTGCGACGGTGATCGTTACCTATCGCCGCGAGAGTGAATTCGACACGTTGAAACACGCTGTCGGTCCGGGCGCAGCACGCCTCAGCGGATATGGCGTCGACGTCATGAATGAATCCGGGCTGACAGACGCCATCAGCGACCTCGTTGCCAGGCACGAACGACTGGATGTCCTGGTCAACGCCATCGGGGGCTACTTGGCGGGCGCGCCACTTTGGGAGACGGAGACGAGTGTGCTGGAGCGCATGCTGTCCATGAACCTGCATTCCGGATACCGTTTGGCGCGGGCAGTGGTTCCGACCATGTTGAAGCAGGGGCGTGGTGCCCTGGTCAATGTCGCTGCTACCGCAGCATTCAACCACATGCCTTCGGCCGGTGCCTATGTTGCTTCCAAGGCTGCTGCCGTGGCAATGATCGGCTCACTTGCTGCCGACCTGAAGGGAAGCGGGGTGCGAGCGAATTCCATCTGCCCCACCATTATCGACACGGAAGCTAACCGCGCAGCCATGCCCGGGGCCGACCATTCCGCGTGGTCAAAGCCCGAGGACATTGCTCGCGTGATCCTGTTCCTGTGCAGCAGCGATGCCAGATTGATCCACGGCGCCGCAATTCCGGTGTGAGAGCACTACGCGGTTCGCGCGCGAACAAGCGGGCGATTTAAATTTCCGTCAAGCTGCGGAACACTTCGTTGAAAGACACCTCGCTGTTGCGCACGAAGCAGGCGACTTCCGCAACGCCGCAAACGGACACCTGGTCGCCCGCCATCAACCAGCCCCGGGATGGCCATCCTGCCTTAGTGGAAAGGGCCATGAAGACATCGCCGGTATGCTGCATGATGCGGTTGTTCGCATGACACAGTTCGGCCGCCAGTTGCGCATCGATCTGATCCAGATGACCTGCGGCCTCGGCGAGTGTTCCGTCGTCATAGAAGCGCAGTGCGGCAATGACACCCTTGAGGACTGACAGGCTCTCCAGATCCAACATGTGCGATTCTCCTTTGACGGGTGCCGGATTCAGGCCGTGCCATTAAAGTGCCGGTAAGCCGCGTCGTAATCGAAATCCTTGCTGCGCGCCAGAATCGCTTTGCCGTTCATGCCCATGACGACGTAATCCATGGTGATGAAGGCAAAACCACGTTCGGGAAGGAATCCCCGCTGACCCGTCAGCTTCGTCCATCCCGTGGCCTGCATGCGGTAAATCGCCATATTGGCGGCGCACATTTGTGCAACGAGCTCTGCCAGATCTCGGTCCACTTCGCCGCGCATCTGGCCCAGCTCGCCCATGCAGGAAAACTCGATCGCACCATATACGCCTGGTAAGGACATCAATTCATCCAAGGTCGACATTCGGCTCTCCTTTTCCGCCTGGTTTGATCGGTTCGGCATTCGCGGATTCCGTCATGGCCTTGAGCAACTCGTTGAACGAAGCCTGCTGCCCCTGCACGACGCACACGCTGTCGTGAACCGTGACGATGGCCATTTCGGGTCCCCACGTCATCCAGCCATAGAGGCTGGTCCATCCCGGGTTGTCCGCCAGACGGCCTAGCAGGCCGCCCTGCATTTCCATGGTCATCGTGACGGCCGTGCACAGGGTCACCATTTCGGCGGCCTCGACTGCGGTCAATGCGCCATCGGACTCTTCCAGGAAACCCTTTCTGGAAAATAGCTCGGCCGCCACCACGCCCGGCAGTTTCAGTAATTCGGATGTTCTTGGCATCATGCGCTCGCAAAAAATCGGTTTCGCCCGTTAAGCATAGTTACGGCAAGACATTATTAAAGGGCGCTTCGACAGGATCCGATGGGTGCTGCCGAGGCCTGGTGACGCTTGCTGCCGTCGTCGTGCCGTGAAGGCTCAAAGCATGACGGGCGATTGCATCTATTCTTAAGCATAGCCCGCCACGCCCGGGAGAGGGACGGAACCCGGTGCTGCAAGCGGAACGAGACTATGGAAGAAGACCCGCACTGGTACAAGGACGCCATCATCTACGAGTGGCACGTCAAGGCATTCTGCGACAGCAACGGCGACGGCGTGGGCGACTTCC
>JANJWF010000033.1 GCA_024709685.1 Thiobacillus sp.
ATACCGCGGCAGCATGCAGCCGCTGATCGACGGCGAGGCCTTTTTCGTGTCGCTGGTGCAGGCGATCCAGGAGGCGCGCGAATCCGTCGACATCCGCCTCTATATTTTCGACAGCGACGACTATGCGCTGCGCATCGCCGATCTGCTCAAAGCGCGCTCGCGCGAGATCAAGGTGCGGGTGCTGGTCGACCACCTGGGCACCATGGCGGCGGGCCAGGTTCCTCGTCAGTCACCCTACTACTCGCGAAGGAAGCCGCCGCTCTCGATTGCCGATTACCTGCGCCGCGATTCGAACGTCGAGGTGCGCGAGGTCAGCAATCCCTGGCTGACCTCGGACCACACCAAGGCCATCATCGTCGACCGCCGCCTCGCCTTTCTCGGCGGCATGAACATCGGCCGCGAGTATCGCTACGAATGGCACGATATGATGGTGGCGGTGAAGGGCCCCATTGTCGGACACCTGCGCAAGGATTTCGAGAAGCGCTGGGCGCACACCGGTCTCGGCGGTGATCTCGCGTTCTTCATCGCATCGCTGAAGCAGGATCCCGGCGCCGGCGTGGCGGACGGGCCGGACTTCATCGACATTCGCCCGCTCTACACGCGCACCGGCGACACGCAGATCCTGCGCGCGCAGCTTGCCGCCATCCGCCAGGCGAAATCGCGCATCTATATCGAGCAGCCCTACGTCTCGGATGACGAACTCATCGCCGAGCTGATCCGGGCCCGCCAGCGCGGGGTGGATATTCGCGTCGTGCTGCCCACCCGTAACGACTCCGGCTTCATGAACAGCGCCAACCTGCTCGCTGCCCGCGCCTTTATCGCCAATGGCATCCGGGTCTACGGCTATCCCGGCATGACCCACGTCAAGGCTGCACTCTACGATGGCTGGGCCATCGTGGGCTCGGCCAACTTCGACAAGCTCAGCCTGCGCATCAACCAGGAGACCAACCTCGCGACCTCGGATCCGCGCTTTGTTGAACCACTCAGACACGCGTTGTTCGAGGCCGACTTCGTCCGCTCGCAGGAATGGACCGAGGCCCGGCCGGTCGGCTGGAACGATTACATCGCCGAGTTCATCGCCGATCAGTTGTAGCTCAGCTATCTGTCTGTCGCTTCGATCAGATGGATCCCCCAGGCGACCCCGAAGCCGTTGGCATCGCTCATTACCGCACCCAACCCGCCCTTGCAGCTGTGGCCCGACAGGTCCATGTGCAGCCACGGCGTATCGCCGACGAAGCGCGACAGGAAGCGGGTGGCCAGGATGTGGTCGGCCTCGCCTTCCATGCTGCACTGCTTGACGTCCGCCACGGTCGAATCAAGGCTGCTGTCGTAGTCCTCTGGATAGGGAAAGACGACGATTCGCTCGCCGCTCGCGGTGGCAGCACGCGAAGCCTGATGGGCAAGCCCGCTGGAGGACGCGAACAACCCCGACATGCGGCTGCCGAGTGCGTAGTGCATCGAGCCGGTCAGCGTGGCGAAGTCGGCGATGAGGTCGGGCTTGCCACGGGCCGCGAGCGTGAGCGTGTCGGCGAGCACCATGCGGCCTTCCGCGTCGGTGTGGACGACCTCGATAGTCGTGCCATTGAGCGCCGTGATCACCTCGTTCTGCCGGTAGGCCTGGGGACTGATGTGGTTCTCGGCGAGCGCGACCCAGCCTTCCAGCGCGACCGGCAATCTCATTTTCGAGGCGGCGGCGAGGATGCCGAGCACCACCGCCGAACCGTTCATGTCCTCATGCATGCCCTGCATGTATTTGGCGGGCTTGAGGTTGTGGCCGCCGGTATCGAAGCAGATGCCCTTGCCGACGAAGGCCACGGTTTTCCCTGACTGCTGCCCCTTACCCTTTTGGATACCGACCCCTGCTCCCTTCCCGGGTCCCTTGCAGCGGATACGCACGATCGCCGCGTCCTTCGCCGGCGAGCCCTGCGCCACCGCGCAGAAGGCGCCGGCACCCATCTTCTTCAGCGTGTCGAAGGCAAACTCTTCCACGGTCCAGCCGTATTGCCTGGCGAGCGACTTGATACGCTTCCTGTATACGCCCGGCGTAAGCTCGTCCGGTCCCTGCACGGTGAGGCTGCGGGTGAGGAGGTTGCCCTCGGCCAGCGCCTGCACGCGGGCGAAGCCGTCGACGGACTTGTGGCCGAACAGTTGCACGGATTTCACGACCGCATCGATCCTGGACTTGCGCGACGGCAGCGGCACCGCGTTGACCAGCGCGGTGTAGACAGCTGCCTCCGCCGCGCGTGCCTTGAATTCGGCGTCGCCGAACACCGCCAGCGTCAGCGTCTTGGGGTGTTCGGCCAGCAACAAGGCAAGTGCCTTGCGCACCCCTTCGTGGGTCTCGAAGGTGCCGGCGTCGGGCGTGAGCATGGCGTAGACCGCGAGCGTGCCGCCGGGCAGCTGCACCGCCACCGGCGACTTCGCCAGCGCATCGATCTTGAGGTCGCGCCGCTTCATCGCGGCCTTGAGTTCGGCGCTGCCCGGCATCTCGGGCAAGGACTTCGCCACCGGCAGCAGCAACAGCGCATGCCCTGCCGACCCGAGCGATTTTAGGGTGATTTCCTGTTTGTTTTCAGTCAATTTAGGCAGCATGAGCATTCCCTGGGCGTGGCGTTTTCTTGATGGTTGCTAGGGTTTCCCGGATAATTGCGCGTTTGAATTTTTCCGCCCCCATCCGACAAGGGTAACCGAATGAAGATCGAAGACAAGAAACGCGTGCTGCGCGAAATGGTGCTGCACCGCCGTTTTGAAGAACGCTGCTACCAGGCCTACATCGAGCGCAAGATCGGCGGCTTCCTCCACCTCTATCCCGGCCAGGAAGCGTGCTGCAACGGCGTGATGGAAGCCGCGCGCCCGGGCCACGACTATGTGATCACCGGTTACCGCGACCACGTGCACGCGATCAAGTGCGGCGCCGATCCCAAGGAAGTGATGGCCGAGCTGTACGGCAAGGAAACCGGGTCGAGCAAAGGCCGCGGCGGCTCGATGCACATCTTCGACACCGACAAGCGCTTCATGGGCGGCTACGCACTGGTGGGCGGCCCCTTCCCGCTCGCCGCCGGCATGGCCAAAGCGATCCAGCTGAAGGGCGGCGACGAGATCGCCATCTGCTTTCTCGGCGATGCCGCCAACAACCAGGGCGTGTTCCACGAGACGCTCAACATGGCCGCGCTGTGGAAACTGCCGGTGCTGTTCGTGTGCGAGAACAACCTGTACGGCATCGGCACCTCGATCGAGCGTTCCACCGCCGTGATCCATCAGCACAAGCGCGTTGCCGGCTACAACATCCCGGCCGACGAATGCGACGGCCAGGATATCGAGGTCGTCTACGAACATGCGCGCAAGGCCGTCGACCACGTGCGCGCAGGCAACGGCCCCTTCTTCCTCGAACTGATGACCTACCGCTATCGCGGCCACTCGATGTCCGACTCACGCGGCTACCGCACGCGCGAGGAAGAGGAAATGTGGAAGCAGCGCGACCCGATCTTCATCCTGCGCGACCGCCTGATCGCCGAGAAAGCGCTCACCATGGCCGACTTCGAGGCGATCGAGAAGGAAACCGACGCCTACATCGAGAACGAAGTGATCAAGTTCGCCGAGGAATCGCCCGAACCCCGCGTCGAGGATCTCGAGAAATACGTCCTTGCCGACCGCGAATCGCAGCTGCCCTGGCTCACGGGCAAGGCCGCGTGACGATCGTGGCCGGACCCCTCTCCCCATCCCTCCCCCACAAGGGGACTCCGATTTTCTGTGGGCTAAAGCCCACGAAAAGTCGTATGTCCCGCCAGCGGACGAGGGGAACGACGCCGTCGCTCCGCGACGCTGAATTTTAAGGAACAAGCATGGCAAACATCATGTACTGGGAGGCGATCCAGCGCGCCCACGACGAAGAAATGGCACGTGACCCGCTGGTCATCTGCATGGGCGAAGACATCGGCGTGGCCGGTGGCACCTACAAGGCCACCAAGGGCCTCTACGAAAAATACGGCCCGCTGCGCGTGATGGACACCCCGATCTCCGAAGGCGGCTTCAGCGGCCTTGCCATCGGCGCCTCCTTCCTCGGCGTGCGCCCGATCGTCGAGATCATGTCGGTCAACTTCGCTTGGCTGGCAATGGACCAGATGTTCAACTCCGCCGCCAAGGTGCGCTACATGTCGGGCGGCCAGCTGACGGCTCCGTGCGTGTTCCGCGCCGCCGGCGGCGCTGCGCACCAGCTCGGCGCGCAGCACTCGGCACGCATGGAAAAGGTGTTCATGGGCATCGCCGGCCTGCGCGTCGTGACGCCGTCCAACCCCAGGCAGGCCTACGGTCTCCTGAAGTCGGCGATCCGCTGCGACGATCCGGTGTTCATCAACGAGCACGAACTCATGTACAACATGAAGGGCGAAGTGCCGGACGGCGAATACTTCCACCCGCTGGAAGGCTCGGAAGTCGCCCGTGCCGGCACCGACGTGACCCTCTTCGGCTACAACATCTCGGTGCACTGGTGCCTCAAGGCCGCCGAGATTCTCGACAAGCAATACGGCATCTCGGCCGAGGTCGTCGACCTCTATTCGCTCTCACCGCTGGATCGCGATGGCATCCGGAAGTCGGTCAGCAAGACCCACCGCGCCGTCATCGCCGAAGAGGACGAAGCGCCGGTCGGCGTCGGCGCCGAAGTCATCGCGATCATCAACGAGGAATGCTTCTTCGAACTGGATGCCGCCCCGGTGCGTGTCCACTCGGCGCTGGTGCCGCAGCCCTACAACCACACGCTGGAAAAAGCGGCGATTCCCGACCACGAAGACGTCGTGAAGGCCGTGCTGAGGCTGTTCGGAAAAGCGTAAACCCATTTTCCGCGAAGGGCGCGACGAGACACGACGGGAGTTTCTCGCCATACAGTAGAGCCCCCCTTCGCGCCCTTCGCGGATAAAGACTTTAGGAACCAAGCATGTCCCAACATTACGCCATCACGATGCCGCAGCTCTCGGACACCATGACCGAGGGGGTGGTCGTCACCTGGGAAAAACAGGCGGGCGACCGGGTCGAGCGCGGCGATATCGTCGCCACGGTCGAAACCGACAAGGCCATCATGGATGTCGAGGTGTTCAAGGCCGGCTATCTGGCCGGGCCGCTGGCCGACGTCGGCGCGACGATCGCGGTCGGTGCAGCCCTCGGCTACATCACCGACACCGCGGGCGACGTGGCGATCGCCTCCGGCGAGGTGGTGGCGGAAAAGGCACCGACCGAAATGATTCCGCACCACGCCGGTACGCCGGTCGTGATGCCGCAACTGTCCGACACGATGACCGAGGGTGTGGTCGTCACCTGGGAAAAACAGCCCGGCGACGTGATCAAGCGTGGCGACATCGTCGCCACGGTCGAAACCGACAAGGCCATCATGGACGTCGAGGTGTTCCAGGAAGGCTTCCTCTCCGGCCCGATCGCCGATGTCGGCAGCGTGGTCGAGGTCGGCCACCCGATGGCCTTCATCGTCGACGACGCCGCCAAGGCCAACGACACCGGCGTCACCATCAGCGCCGACCACAAGGTCAAGGACACCCACAAGGTTGCGCCGCCATCAGTCGACAGGCCGGCGCTCATTCCCATGCCCAAGGCCGCGCCGGCGCAGGTCAGCGCTGCCGGCAACGTGCCCCCGGTGGCGCGCCCGCAGGGCCGCCAGGCAAGTCCGTATGCGCGCAAGGTTGCAGCGCAGCTGGGCGTGAACCTCACCGGGCTGGCCGGCACCGGCCCGTCCGGCGTGATCGTCGCCGCCGACGTGGCGCGCGCGCGACCCAGCATGGCCGAAGTCGCCCACGCGCTGCCGCAGGTCGACGTACCGGGCCAGGGCCGCGCGATGACCTCGATGGAAAAGGCGGTCTCGCACGCGATGACCGCCTCGCTCACCCTGCCGACCTTCAACGTCACGGTAAACATCGACACCGCCGCACTGACCGCTGCCGCCAAGGCAAAGAAGGTCTCGGTGACAGTGGCGATCGCCAAGGCCTGTTCGGTTGCGATGGCGAAATTCCCGCGCATGAACTGGGCCTATCAGCCGGTCGACAAGCTGGTCGAGCGCAGCAACCACGATTTCGGCGTGGCGGTGATGTCGAACGACGGCGGTCTGGTGGTACCGATCCTGCATGGCATCGAGAAGAAGCCGCTGGAAGCGCTGCAGGGCGACTGGACGGGCCTCGTCGAGCGCGCGCGCGTCAGGAAGCTGGCGCCCGCCGAGTACGCCAACCCGACTTTCACCATTTCCAACATGGGCATGCTGGGAGTGTCGCACTTCACCGCGATCCCCACCCCCGGCATCGCCGCGATCCTCGCGATCGCCGCCAACGGCCCCCAGGGAACCCCGTTCACCATCACCGGCGACCATCGCGTGCTGAACGGCGCCGACGTGGCGCTGTACCTGACCACGCTGAAGCAGACGATCGAGGCACCCGACGCCTGGATGGCCGGGGGCGCGGCGGCTGAAGCCGTCGCCGGCAAGGCCGCGACCGTCAGCACACCGGTCTCGCCTATCCCCGAGGGTAATTGGGACTTCCCGGTGGT
>JANJWF010000035.1 GCA_024709685.1 Thiobacillus sp.
TCTTTCCAGCCGAGCAGCGATTCCTCGATCAGCAGCTCGTGGGTCGGCGAGGCTTCGAGCCCGCGCTCGCAAATGGCGACGAATTCGTCCTTGTTGTAGGCGATGCCGCCGCCCGAGCCGCCCATGGTGAATGACGGCCGGATGATGGTCGGAAAGCCGAGCGCGGCCTGCACCTGCAGCGCCTCTTCCATGCTGTGCGCAATCGACGAGCGCGCCGAGCCGAGGCCCAGCTTGGTCATCGCGACCTTGAACTTCTCGCGGTCTTCCGCCTTGTCGATGGCTTCCTTCGATGCGCCGATCATCTCGACGCCGTATTTTTCCAGCACGCCGTGCTTGGCAAGGTCGAGTGCGCAGTTCAGCGCGGTCTGACCGCCCATGGTCGGCAGCAGCGCGTCGGGGCGTTCTTTCTCGATGATCTTCTCGACCACCTGCCAGGAAATCGGCTCGATGTAGGTGACGTCGGCCATTTCCGGATCGGTCATGATCGTCGCGGGATTGCTGTTGACGAGGATGACCTTGTAGCCCTCCTCGCGCAGCGCCTTGCATGCCTGGGCGCCGGAATAGTCGAACTCGCACGCCTGCCCGATGACGATGGGGCCGGCGCCGATGATGAGGATGCTTTGCAGGTCAGTGCGCCTGGGCATAATTAGTGTACCGGGGCATGGTCAGCCATCAGCTGGATAAATCGGTCGAACAGATAACCCACGTCGTGCGGACCAGGACTCGCTTCAGGGTGCCCCTGAAAGCTGAATGCAGGCGCATCGGTGCGGGCAATGCCCTGCAACGAGCCGTCGAACAGCGAGACGTGGGTGCTGCGCAGATTGGCGGTCAGGGTCGCCGGATCCACCGCGAAACCGTGGTTCTGGCTGGTGATCGCGACGCGCCCGCTGTCGAGGTCCTTCACCGGATGGTTGGCGCCATGGTGGCCGAACTTCATCTTGACGGTCCTGGCGCCGGAAGCAAGCGCAAGAAACTGGTGGCCGAGGCAGATGCCGAAGGTCGGAATCTTCGCCGCCACCAGTTCGCCGACCGCCTGGATCGCGTAGTCGCAGGCCTCCGGGTCGCCAGGGCCGTTGGACAGGAAAATCCCATCCGGTTTCAGCGCCAGCGCCTGGGCTGCCGTGGCGGTGGCGGGCAACACGGTCAGACTGCATCCGCGCTCGGCGAGCATGCGCAGGATGTTGAACTTGACACCGTAATCGAAGGCCACCACATGGAAGCGCGGCTCTGCCAGCCGGCCGTAGCCGCGTCCGAGCTTCCATTCGGTCTCGCTCCATTCGTACGCGGCCGGCGCGCTCACCACCTTGGCGAGATCCATGCCCGCCAGCCCCGGGAAGGCGTGCGCGGCCGCGAGCGCCTTCGCCTCGTCCACCACGCCCGCCATGATACAGCCGTTCTGCGCGCCCTTCTCGCGCAGGATGCGGGTCAGGCGCCGCGTGTCGATGTCGGCGATTGCGATGATGTTCTGGCTCTTGAGATAATCCGGAAGCGACTGGCCGGCGCGAAAGTTGGAATGCAGGCGCGGTACGTCACGGACCACCAGGCCGGCGGCGTGGACGCGGTCCGCCTCGACGTCCTCGGCGTTGACACCGGTGTTGCCGATGTGGGGATAGGTCAGCGTCACGATCTGACGCGAATACGAGGGATCCGTGAGGATTTCCTGATAACCGGTCAGCGAGGTATTGAATACCACCTCGCCGGAAGTGATGCCGGCGGCGCCGATGGACAGGCCGCGAAACACCGAACCGTCAGCTAAAACAAGGATGGCGGGCTGGTCACGTGACAAGGGAGACTCCGGAAGCGGGTGACAAAATTCAGGCGAGCCGCTTGCGCGAACCCGCCTGAACTTGAATGCCCGCAATTGTAGCTGAACCGGGGCCTGGCTTCAATGCTTGAGGGTGTCCTTCGAGGCCCGTGGCCGCGAATCACGGCTGGAGATGATCCAGCCCGCCGTCCATGTCGAGTTCAGTCAGTTCAGTGAAGCCGCCGATGCAGGTGCCTTCGACGACGATCTGCGGCACGGTGCGTGCGCCATGGGTGACAACCGCAAATTCCTTCATCGCCTCGCGGTCGAGGTCGATGCGAACTTCGTCGTAGCCGATGCCGCGCTTGTCGAGAAAGGCCTTGGCCTTGACGCAGATCGGGCAGGTGCCGGTGCTGTAGACCTTGACAACATTCATGGTGGGCTCCCGTTCAGACAGTTAATTCAGGTTCAGTACATCGCGCATGTCGTACAGGCCCGGCGCGCGGCCCTGCAGCCACCTGGCGGCACGCAGCGCGCCCTGAGCGAAAGTGGCGCGGCTGCTGGCCTTGTGGGTGAGCTCGATGCGCTCGCCGATGCCGGCAAACATGAGCGTGTGGTCGCCGACGATATCGCCGCCGCGTACTGTGGCAAAACCGATGGTCCTGGGGTCGCGCTCACCGGTGGCGCCCTCGCGGCCGTACACCGCGCAGTCGGCGAGATCGCGCCCGAGCGCCCGGGCGACTGCCTGGCCCAACCCGAGCGCGGTGCCCGAGGGCGCATCGACCTTGTGGCGATGGTGCGCCTCGACGATCTCGACGTCGTAGCCGTCGGCGAGCACCTGGGCGGCGAGTTCGGCGAGCTTCATCAGCAGGTTCACCCCCACGCTCATGTTAGGCGCGAACACGACGGGAATCTTCCCGGCGGCCGCCGCAATGCGCGCCCGGCCCGCCTCGTCAAAGCCTGTGGTACCGATCACCAGCGGCACACCCGCCGCGACACAGGCATCGAGATAGTCGAACGTAGCATCGGGGCGGGTGAAGTCGATCAGCGCGTGCGCGCCTTGCAGGGCGGACGCCGGCTGATCGGTCACGCGCACCCCGGTGGCCGCACCCCAGGCGGCACCAGCGTCCTGCCCCGCCAGCGGGCTGCCGGGGCGATCGATCGCAGCACACAGTGCGCACTCGGCGTCGGCCGCCACGGCCTCGAGGAGCGCGCGCCCCATGCGGCCCGACACGCCGGAAATGGCGATCTGCACGCTCATGGCTGAATTCCCTGCGGCGTCGGCTCGGAGGACGGCTGGGTGGGCGTTGCGGCCGCCGGCAGGTCGCCCTCGATCCGCGCCAGCGTGTCGCCCTCGAAAAACAGCGAGATGCGTTTCTGTTCGGTGAGGCTGCCCGCCTTGTAGTACAGGTATACGTAGTCCCAGCGATCCTTGCGGAAGGGGTCGACTACCAGCGGAGTCCCCAGCAGGAAGCCGACCTGCGAACGACTCAGCCCCGGTTTCAGGCGTGCGACGCTTTCCTGGTCGAGCGCGTTGCCCTGCTGCACGTCAATGCGGTGAGGACCGATTTTGCCGCCCGAGCAGCCGGCAGCCAGGCTGAGAAGCAGGGCAGAAACCAGAAGATGACGCATGTCCAGGGAAACCCGAAGGGTTGGGGCGGGTGGAAAAGAACGTATCATAACGTATTAGCGTTCTCGTTCTGGAGACCCCATTGAGCAATCCGTCCGATCTCAAGAGCATCGGTCTCAAGGCCACCCTGCCGCGCCTGAAAATCCTCGAGTTGTTCGAGCAGAGCGACAAACGCCACATGACCGCCGAGGAGGTCTATCGCCTGCTGTCCGACGAGGGCCAGGATATCGGACTGGCCACGGTCTATCGGGTGCTCACCCAGTTCGAGCAGGCCGGACTCCTGATACGCCACCACTTCGACAGCGACAAGGCGGTGTTCGAACTCAACCAGGGCGACCACCACGACCATCTGGTCTGCCTGCAGTGCGGCAAGGTCGAAGAGTTCTACGACGCCGAAATCGAAAAACGCCAGGCCCGCATTGCCAAGGAGCGCGGCTTTGCCATTCGCGATCATTCGCTGCAGATCTACGCCGATTGCATCAAGGAAAACTGCCCCAACCGCAAGCCGGATGAATCGCGTCAGCGGTAAGGAGCCACCGCCGCACACAGTTCGGCCACGCCCTCGATCAGGCGTGGTGTAGGGCGGTGCAGGCGATCCGCATCCATCCGTGCGAACGCCTGGTTTTTCACCGCTGGCAGGCTGCCAAAGCGCTGCCATACGCGTCGCAGTTCGGGCGCGTCGCTGCCGCCCACGATGAGTTCCGGCGCACGCCTGAGGACCGCCTCATGCGACACCACCGGCGAGGCCGCCTGGATGTCGGCGAACACGTTGCGCGCCCCGCACAGAGACAGTGCATCGCTGATCCAGTGGGTGCCGCCCACCGTCATCAAGGGGCGATCCCATACCTGATAGAACACGCTGACCGGAGGCTGCCGCGCGGCACTCGCCCGCAGGGCCGCCAGCCTGGCCGAAAAATCACGTGCAGCCGCTTCCCCCACCGCGGCATGGCCGCTCGCCTGCCCGATCAGGCGGAGCAGGCGTGCCACGTCTTCGAGCCGGGTGGCCCGCGTGTGCAGCACAGGCAGGCCCATTTTTTCAAGCCCGTGGATATCCGCCGCGCGGTTTCCGCCGACCCAGACGATAACAAGATCCGGTTTCAACGCCAGCACCCGCTCGAAGTTGATGCGGCTGTAGTCGCCCACCCGCGGCAGCGTCCGTGCCGCCTGCGGGTAATCGCTGGCGCCGTCCGTCCCGACCAGCTGCGCTCCGGCCCCCACGGCAAACAGCAGCTCGGTGAGATGGGGCGTCAGCGAAATGATGCGCGACGGCGGCTGGTCGAATTCGAGCGCATGCCCGTCGTCGTCGACCAGGCGAATGGCGGCTGCCTGGGCCGGCACCGCCAGCAGCAAACACAGCCAGAGGACAACGGCGCGGATCACCACCCGTGCAGGCTGCCTCCATGGAAAATGAGGCGGGCGCAGCCCGCATCGAAACACAGGCGCGTCAGCGAGGCGTTCGCCACCTCGATACGGTAGGCATGCTCGAGCGGAACATGCAATGCCCAAGCGAACGCCATGCGGATCACCCCGGCGTGTCCGACCAGCAGCACATGCTCGCCCGCGTGCCGCACGACCAGTTCCTCGAGCGCGATGGCCACCCGGGCATGGAAGATATCCAGCGGTTCCGCTCCGGCCGGACGCGCGTTCAGCGGGTCGGCCTTGAAGCGCGCCAGCGCGCCGGGCGTGGCCGCCTCGATCTCGGCGGCCGTGCGTCCTTCCCATCGGCCGAAGCCGACTTCCTGCAGCCGCTCGTCCAGCGTCAGCGGCAGTCCGTGCGCGCTTGCCAGGGTTTCGGCAAACGCGCGGCAGCGCTGCAGCGGGGAGGATACGATGCGCGTCCACGGCGCCGAGTCGCCGACCGCCGCGCGCATCTGTGCCCAACCTTCTTCCGACAGCGGATCGTCGAGCTGGCCGCGATATCTGCGCCCGCCGACCGGTTCGCCGTGGCGCATCAGGTCGAGCGTCGTGCTCAACCCAGCAACACCAGATTGTCGCGGTGGATCAGCTCCGGCTCGTCCATGTAGCCAAGCTCGGCTTCGATCGCCCCGCTCGGCTTGCCGGCGATGCGGCGCGCCTCGCTTGCGCTGTAGTTGATGAGGCCGCGCGCAACCTCGTGCCCTTCCGTATCGACCACCGCCACCACCTCGCCGCGCTCGAATTCGCCGGTGACGCCCTTCACGCCGACCGGCAGCAGGCTCTTGCCCGCCTCGCGCAGGGCACGCACGGCACCGTCGTCGAGCACCACGCCGCCGCGCAGCTGCAGATGGTCGGCCAGCCACTGCCGCCGCGCCGCCAGCGGCGCGTGACGCGCCACCAGTTGGCTGCCGATCGGCTCGCCGGACGCCAGGCGCAGCAGCACGTTTTGCTCGCGGCCGCTGCAAATCACGGTGTGCGCGCCGCTGCGGGCCGCGCGCTTGGCGGCGAGGATCTTGGTCAGCATGCCGCCGGTGCCGATGCTGCTGCCCGCCCCGCCCGCCATACGTTCGAGATCGGGGTCGCCGGCGTGGGCGTCCATCACCAGCGTGGCATCCGGATGCTTGCGTGGATCGGCGGTATACAGGCCGGGCTGGTCGGTGAGGATGATGAGGCAGTCGGCCTCGATCAGATTGGTCACCAGCGCACCCAGCGTGTCGTTGTCGCCGAGGCGGATTTCGTCGGTGGCGACGGTGTCGTTCTCGTTGATGATCGGCACCGCGCGCAACGCCAGCAGCGTACGCAGGGTGGTGCGTGCGTTCAGGTAGCGCGTACGGTCGGCCAGATCCTCGTGGGTGAGCAGCACCTGCGCCGCGTGGAGGCCATGGGTGCGGAAGATGGATTCGTAGGCCTGCACCAGTCCCATCTGCCCCACGGCGGCGGCGGCCTGCAGCTCGTTCACCGCCTTCGGCCGCTTCTTCCAGCCCAGCCGCGCGATCCCCTCTGCGATGGCGCCGGAGGATACCAGCACCACTTCCTTGCCCTGTCCGCTCAGCGCCGCGATCTGCTCGGCCCAGCGCGACAGCGCGGCGTGGTCGAGCCCGCGCCCCTCGGCGGTGACCAGGCTGGAGCCGACCTTGACGACAATGCGGTGGGCGTTCCTCACCACGGAATGCATCAGCGCGCCCCCCGCCGCAGGCTGCGTACTGCCTCGCCGGCAGTCTGGACGTTGATGCCGCTGGGGCAGAAATGATCCTCGAACAGGGCCTTGTGATACGACAGCAGCGATCGCATCTTGATCGGCTCCCAGCCGGCGCTGCGCGCTTTCGACCAGGTGCCGTCCGGGTGGCCGTAGGCATACAGGCGACGCTCGCGGGTCTCGCAGCGCATGCCCTCGAACGAGACGTTTCTCGCCCCGCCCGCGGCCTCGATCACCACGCTGTAGCGCACCACCTTGTCGTCGCCGACGCTGATCGACGCCGTATCGACGAAATGGCGGTTGCGGGTAGCCGACGAGACGTTGAACTCAACGAGGTTTTCGGCTTTGGGATAGGGCGGCAGTTGCGCTGCCACCTCGGTCCAGGGTTTGTCCTGTCCGAATTCGTGGTCGAACTGCCCCCATTCGGCATGGGCGGCAAGCGGCAGGCACAGCAGCAGGACGGGCAGGATTTTCATGCCCGGCATTTTATTGATTCGGCTGCGCGCTGTCTGCAGAAAGATGGGCGGCCATGGCGCCCCGTCTATCAATGGCCCGTCATCGCCGCCCGCGCCCGCACCAGCCGGCCGTCGCGGTAATCGGCAAAGGCCTGCTCGATTTCCTCACGGGTGTTCATGACGAAGGGGCCGTACTGCACCACCGGTTCGCCGAGCGGCCGGCCAGCCACGAGGATGAACCGGCTGCCCGCCTCACCGGCCTCGATCTCGACCTGATCGCCCTTGCCCAGCACCGCCAGCGTGTGCCGGGCAAGCGTCTCGCCGCCCAGGCGCGCGCTGCCCTCGAAGACGTACACGAAACCATTGCGGGTATCGTCGAGCGGCAAGCTGAAGCTCGCGCCGGCTGCAAGCGCGACGTCCAGGTACAGCACGTCGGTGGCCGGGTCATCGATGACGCCGCGCGTGCCGCCGAATTCGCCGGCCAGCACCCGCACCCGCGCGCCGTCCCGCGCCACCTCGGGAATCGCCGCGGCCGAGAACTCCTGATAGGCCGGCTCCGACAGCTTGTCGCGGGCCGGCAGGTTGATCCACAGCTGGAAGCCGCGCATCAGGCCGTCGGTCTGCTGCGGCATCTCGGAATGGATGACGCCGCTCGCCGCCTTCATCCACTGCGCCCCGCCGGCCTTGAGATCGCCGCGGTTGCCCATGCTGTCGCGGTGCTCCATGTGGCCGTCGAGCATGTAGGTGAAGGTGATGAAGCCACGATGCGGGTGCTCTGGAAAGCCGGCGATATATTCGTCGGGGTCGTCGCTGCCGAAATGGTCCAGCATCAGGAACGGGTCGAGATTCTTCAGCGCAGGCGTACCGATGCTGCGGTGGACGGTGACACCTGCGCCTTCGGTGACCTCGAAGGCCGGAACAAGCTGGCGGATAGTACGTGTACTCATGATCTGCTCCCGGTGGTCTGCATTTTCATGATGGTTCGATTCGACGACGAATTCAACTCGCCTCCGCCAACGCCGGCCAGTCGCGCGCCAGCACCTGGGCAGCGTGTTCGGCAGCTTTGTGGCGAGCGGCGTCGCCGCGCAGCATGCCGCGGTCGGCGGCGATCACCTCGACGTCGGTGATGCCGAGAAAACCCAGCACGAATTTCAGCCACGGGGTGGCGAAATCGATGTCGCTCCCGACTTCGGTACCGCCGGTCGCCACGAGGAGATAGGCCTTCTTGCCGGCCAGCAGGCCCTCTGGACCGTACTCGGTGTAGCGGAAGGTCAACCGGGCACGCGCGACCTGGTCCACCCAGGCCTTGAGGCTGGCCGGCACGCCGAAGTTGTAAACAGGGGTGGCGATCACCAGTACGTCCGCCGCCATCAGTTCGGCCACGAGTTCGTCCGATTTCGCCAGTACCTGGCGCTGCGCTGCCTCACGTGCTTCAGGTTCAGCCAGGTTGGCGCCGATCCAGGCGGCATCGACGAAAGGCATGCCCGCCGCGACGTCGCGCAGGGTGACCGACAGGCCGGAAACGCGTTCGCCCAGTTGCTCCAGCATCAGGTCGGCCAACTGGCGGGTCACGGAACCCTCGAAACGGGCGCTGGCATCGACGCGCAGCACGTGCAGGCTCGGATGGGTGGAAGGGGTTTGGCTGGACGGCATGGCAATGATCTCCTGTTGTTCGACGCCAGGTGGCGTCCGTGAAATCATTGTCATCGTTGCCGAAATGAGAATAAATACAGATAATGCGAAATAATTGTTCTCTAAGCAGCAACGATATGGCCCGCTTCGCCGACATGCAGGTCTACGTGAGCGTGGTGGAATCCGGCAGCATCAGTGCTGCCGCCGAGCGCCTGAATCTCGCCAAGTCAGCCGTCAGTCGCCGTCTGGCGGAGCTGGAGGCGCGGCTCGGCGTGTCCCTCATCCAGCGCACCACGCGCCGGCTCAACCTCACCGACAGCGGACGCGACTATTACACACGCTGCGTCGCCATCCTTGCCGATGTCGAGGAGGCGGAGTCCGCGGTGTCGCAAGCGCACGGCGCGCTCAGGGGACGTCTCAAGGTGGCGCTGCCGCTGGCCTTCGGCCTGCTGCATCTAGCGCCCTTGATCCAGGACTTCATGGCGCAGCATCCCGACGTGCGCTTCGAGCTCGACTTCAACGACCGCCAGGTCGACCTGATGCAGGAAGGCTTCGATCTGGCCATCCGAATCGCCTCACTGGAGGACTCCAGCCTGATCGCGCGCCGCCTCGCCCCCATCCGCCACGTCGTATGCGCCAGCCCCCGCTATCTGGCGCGCCACGGCACGCCGCGCGCGGCAGCCGACCTCGCGCTGCACGCCTGCCTGGCCTACAGCAACGTACGCGACCCCGGCCTGTGGAACTACCGCGATCCCGCGGGTGAGCCCGGCCAGGTGCGCGTGCCGGTTCGGCTCGCCGCCAGCAGCGGCGAATTCCTGCTGCGTGCTGCCGTCGCCGATGAAGGCCTGGTCCAGCTTCCCACCTTCTACCTCCACGAAGCCCTGCGCACGGGCCAACTGGTCCAGTTGCTGGCCGACCATGCCTGGCCCGAGCTCGCCGCCTACGCGGTGTATCCGCTCACCCGCCATCTGTCGAGCCGGGCGCGAGCCCTGATCGATTTCCTGGCGGAGCGTCTGGCAGGCGAACCGCACTGGGATCATTGAGCGTTACCACACGACGGCACGCAGCACGCCGCCTACTTGCGTGCGGAATAGATGGGCAGCGTGATGCGGTAGGCCATGGCCGCCAACCGAATGCCAAGCACGGTCGCCATTCCTGCCCAGGCCGCGATGACCGGAGACACCGACAGCGCCTGCAGCCCGACCAGCAGCAGGGCACCCGCCCATGCAGCCGAGGCATACAGCTCGCCACGCACGAACACCAGCGGAACATCGTTGCACAGCACGTCGCGCAGCACGCCGCCGACGATTCCGGTGATCGTGCCCAGGAGGCTGGCCACCAGCCACGGTGCCTGCCACTCCAGCGCAATCTGCGTGCCGATGATGGTAAACAGTGCGAGACCGAGCGCATCGGGAATGAGAAACAGGCGCGGCGGCAGACGCAGGCCGCGCACTGAGAAGAAAACGACGAGTGTGATCGCCAGGGCGACGATCAGGTAGGCCTGATCCTCGACCCAGAATACCTGCCTTTGCAACAGGATGTCGCGCACGGTGCCGCCTCCCAGCGCGGTGGCTGCACCCACCATCATCACGCCGATCAGATCCATATGCTTGCGGCCTGCATCGAGTACGCCGGTCAGCGAATTCACCGCAACGGCCAGCATGCCGGCCCAGTACAGCAGATTTTCCATGATGTCTTGTCCGACAAGGCGGGCGCCATAGCGCCGGGATGGTGATGTGCGAGTATCGCAAGAATCCGTGCAAGCCGGGATCCGTCGCCTGCCAATGCAGATATCGAACCGCGCGCGGCCACACGATACAATGCACCCTCCCCGCCCGATTCAAACCCCGAATGCTACCCGCCTCCCTCAAACGCTACGCTTGGCTCTCCATTGCCGCAGCCCTGGCCACCATCCTCCTCAAGGGCTGGGCCTGGTGGCTTACCGGCTCGGTGGGATTGCTTTCCGACGCGCTCGAGTCCTTCGTCAATCTTGCGGGAGCAATGATGGCGCTGGCCATGCTGTCGCTGGCGGCCCAGCCTGCCGACGAAAATCACGCCCACGGACACGGCAAGGCAGAGTACTTCTCCAGTGCATTCGAGGGCTTCCTCATCCTCGTGGCCGCCATCAGTATCGGCTACGCCGCGATCGAGCGCCTGTTCAATCCACAGCCGCTCGAAGCGGTGGGTATCGGCCTTGTCGTATCGGTGGTGGCCTCGCTGATCAATCTGGCGACGGGCCGCATCCTCCTGGGGGTGGGTCGAAAATACAAATCGATCACCCTGGAAGCCGACGCACACCACCTGCTTACCGACGTCTGGACGTCGGTGGGGGTCATAGTCGGGGTCGGGCTGGTATGGGCGACCGGCTGGCTCTGGCTCGATCCGGTGATCGCCCTGCTGGTGGCGATGAACATCGTGTGGACCGGGTGGCGGCTGCTGCAGCGCTCCGCCGCAGGCCTGATGGACGTCTCCATGCCGGAGAAGGAACTCAGGGCGATCGAAGCAATCCTGGATGGCTATCGCCAGCAAGGCCTCGAATTCCACGCGCTGCGTACCCGCCAGGCCGGCACCCGTGCCTTCGCCACCGTCCATCTGCTGGTACCAGGTGCCTGGACTGTCCAGCACGGGCATGACTGGTCGGAGCGCATCGAAGCCGATATCCGCGAGGCCATGCCACACGTCCATATCACCACGCACCTCGAGCCAAAGGAAGACCCTGTATCGCTCGCTGACCAGGAACTGGATCGCAGGTCGCCTTGAACCCGGCCAGGCGGCCGACCAAGTACCAGTAACACGTCGATCGCGTGAACGGGTCGACCAATCGATGCCGCTTGGCTCAGGCCAGATCCAGCACCAGTGCAGCGCGGGTGTTTTCCGCCAGTGTCATCGATTCGACCCGGTAGGCATCGAGATCGATACCCATGCGGATCGGGCTGCCGGACTTGGCGGCCGCGATCGAGGTGGCGTCGAGCTCGAAGCGCAGGAAATGCACTGCCGACGTCTTCTCCTCGGTCTCGCGTTCCAGGTCCTCGTCGGCGATCGCGAACACCTTCGGCTGGTCGGCCACCTGCACCCACACGCGGCCCTCGATCCCCTTGAGCCGGGCCAGCGCTGCCTTGCGCTCATCCGGGCCGGAATACTGGATCATCATGGTCGCCTTCCAGTTGGTTCCATCCGGGACCAGCGGGTTGTAGGCGTCGAGTTCATCCTGGATGCCCGATTCCTCGAAAGTGCGCTCGGCGCGCAGCATTTCCTGGATCTGGTAACGCATGGTCTTCTCGTCCTCGAAAATGAGCGTGACGTGGTCGCCCAGTTCGATCATGCGGTTCTTCTTGTGCGCCATGATCTCGGTGCGCATCTGCGGACGCACCTTGGCGTAGCCCTCCAGGGTGAGCAGGCTGTCACGGGTGATCTGCGGCATGTCTTCTTCTCCTTGCTAGCGTTTACTCGAGGCCGTAGGCAATGCGGAGCAGCGTGATCGGATGCTGCTTCTGCGCGGTGACGGCTTCACCCATACCCTGCAGGATGTGGCGCGCGGCGATGGCGCAGTCGGAACTCACGTAGTCGGGCGCAGGCTCCGCCATCTGGCGGAACACCGGCTTGCCGATCTTCATCGACTTCTCGAAGTACTCGGTCTTCACGCCCCAGGTACCGTCGTGGCCCGAGCAGCGCTCGACCAGCGTCACCTCGGCACCGGCCAGCTGCAGTGCGTCGCGCGTCTTGTTGCCGATATTCTGCACGCGCTGGTGGCACGGGACGTGGTAGGACACCTTGCCAAGCGGGTGCGTGAAGTCGGTCTTCAGCAGACCGTCGGCGTTGCGCGCCATCAGGTACTCGAACGGGTCCCACATCGCCTCCTTCACCGCCTGCACGTCGGCGTCATGGGGGAATATCAGCGGCAGTTCCTTCTTGTACATCAGGGTGCACGAAGGGATCGCGGTCAGGATCGCATAGCCTTCGCGCGCGAGCTTCGCCAGATGCGGAATGTTGATTTCCTTGAGCCGCTCCACCGCATCGAAGTCGCCCAGTTCGAGCTTGGGCATGCCACAGCACGC
>JANJWF010000096.1 GCA_024709685.1 Thiobacillus sp.
GGCGCCGACAGCGACATGACGGTGTTCTTGGTGGGCGATCCCAAGCAGGCGATCTACCGCTTTCGCCGCGGCGAGGCGCGGGTGTTCGACGCGGCGGCGGAGTTCCTGTGCGTGCATTTCGACGCCGCACGCTTCAGCACCGACATGACTCGGCGCCTGGCGCCCGCCGTGGTGCAGGCCATCAACCCGGTGTTCGCCGCCGTCGCCGGCTTTGCCGAACACCATCCCGCGCCAGCCAATGCGGGCCGCCCGGGTGCACTCCGCAGCGTGCCAGTGATCGCGGAAAAGACGGAAACGGCGACAGCCGGTGGCCTGCGCAACCCGCTCACCACCGCGCGGCCGGAAGCCTCCGATCGTGCGGTGCACGGGGAGGCGCGGATATTTGCCCGAATGCTGCGCGACGAGGTGCTGGGGCGCTGGGGCGTGGCCAATGAAGACGGTCCCGCTCCCCAACCTTTGGACCCTTCAGGGTGCCCCCTCCCTAACGGGGGAGGCGGCAAGCGTGATGCCCAAACCGATTCGACACGCGCCGCGCGCCCCGGCGACGTCATGGCGCTGGTCAGGAAGCGCACCCACCTCCACGTGTACGAGCGCGAACTGGAAGCCGCGGGCATCCCCTTCGTCACTTCGCGCCGCGGCGGCCTGCTGCACGCGCTGGAAGCGCGGGACGTGATCGCCCTCATCGAAACCCTGCTGCTGCCCCACGCCGACCTGAAACTCGCGCATGCGCTGAAGAGCCCGGTCTTCGGCTGCGGCGACGCCGATCTGCTGCGGGTGTTCGCCCCTGCTGCTGTGGACGGCGCGCGCGGCTGGGAAGGCCTGCGCTCGCTGGCCGGCACGCCCGACTGCCCGCCGACACTGCACCCGCAAGGGGCAGGCCGCGGTTGTATAGGCGCCGAAGCGCCAACAACCGCGCTCGCACGCGCCGCCCGGTTGCTGACCCGCTGGCGGGCGCTATGCGGCATCTTGCCGGTGCACGACCTGCTCGACCGCATCTATTTCGAGGGCGACCTCGAGGCACGCTACGCCGCCGCCGTGCCTGCGGCGATGCGGCCGCAGGTCGCCGCCAACCTGCGCGCCTTCATGCAGCTGGCGCTGAACCAGGATGCCGGACGTTATCCGACCCTGGCGGGCTTTGTCCGCGAGCTGGCCTCGCTGGTCGACGACGCCGACGCCGCGCCGGGCGAAGGGCTGGCGGCGGATGGCGAGAACGCCGTGCGCCTCCTGACCATCCACGGCGCCAAGGGGCTGGAAGCGCCGATCGTCTGGCTCCTGGGCGGCAGCGACCACCAGCGGGGCGACAGCTTCGGCGTGCTGGCGCCGTGGCCGCCCGAAGCCGCCCGGCCGCTGCATTTCTCGCTGTTTGGCAACCGGGCCGAACGCGGTGTTGCGCGCGAACACTGGTTCGCCGAGGAAACGGCGCTGGCGCACCGCGAGTCCGACAACCTGCTGTACGTGGCGCTCACCCGTGCCGAACAGGCGCTGATCGTGAGCGGCGACGCCGACAATAATGCCTGGCTCGGGCGCGTCGACGCGGTCTGGCAGGGTATGGCCCTGCCAGACAAACTGCCACCCGCTCCCGCCGAGGGCGCCCGCAGCGTTGCCGCACCGCATCGGGTCGACGCCCCGGCGGTGGGAGAACGCGTCGCCCTGCCGACGGCAAGCCCCGCTGCGGCAAGCGGCGAGCTCTTCCACGCCTGCCTCGAACACCATGCGCCGCCCGGCGCGACGCGCGACCTGCAAGGTCTGGCCGCGCGCCTGGGGCTGGAAGCCGAGCTCGACTCCATCGACGCCGCCGCCCGCGCGCTGCTGGGGCAGCCGCGGCTGGCGCGCTTTTTCGATCCGGCGCAGTTCCGGCGTGCGTACAACGAGCTCACGCTGCTGGACGGGAACGGCCGCCTGCAGCGGCTCGACCGCGTGGTGGAGTATGACGATGCAGTGTGGCTGATCGACTACAAGACCGGCGAAGACAGCCGCGGATTTTCCGATGCCCAGCTGGCCGAGCGCCACCGCGCACAACTGCAGGGCTACCAGTCGCTGCTCGCCAGCCTTTATCCGGGGAAGCCGGTGCATGCCGCGCTGCTGCTGGCCGACGGCCGCTTGGTTCGAGTGGAGGGCGGGGCATGAGCGGCAAGCCCTTTGCCGAATCCTGCGTGCAGAACCGCGACCCGATCCTGGCGGTGCTGCGCGAGGCGTTCACAGACCGCCGCCGGGTGCTGGAAATCGGCAGCGGCACCGGCCAGCACGCGGTGTATTTCGGCGCCGGGCTGCCGCATCTCGTCTGGCAGACCGCGGACGTGTTGCAGCATCACGCCGGCATCCTTGCCTGGCTCGCCGAGGACGGGCTGCCCAACGTGCTGCCGCCGCTCGCGCTCGAAGTCTGCCGGACCGACTGGCGCCGCGGCTGCTACGACGCGGTGTTCTCGGCGAACACGTTGCACATCATGAGCTGGCCCGAGGTGGAATGCTTTTTCGCCGGTGTGGGCGCGGTGCTTGGGCCCGGCGGCGTGCTGGCGGTGTACGGCCCGTTCAACTACAACGGCGCATTCACCTCCGAGAGCAACGCCCGCTTCGACGCCTGGCTGAAGGCGCGCGATCCCGCCTCCGGGGTGCGCGACTTCGAGGTGGTGGACGCACTGGCACGCGCACAGGGCCTCGTCCTGCAGCACGATATCGCGATGCCGGCGAACAACCGCACGCTGGTCTGGCGGCGCATGGAATAGGCCGCCCGGGCTCAATTCCGGCTTTGTCTTGAGGGTGGCTTTGCTATAACAAGAGCATTGTGGAGCGGGGGAAAGCTCATGCGCATCGCCGAACTGATCCAACGCTGGAGCAAGGAAGGACATACAAGGACCGACGTGCGCACCTACACTGTCCACTTGCCGCTGCGCGACGCCGCACGGGTGGAAGCGTTGCACATGATGTACCCCGGCCGCAGCGAATCCCAGTTGATGGCCGACCTGATCCGTGCCGCCCTCGACGAGTTGGAAGTGGCCATGCCCTACGTCCCAGGCAATCGGGTCATCGCCGAAGACGACTACGGCGACCCGATCTACGAAGACCTTGGCCCGACGCCGCAGTTTTACTCGCTATCGCACGAAATCCTGCGCAGGCTCGCGGCGCCGCCGCCCGGAGTCAAATAAACCAGTTGTCGGATTGATTTACACCGGCGCGCCGGAATGGCCTCGTCACAGACGCAACCGATTGAACTGTCTGTTATTTTTTCGCATGGCACGATCATTGCTGGAGTCGTGGCAACAGCCTGTCATAGATGGGGGTCGCCATGTATCTCGGTCCTGCTTTCCTGTTTGCGGCGTTTGCCAGCCTGTTTTACGTCCCCGGCTTTTTCGACATGCCCCTCGGCCTCCTCACCCCGCGCCAATTGGTCTCGCAAATGTTGTTCGCGACGTTTGCCCTGATTTCGCTGGCAGCGCTGGCACGTTCGATCGAACTCGACCCGGTATGGCCATGGCGGCCGGAATTTCGCCGGGCGATGAACTGGCTGCTGGGACGCGTTCCATAGCCCAAGCCCTCCCGGCATAAAATGGCGGTTTTCCGTTCCGGTCAACCGTCATGCCCGTCAACCTCACCGCCCCCGACCCCGCCTCGCTGTTGCCCATTGCCGGCGTACGCCTCGGCATTGCCTCCGCCGGCATCAAAAAACCCGGCCGCCGCGACATCACCCTGATCGAACTCGCCCCCGGCAGCCATGTGGCAGGGGTGTTCACGCAGAACCGCTTCTGCGCTGCACCGGTCACGCTGTGCCGGCAGCATCTGGCCCACGGTGGCATCCGTGCACTCGTGATCAACACCGGCAACGCCAACGCCGGCACCGGCGAAGAAGGGCTCAGGCGTGCACGCCGGACCTGCGAAGCGGTCGCCGAAATCATGCAATGCGCCCCCGAGCAGGTGCTGCCGTTTTCCACCGGGGTGATTCTCGAACCACTGCCGGTCGACAAGATCCTTCCCGCGCTGCCCGCCGCGCAGGCCGACCTCGCCGCCGATCACTGGTCGGAGGCCGCGCACGCCATCATGACCACCGACATCGTCGCCAAGGGCGCCAGCCGCCAGGCGCAGGTCGGCGGCAGGACAGTGACGGTCACCGGCATCGCCAAGGGCTCCGGCATGATCCACCCCAACATGGCGACCATGCTGGGTTATGTCGCAACCGACGCGGCGATCTCGCCGGCGCTGATGCAGCAGATGGTGAAAGAAGTGGCCGATGTCTCGTTCAACTGCGTCACCGTCGACGGCGACACTTCGACCAACGACAGCTTCATCCTCATCGCCACCGGGCAGGCCGGCAACCCCGAAATCCGCGACACCGGCAGCGCCGATTACGCCGCGGCGAAACTGGCATTGAGCGCGGTCGCCATCGAGCTTGCGCAGGCGATGGCACGCGACGGCGAGGGCGCGACCAAGTTCATGACGATTGCGGTCGAGGGCGGCCGCGACCGCGCCGAGTGCAAGCAGATCGCCTACGCGATCGCACGCTCGCCGCTGGTCAAGACCGCCTTCTTCGCCTCCGACCCCAACCTCGGCCGCATCCTCGCCGCCATCGGCTATGCCGGCGTCGGCGACCTCGACGTCAATGCGCTCAAGGTCTGGCTCGGCGACGTGCTGGTGGCGGAAAACGGCGGCCGCGCCGCGAGCTACACCGAGGCACAAGGCGCGGCGGTGATGAAGGAAGCCGAGATCACCGTGCGCGTCGCCCTGAACCGCGGCAAGGCGAGCGTAACGGTGTGGACCTGCGACTTCTCCTACGACTACGTGAAGATCAACGCGGAATACCGCACCTGACGCGAGGTCGCCACGACGCTATCAGGCGGCACGCTGGTCGCGTCGCATTGGCTCCCGACCGCTGCACGGCCAAGTCTTTACTGGCGGAAACCCGAATTTTTTTCCACGCCGGCGCTAGAATCCCCCGCATGACCGATTTTGCCTCACTGCTTCCCCGCATCGAACAACTGCTCGACCGCCTCGACACCCGCGCCGCGCCGCATCGGCTGGACTGGAAAAAAATCCGTGCCGCGCGCTGGTCTGCGCAGACGGGCGGCTTGAAACCGATCCGGCATCCGCAGCGGACAGCCATGAAGGACCTGCTGGCGATCGACGAGCAGAAGCAGCGGGTGGACGCCAACACGCGCCAGTTCGTGGAGGGGAAGCCGGCCAACAACGTGCTGCTCACCGGCGCGCGCGGCAGCGGAAAATCCTCGCTGGTGAAGGCCGTGCACGCGAAATATGCCCCCAGGGGGCTGCGCCTGATCGAGATCGACAAGGCCGGGCTGCCGCATCTCCCCGACCTGTTCGACCTGCTGGCAGACGCCGATTACCGCTTCGTCGTCTTCATCGACGACCTCAGCTTTGCCGAGCACGAGCCGGGCTACGCCAGCCTGAAGGCCGCGCTCGACGGCTCGCTCGCCGGGCCCTCCGACAACGTGCTGATCTACGCCACCAGCAACCGTCGCCACCTGATGCCGGAATACATGGCGGAGAACCTGGAAACCCGCTACCTCGGCGGCGAGGTGCAGCCGGGCGAGGCGACCGAGGAGAAGGTTTCGCTGTCGGACCGCTTCGGGCTGTGGGTGTCCTTCCACGGCATGGACCAGGACACCTACCTTGCCATCGCCCGCCACTGGGCCTCGCACCTTGGTGCGCCGGCGGATGACAGCTTCGAGCGTGCTGCACTGCAGTGGTCGATGGCGCGCGGCGCCCGCAACGGCCGCGTAGCTTGGCAGTTCGCGCGCGACTGGGCGGGGCGCCAACGATGAGCCAGCGGCCCGTCACCGAAGTCGTCGCCGCGGTGCTGACCCAGCCCGACGGCCGCGTGCTGCTGGCGCAGCGCCCGCCTGGAAAGGTCTATGCCGGCTACTGGGAATTCCCCGGCGGCAAGGTGGAGCCGGGCGAGTCCCTGGCGACCGCACTGGCGCGCGAGTTGCACGAGGAGCTCGGCATCGTCGTTACCCGCGCTGGCCGCTGGATCACCCGGCTGTTCGAATACCCGCACGCCGCCGTGCGGCTGAACTTCTTCAGCGTGTTCGGCTGGCAGGGTGAGCCGCACCCGCACGAAGGACAGGTCTTTTCCTGGCAACAGCCCGACGCCGTCGAAGTGACGCCGCTGCTGCCGGCCAATTTCCCGATCCTCAAGGCGCTGTCGCTGCCGCCGCTGCTGGGCATCTCGCGCGCCGAGTCGCTCGGCGTCGACAGCTTCCTCGCACGGCTCGACATCGCTTTGCACAACGGCCTCAGGCTGATCCAGCTGCGCGACAAGACGCTGCCGGAAGCGGTGCGCCTGCAGCTGGCGCGCGAGACCGTGAACCGCGCCCGTCCCTTCGGCGCGCGCGTACTGATCAACGGCAGCCTGGACTTGGCGCGCGCCGCCGGCGCCGATGGCGTGCACCTCGATTCGGCCGCCGCCGCCGATCTGACGGCGCGCCCCGATTGCGAATGGGTGGGCGTGTCGTGCCACGACGCGGCCGAACTTTCGCATGCCGCAGCCATCGAAGCCGACTTCGCGCTGTTGTCGCCGGTGCTGCCCACGCTCACTCATCCGGGTGCCGCAGCCCTGGGCTGGGAGGCCTTTTCCGCGCTCGCCGCCGCCAGCCCGATCCCGGTCTTCGGCCTCGGTGGACTGGAACGCGACGACGTACCGCTTGCGCAATCGCACGGTGCGCATGGCGTGGCGCTGCTGCGGGGGGCATGGACGTGAAGCAGAAGAAGCAAGAGCCGGGCGAGCCTCCGGCTGGCGATGGACGGGCGGCCCGCCCCGTGCGGGTGCTGGCGCCGCTGCTGCTGGTGTTGGCGCTCATCGCGATCGCGGTGGCCGGCTACCGGCTGAAGCGCCCGGCCGCAGTGGAGCCGGTCGCCTGCGCCGACCCAGTCGCCGGCTGCAATTTCAGCCATCACGGCACGATCGTGAAGGTGCGCTTCTCGGCCCAGCCAACGCCGCT
>JANJWF010000164.1 GCA_024709685.1 Thiobacillus sp.
GGCCGCCGGTGATCTGGCCGGTACAGTTCCGCGTCATCGGCCGCGACCCCAACACCCTGCGCGAGATCGGCCACCGCGTGCGCGCGGTGATGGAGCAGAACCCGCATGTGGTCGGTCCGCATCTGGAATGGGACGAGCGCGCGCCGGTGCTGCACCTCAAGGCCGACCCCGAGCGCCTGCGCCTGCTCGGGCTGACCCCGCAGGACGTCGCGCAGCAATTGCAGTTCCAGCTCGAGGGCGTGCCGGTCACGCAGCTGCGCCAGGACATCCGCACGGTGGAGCTGATCGCCCGGGGATCGAGCGCCGGGCGCAAGCTCGACATGCAGGCATTGAACACCCTCGAGCTCCTCAACCGCGAAGGGCGCAAACTGCCGCTGAGCCAGCTTGGCGCCATCGAGATCCGCTACGAAGAGCCGGTGATCAAGCGCTACAACCGCGAGCCCTTCGTCGCGGTGCAGGGCGACGTGCACGGCGCGCAGCCCAACGACGTCTCCGCCGCCGTCTGGAAGGCGCTGGAGCCCGTCCGCGCCGGGTTGCCGCCCGGCTACCGCATCGACATCGGCGGCGCCGTGGAGCAGTCGGGCAAGGCCAACGTCTCGATCCAGAAACTGCAGCCGGTGATGGTCGCCTTCATGCTGATCTTCGTCATGCTGCAAATGCGCTCGTTCGCCGGCACCTTCATGGTCGTGGCCACCGCGCCGCTCGGCCTCATCGGCGCGGTGCTGGCGCTGCTGCTGTTCAACCAGCCCTTCGGCTTCGTCGCCCTGCTCGGCCTGACGGGCCTCGCCGGCATCCTGATGCGCAACACGCTGATCCTCACCCAGCAGGTGGCCGACAACTTCGAGGCCGGCATGGGCGCGTTCGAGGGCGTCGTCGAAGCCGCGGTGCAGCGCGCCCGCCCGGTCGTGCTGACCGCGCTGGCCGCCGCGTTCGCCTTCGTGCCGCTGACCTTCGACAGCTTCTGGGGACCGCTCGCCTATGTACTGATCGGCGGGGTCGCGGTCGGCACCGCCATCAGCCTGCTATTCGTGCCGGCGCTATACGCACTGTGGTTCCGCATCCGGCCGGGGCAGGCATCTGCTGCCTGAGGGCGCGCTGCTGCGCCTGTGTGGCTGTGTTCGCCGATGGGCTTGCGGTGGTGCATGCCTGGTGCCCTCGCAATTCCTGGAAATGGTGATTCGGATCTTCTGAAACGGTTTCTCAAAGAGGCAGCTTCTCGGCCGAAGGCGACAAAGGGCTTTCGATTTTCTTCGTCCGCAGTGCAATCAGTAGTGGACACAGGCTTGTCTGGGTAACGCGAACGGCCGTTTTGGTGATGTCAGTCTGAACGGCCAGTCGTGCAGACCGAGTCTATGTCCGATCTTCGGTCGTCTCAGGCCTTCGGAAAAATCGCTTCAAAAGGCGTTTCAAATAAAGCTGCAAAAAGCCTATCTCAAGCCTATCTCAAGAGCCATGTGATTCGATACCGAATGAGAGCTAGCACTTAACTATTTGTCTTCAGCCTTGGTTAATCAGAGGAAGAAATCCCGAGCTTTTTCATCTTTTCCCACAAATTCTTGCGGCTGATGCCGAGGCTTTCGGCCGTGCGTCCGAGGTGGCTGTCGTTGCGCGCCAGCGCATCGCGGATGTAACGCTCTTCGCAGCCTTGCAGGTATTTGCCGAGTTCCCTGTTGTCCACAGGCACTGGCAGTTCACTCTGCTCGAACAGGGCTTCTGGCTCCAGCAGGGACCCTGGGGTGAGAATCGCAGCGCGCTCGATCGCGTGGCGCAGTTCCCTAACGTTACCGGGCCACGGATGGGCGAGCAAGGCTTCCTCACCGGCGCGGGAAAGCTGCTTGCGTTCTCCCTTGGCGGCCTGCTCCTCCAGGAAGCGGTGAGCGAACCACAGGATGTCTTCGCGTCGTTCCCGTAGTGGCGGCACCTTCGTTTGAATGACGTGGATGCGGTAGTAGAGGTCTTCGCGGAAAGCGCCTTCTTCCACCATCTTGCGAAGATCGCGGTGGGTGGCGCAAATCAATCGCAAGTTGACGGCAATTTCGTTACTGCCGCCGACGCGCACGATCCTGCGCTCCTGGACGGCGCGCAGCAGCTTGACCTGCATAGACACCGGGGTGTCGCCGATTTCGTCGAGAAAAAGCGTGCCGCCGTCGGCCTGCTCGAACAGCCCCTTGCGTGTGCGAACTGCCCCGGTGAAGGCTCCTTTTTCGTGGCCGAACAGTTCCGCTTCGAGCAACGATTCGCTGATCGCGGCGCAATTGACTGCGACAAAAGGATGGTCTTTTGCCTTGGGGTCGAGGCGGTGGATTTCCTGTGCGATCACTTCCTTGCCCACACCGGACTCCCCGGTAATGAGAATGGTGGGGGCGTGCTGGGCGAGACGGGGCAGGGTCTGCGCGATCTTGCGCATGGCGGGCGAGATGCCTAGACGGCAGCTATCCTCCTCGCAGGGGGAAATGCGGTTGCCGCACAGCGCGCCCACTTTTTCCACCAGGTGGTCAAGGTCGAAGGGTTTGGTGATGTAGTCTGCGGCCCCCAGTTTGAGCAAAGCCACGGCGCGGTCGATTGAGCCGTGACCGGTGATGAAGAGAAACGGTGGCAGGCTGATGCCGCGCTCCAGCAGGCGAATGAAAACTTCTTCTCCGCTACCATCGGGCAGACGAATGTCACTTACCACTGCCGCATAGTCCTTGCTCCCAACCGCTGTCAGGGCCGACTGGGCGGTGCGGTGCCACTCTACTGTGTAGCCTTCCAACTCAAAACGGTCGAGCAGTGATTCGCCCATGATCTCGTCGTCTTCGATCAGGCACAGGGAAGGTGTTGTTGGCTTGCTCATGCTTCTTCCTGCAAGGGTAGGGCGACAGAGAAGCGAGTTTCTCCAGGCTCGCTTTCCACCACGATGCCGCCGTTCAACTGGCGCGCCATCTGGTAGGTGACCCATAGGCCCAGACCGTGGCCATTGCGGCTCAGACGCGAAAAAGGTTCGAACAGGTAGGCCATGTCTTCATCCTCGATGTGGGTGCCATCGTTTTTTACCACCAGGGTGAAACTGCGGCTGTCACGGTAAACCTGACACTCGACCCGCTTGTCAGCAGCACGGATGGCGTTAAGCAGCAGATTGAGGAGAATTTGGCGCACCAGGGTGGAAGGCAGCGGCAGGTCTTCGGTAATGTCGTTTTCCCATATCAGTTCAAGCCTTTTTTCGGCCGCTTCCGCAGTCACCAGGGTGCGCGTGTCCTCGATGTCGCGGCGTGACAGCGGGTGAATCTCAACCTTCGTTTCCACCAGCAGGGCGGCGACCGTATCCTTGATCTGGGTCAGGCCGCGCTCGAGTAAAGCCAGCGTTTTTAGTGTGCGTGGGTCGTCCGGCCCATGCCGCTTGAACGTGTTGATGGCGTTGAGCATGCCGCCCAAGGGGTTGTTGATCTCGTGGGCGATGCCGGCGGAAAGTCGCCCCACCGCCGCCAGTCGCTCGCTCGCCATGATTTCCTGTTCCAGTTGTTCCTTTTCCTTGAGTTCCTTCAACATGCGCTTGAAGGCAGTCCCCGCGCGGCCAATTTCGTCATGTGATTCGGACAGATCGCAATGGAGGTTTTCCGGCACGCTGGGCCCGATCTGGTCCATGCATCCCGCCAGCCGGACCAGCGGTTTAGCCATGCGATGACCCCAGTACCATGCGATAGGGAGTAGCACCGCCAACGCCAGCAGGGTCATCAGGGCGGCGCGCTGGGCGATGTCGACGAAGCGGGGCATGAACAAACTCTTGGGGTAACTCATAACCAAGGTTCCCAGGCGCGCGCCTTCTGAGATGACGGGAATGGTGACGAACAGCCTGCTGGAATCGGATGGGTCAACGACGCTAGGTTTCACATCGTTCCGGTCCGTCGCCAAATCAACGATTGCGGCATATTCAGGATCAAGCCGCCCCGGCTCTGACAGCATGGGGTACTGGGTTGGCTGGGTGGAAACAAAAACCTGGCCCCGGGTGTCCAGTAACAGGATGGTTTCCGCGATCTGGGTCTGATCCAGACTCCCCCCTTGGAAGGGTGAATTGATGATTTCGTACGCGCGCCAGACATCATCATGGGTGATGGGACCGACCAGGGTGTTGGCCAGCAATCGCCCCATGCTTTCGGCGTGGCGCAGCAGGTCGTTGCGGGTTTCGTCATAGACCCGAAACAGGATGGAAGCAGTCACCAGAATGGCGGTGATGCTGGCGAGCACCAGCACGCGCAGGGGAATTTTGTAGCGCAGGCTGAGGTCGCGCATGAAATGCTTCATGGCCGGTTTGCCACTTTTTCGGCCATGCTGGCAATTCCGTCATAAAGCTTACGTTCACCAGGTGTGAACCCGTCCAGGTTGAGCTGGCCCAGCAGCTTCTTCCCTTCTCTATCGTTGCGCATGGCAACGAGTACATCCTGCAATGCCTTGAAATCTCCGGCGGGGAGTGTGGAGCGGGCGACAAAGGGCGGAAAACCGAACTCGGGCGATTGCTCCACTACCCGGGTTCTGGCCGCGAGTTGCGGATGGGAACGCTGCAGGGTTTCCCATACATAGCCATCCACCGCGCCGCCCTGGGCCAGTTCGACGGCGACTGCTTCCACCACCTTGCGATGCGACCAGGTATAGAAAGTGCGTGCAAAGAAGACCTCGGAACGTTCCCTGATCTTTGCCAGTGCGAACTGGGTATAGAGAAAACCGGAATTGGAATCAGGATCGGAGTAAGCGAATACCTTGCCGCGCAGGTCGAGCAGCGACTTGGTGTGCGTGTCGCCGGCAGGAACGATGAGATAGGAGCGGTAGAGCGGTCGACCCTGGAACAGCGGCACGGCCAGAAGCCTGAGGCGCCGTTCGTGGCGTACGAACGGGAAGCCGCACAGCCATGCTGCATCGAGCTGGCCCTGGTTAAGCAGATCGACAATCTCGCGGTAGCTGCCGCGCTGGACGAAAACCACCGGGCGCTGCAGGCGCGCCGTCAGGTAAGTGCGCCAAGCCTCCAGGAAAATGGATTGGTCGTCGAGAAAAACGGGGGTCAGGCCAAGGCGCAGTTCATGCCCTTCGCTGGCAAGCGCAGTTGCGATTGCTCCGGGTGCCAGCCCGCAGAGGGCCAATGTTGCGCAAAACCGCCTTCTCGTCACGTTCATTCCTTCAGGTGCTGCGGATGTTTCCAAATGGTAATACCGAAATTCACAATCTGTAACCATTAGGTAATGGTGTTTACGCGCGCTCATAAAAACTGTCATAAAAACAACAAGCTATGTTCTGGCATGCAAGCTGCTTGCTGAATATGCAACCCAAGCATGAACAGGGTGATGGCTGCCCGCCAGTAGTTGTGGGTCACAAAGCGGGTCGGAATGGAATCTAGAGGAGACCAACAACCATGAGCGAAACGCGCTTGTCTTCCAGCGAAACCCATGGCGTGCCCGGCAAGAAAAGGTATGCGATGGTGATCGACCTGCGCCGCTGCATCGGCTGCGACGCCTGCATGGTCGCGTGCAAGGCCGAATTCGACGTGCCACTCGGGGTATTCAGAACCTGGGTGCCTTACAAGGTAGTGGGTACTTATCCCAATGTGCGCAAGCATTTCATGCCGCGCCTGTGCAACCACTGCGAAGATCCGCCCTGCGTGCGTGCCTGTCCCGTCGGCGCCACGTATGTCGTGGAAGACGGCGGCTTCGTGCTTCAGCACTATGACCGCTGCATCGGCTGCAAGGCCTGCATGGCGTCCTGCCCCTACAACGCCCGCTTCATGTTGCCCAAGAGCCGCACCTACACCGACATCACCAGCGTGGTGGACAAATGCACCTTCTGCCACCACCGGGTAACACAAGGGCTGTCACCGGCTTGCGTGCAGACCTGCATCGGCCGGGCGCGCATTTTTGGCGACATCAATGATCCCGCGAGCGAGGTGTCGCGTCTGGTTTCCACCTTGCCGACCCAGGTATTGCGCCCCGAGGAGGGAACCAAGCCGCATGTGTTCTACATCGGCCTGGATCGCAACACTTCCGAGTTTGGCCGCGAGGTTTACAGCCGGCCCGAGGTGCTCGAAGAGGACCGTCAGGCGTTCAACAAGAATCATCAGGCTTAGGAGTGAATCATGGGTGACTTCAATATTTTCCATCACATGCCGTGGTCGAGTGCCTATTCGATTTACTTCTTCACCATCGGCATTTCGGCGGCGCTGTTCTTCATGTCTGCGCTGTCCTGGTATCGGGAGGAATTCAGAACCCTGCGTTCCAGCGCATTCTATCTCTCGTTCGTGCTGCTGGTGGTAAGCGGCTTGCTGCTGATCGGCGATCTGTCGAAACCGGCTCGCTTCCTGAACACCGTGAACCCGGCCTATCTCAACTTCTCATCGCCACTGGCCTGGGGTGCTCTCAACCTGCTCTCGTTCGGCGCGGTGTCGGTGGCCTATTTCTTCATGATGCGCAAGGGAAATGAGGCCATGAGCCGCAAGTTGGCGGTGCTGGGCTCGCTGCTGGCCCTGGGGTTGCCGATCTACACCGGCTTCGACCTCACCGTTCACCAGAACCGCCCGGTGTGGAACACGCCGTTGATGCCCATCTTGTTTGTCGCCCTGTCACTGGTATCCGGCGCTGCCGTGGCTTCTTTCCTGGCTGGCAAGCAGGAGAAACTGTTGGTCATGCTGCGCCAGATCATGCTGTGGTCCGGGGGCGCGGTGGCTGCAATGCTGATTTCCCTGCTGGGCACCACGGCCTACGGCGGCACCGGCGAGGAACTGACCTTCATGTTCATGACCAGCGGCACGCTTGGCGCCATTTTCATCGGGGTCGGCATCCTGCTCGGCACCGCCGCGCCCATCCTGCTTCTGCTCGCGCCCTTTGGACGCCAGCAGGGTGGCGTGATGCTCGCTGCCCTGCTGCTGCTGGTGGGGGGAATGGCGTTGCGCTATTCCATCCTGATCGGCGGCCAGATCGTGCAGACCTATTTCTGAATATCGGGGAGACCGGAACATGGACATGATGAATTTCAAGATTTCGCGCCGGACCTTCCTCCAGGCCAGCGCGGCTACCACGGCCGTTGCGGCGGCGTCCCCCAGGCTGCTCAAGGCAATGGAAACCGAACTGGGCGGCAAGGATTTCAATCCGGTGAATTTGACCGAACGCAAAGCCATCCCCATTACCTGTCACGTCTGCAACATCCAGGACGGCGCCTTGGCCTTTGTGGAAAACGGCCGCATCGTCAAGCTGGAGGGCAACCCGGAGCACGTTTCCACGCGTGGCCGGCTGTGCGCCAAGGGCAACTCCGGCATGTGGTACACCTATGACCCGGACCGCATTCTCTATCCCCTGAAACGGGTGGGCGCTCGCGGCGAAGGCAAATGGAAGCGCATCACCTGGGACGAGGCGCTGACCGAAATCGCCCAGAAACTGGATGCGGCGATCAAAGAAGACCCCAATACCATCATGCTGAAATACGGCCGCAACCGGACCGGCGGCGTGATCGACCGTTTCATGAATACCTTGGGTTCAGCCACGGTGGTCAATCACACCTCGGTGTGCGAATCGTCCAAAAAAATTGGCATGGAGCCGACCTGGGGGCCGGACATCGAAACCCCGGATTTCGCCAATGCCAAGTACATCCTCAACTTCGGCTCCAACATCATGGAGGCGGCCTATTTCCATAATCCATACTCCCAGCGGCTCGCCGACGGCATGGCTGACAACAAGGCCAAACTGGTGACGTTCGACGTGCGACTGTCCAACACGGCCGGTCGTTCCGATGAGTGGATTCCGG
>JANJWF010000016.1 GCA_024709685.1 Thiobacillus sp.
GCGAACTGCTTGAACAGCACGCCCTTGCCTTCCATCACCGGCTTGGCGGCGAGCGGACCGCGGTCGCCCAGCCCGAGGATCGCGGTGCCGTCGG
The DNA here is from genome assembly GCA_024709685.1 of Thiobacillus sp. Classification (GTDB taxonomy): domain Bacteria; phylum Pseudomonadota; class Gammaproteobacteria; order Burkholderiales; family Thiobacillaceae; genus Thiobacillus. The sequence goes on from JANJWF010000016.1 coordinate 95, forward strand.
TGATCACGGCGACCAGATTGCCCTTGTTGGTGTAGTCGTAGGCCTTCTCCGGGTTCTTCGCGATCTCCAGCACGGGTTGCGCCACACCCGGGGTATAGGCGAGCGACAGATCTTCCTGCGTGGAACAGGGCTTCGACGACTCGACCGAGAGCTTGCCGGGCTTGGGCAGGCGGTGGTAATCGAGGGCCTTCTTCTTGGCTGCGTTCTTGGTGACGGGGGCTTGACTCATGACGGGACGGGCGGGTTGGACAAGCCCCCATTATCGCGGATTTATCCGCGTTCCGCCCCGCTTCCGGCCTGCGAAGGCGCCGAAACGCCAGCCGACCGGACGAAATCAGCTCTTCCAGATCTTGAGCTGGGCACGCAGGCGCGCGACCGCCTGGGAATGGAGCTGGCACACGCGCGATTCGGACACGCCCAGCACCGCGCCGATTTCCTTCAGGTTCATGTCCTGTTCGTAGTACATGCCCATCATGCTGCGCTCGCGCTCGGGCAGATGGTGGATCGCCGCAATCAGGCTTTCACGGAAGCCTTCGTCCTCCAGCACGGCGAGCGGGTCGCTGCTGCCGTCGGCGAGGTAACGCTCGAGAAAACTGGCGCTGTCCTCGTCGGAAAAGTCCTCGTAATACAGCAACTGGGAGCATTTCACGTCACCCAGCATCGACTGGTACTGATCGATCGGCATCCCGAGTTCTGCAGAAATTTCCTGCTCACTCGGTGCCTTGCCGTTGCGCTGCTCGAGCCGGTGGATGGCCGCTTCAATCTGCCGCGACTTCTGTCGCACATGGCGCGGCAACCAGTCCGCCTCGCGCAACTCGTCGAGCATGGAGCCGCGGATGCGCTGGGTAGCATAGGATTCGAATTGAGCACCCTGGGTGCCATCGAAGCGGGACACTGCATCCATCAGGCCGATCAGGCCGACCTGGATGAGGTCATCGACTTCGACACTGGCCGGGAGGCGCGCCATCATGTGATAGGCGATGCGCTTGACCAGCGGCGCATATTTCGTGATCTGTTCGTCTTGCGACGAGGGTTTACCAGCCATCAGGTATTTCCTGTTTTATAGCGGGCCGTCGAGCCCGTCTCCTCGCTTGTAATTCTAACGGCAAGTGCGGCAAATGCATCATCCTCCCCTGCAACGCTGTAGAGGTTCCGGCAAGACGAACGATCGAGAAACCGGTCACACGCCGCCTGCAGACGGGCGCACGCGCCAGGGTCGCCAAGCAGCCCCGCACTCGCATGACCGCCAAGGCTGAATAAAGTCTTGAGCAGGGCATAGCCATGCAGCATCGATGCGTGCGTGGGGTTCACTTCCAGAATAAGGGTTTGCGCGGCATCGGGCTGCGGCGTCCAGTCCGGCGCATTCGGCCCGGCATCGAGCAGGAGGCAATCGTATCTCTGCGCGGCTGCCGTCAACGCAGGCTCGTCCGCCCGCATGCCGGGTGCATGCCAGCCGTCACCGTACGGCATCGGCAGCGTGTGCGACTGCCCGCGCGCGATCTGCTGGCGCCAGTCGAACAGGCTGCGCGCGGGAGAATCCGCCCACACCTGTCCGCGCGAATCGATCAGCAGTGACGTCCAGCCGCATTGATGCAGGGCGTGCGCAAACCTGACGGTCGATTCGGCTGCATCGAAAAAACAGTGGATGCAGCGTAGCGGCTGCCGGGCGCCGCGCCGGCGCAGCCCCTCGGCCTGGTCAGCCGGCACTTGTGCCCTTCAGGGTATTTATGCCCTTCAGGGTAGTTGTGCCCTTCAGGGCGCTTGTGCCCTTTACGGCATGAAGCTCCGCATGCTCGGCCTCGACACCTGCGAACAGCGGCCAGTCTTCGGCCTCCAGTGCGTACGGGGTGGACAGTTGGCCGCCTTTCAATGCACGGTCGACGAGATAGGCCGTGCTGGGCAGGTGCAGGTCTTCCGGCACCCGCTGCCCGCCGCTGACATACGCCAGCGGCAGGCGATGGCGGATCAAACTGTCGAGCGGCGCGCCGAGCAGCGGGGCTTCGTCAAGCTTGGTGAGAATGCAGGCCACGGCGCCCTGGCCAAAGCGCAGCATCGCCTGCTCGATCGCCGCACCCTGCTGGCCTGAGGAAATCACCGCAAGCCGGCGCACGCCCAACGCATCGATCGCCTGCGCCTCGCGGGTACGCGGATCGGACGGCGCGAAACCCGCCGTATCGATCAGTACCAGCTTCTTGCCGGCGAGTTGGGGCAGCAACTGTGCCAACCGTGCCGCATCCTCGGCCATATGCAGCGACACACCCAGCAGGTCGGCATACACGGCGAGTTGCGCCGATGCGCCGATGCGATAGGCATCGGCCGCGACCAGCACCACCTGTGCCGCGCCGTGAATCTCCACCCCGCGCGCGGCGAGCTTGGCGATCGTCGTGGTCTTGCCCGAGCCCGTCGAGCCGACCAGGGCGTAGCGCCCGCCGCTCGCCAGCAGGTCGGCCTCTCGCTCCAGAAGCGGCAGGTTGCGGATCAGTACCTGGCGCAGCCAGCGCTGGGCGGCCTCGCTGTCGAGCCCACGCGGCAGGCGCGCGGCCAGCGTGCGGGCGAGCGAACTGCCGAAGCCGGCGGCAAACAGTGTCTGCATCAGCGCCACCCGCACCGGGTCGCGCCGTCTCGATGCGCCCCAGGCGAAGCCGGCCAGCTGGTTTTGCAACATGCCGCGCAGGCGTGACAGCTCGGTCAGGATGCGCGACGTGCCGGTGGCGTCGGGGGTTTCGCTGACGACCGGTGCCGTCAACTCACCGTAGGCACTGGCCAGCATCTCGACGCCCTGCGGATGCGGGCGGGTGGAAAGCACCACCGCATCGTCCCCCAGTTCGCGGCGAATGCGTGCCAGGGCTTCACGCGCATTCGCCGCGACAAAAACCTGCACGCTCATGCTCCCTCCGCAATCGCAAGTTCCGTGGTCACCTGCACCATCTTGTCGGCAGGCACCTCGGCGTAGGCAATCACCGCCAGCCGCGTCAAATTGCGCCGCAGCAGTCGCGACAGGATGGCTCGCAAGCCAGGCGAGGTCAGCAGCACCGGCGGATAAGCTTCATGGTCCTGCTCGGCCAGCGCGCGCTCGGCTGCTTCGTTCAGGGCATCCAGGGTGGCGGGGGAAAGCAGGGCCTCACCCTCGTCACCCATTTCATTCAGCAGACGGGTCTCGGTCGCCGCGGCAAGACCGATCACACGGAGCGTGTCGCTGCCTTCGAACAGGCGGTCGACGATGCTGCGTCCGAGCGCCGCCCGCACGGTTTCCACCAGGTCGTCGATTGCCTGGCTGGTCGGCGCGCGCGCCGCCAGCGTCTCGAACAGGGTGCGGGTATCGCGGATCGACACGTGTTCCGCGATCAGCTGTTGCAGCACTGCCTGCACGCTGGTGAGCGGCAGGTGCCGCGGCGTCACGTCCTCGACCAGCCCGGGATGGCTGCGCGAGAGGGTGTCGAGCAGCTGCTGCACTTCGGTACGCCCGAGCAGTTCCGGCGCATGCTGACGGAATACCGCCTCGACCCTGCGGGCAATCAGCTCGGCAGGGTCCAACACCACAAAGCCGCGCAACTCGGCCTCCTCCACCCGTCCGCTGTCGATCCAGACCCCGGGCAGCCCTGTCAGCGGCTCGACGCCCACCACCCCGTCCAGACGTCCCAGCACCTCACCCATGTCGACCGCCAGCACCTGGCCGCTTGGTATCTCGCCGTGCGCCACGTCGATCCCTTTGAGCGTGATGCGATAGCTGCTGGGTTTGAGTTCGAGGTTGTCGCGCACGCGAATGAGTGGCACCACCAGCCCCATGTCGGTGGCGAAGCGGCGGCGTGCCTCAGTGATCTTGACCAGGGCCGCCCCGCCCTGGTTGCGGTCGACCAGCGGGATCAGCCGGTAGCCGACTTCGAGCGCCAGCACATCGACCGGCGGAATGTCGTCCCAGGTTACATCGATCGGAGCGGTCTCCGCTTCGATCGGCGGCAGCGGCTCGGCCTCGAACACCGCACTCTGGCGACGTGCAAGCCAGACCCCCAGCCCGCCCAGCACGGCGGCGATGGTCAGAAACGCCAGATGCGGTGTGCCCGGAATCACGCCCAGCGAACCGAGCACCGCCGCGGCCACGTACAGCGTCTGCGGGCGGCCGAAAATCTGGGTGGAAAATTCGCGGCTCAGATCCTGCTCGCTCGAAGCTCGGCTCACCACGATGCCGGCCGCAGTCGAGATGATGAGCGCTGGAATCTGGGTCACCAAGCCGTCACCCACGGTCAGCAGCGCGTAACGTCCAAGTGCCTCCGAGAACCCCAGACCATGCTGCAGGAGGCCCACCGCAACGCCGCCGATCAGGTTGACCGCGAGGATGATGAGGGCGGCGATGGCGTCGCCGCGCACGAATTTGGAGGCGCCGTCCATCGCGCCGTAGAAGTCCGACTCGCGGCCGATCTCGCCGCGCCGCGCGCGCGCCTCGCTCTCATTGATGAAGCCCGCATTCAGGTCGGCATCGACCGCCAGCTGTTTGCCAGGCATCGAATCCAGCGTGAAGCGCGCCGCCACTTCGGCGATACGACCTGCACCCTTGGTGATGACGACGAAGTTGATGATGACGAGGATGAGGAAGACCACGAAGCCGACCGCGATGTTGCCACCGACCAGGAAGTTTCCGAATGACTCGATGACCTTGCCCGCCGCGTCCGGCCCGGTGTGTCCCTGCATCAGGATGATGCGGGTGGAAGCCACGTTGAGCGAGAGGCGCAGCAGCGTGGTCAACAGCAGCACCGTTGGAAACACCGAAAAGTCGAGCGGACGCCGTGCGTTCAGGCTCACCAGCATCACGATCATCGCCAGCGCGATGTTGAGGGTGAACAGCACATCGAGCATGATGGTAGGCAGCGGCAGCACCATCATCGCCAGAATCAGCAGCACCAACATCGGCACCGCCAGCCGACCGACCGGCATGCCCATGACCATCACGCCCTGTGCGCTCATCCGATCACCCCATCAATCGTGCTGGGCCTGGCCTTTGTTTCCTCTCCCGCGAGCGGGAAAGGCCCGGAGGGCGGGCGCTGCCCCGCCTGTTGCTGGCGGCTGCGTAGCCGGGCGCGCATTTCGGGGCTGCCTTCGGCTTCGCGCGCCTCGGCCATCACCTCCTGCCAGGTCATCGCGTGGCGGCGCAGGTAACGCCACCAGCGCCAGCCGGCATCGAGTGCCGCTGCCAGCGCCAGTACCGTCACGAGCGCCAGCAAGCCGCGCCCTACCCAGGCGGCAAAATCCTGCGCAACCACACGGCCGCCCGCCGCCGACGGCAACTCCGCCCAGCCGCTCGCCAGCGCCCACCAGACCGCGGCCACGACGCTCAGCAGCTTCAATAGCGCCAGCATGCCGTCGACCCAGGCATCGGCAGATATCATCCGTAAAAAAACCTTGAATGGATTGGCGCGCGTCGGATCGGCCCGGGTGGCCCGCGGTGCGAACACCCAGCCCGAAAGCAGCATCGGCGCCACCAGTGCCGCGACAAAAATGGCGGCCAGTATCGGCAGCACCGCCCACAGCAAAGCGTGTATTGCCTCGAGAAAAACCGGGGAAAGGGGCCGCGCGGCATGCAGGAATGCCGTCTCGATCAACGCCCGCAAAGCATTCATCAGGCGTGGTGCCTGCCAGCCCAGCATACCCAGCGCCGCCAGCAACACCACCCATGCTGTAAGTTCGGCAGAGCGCGGCACATCGCCAGCACTGCGCGCCTGCTGAAGACGCCGCGGACTCGCCGGTTCGGTACGGGAAAGATCGGTATCCTCGGCCATGCTCTCCTCGTTAGTTGGCGGAGTCTAGCATGAAGCTCGGCCCTGGTATGCCGAATCCGCGCATGCGGACGGGGAGCACGCACCCCCCCGAAACGGGGCGCAGCACGGCTACCTAACCGATTAGCCTGCGGTCGTTTCACCATGGTCAGTTGTCCCGGACTATGCGGGCATATTGCCAGGCTTGTCTTTACATCACAAAGAAATCAATCTTGGAGGGGTTTTAAAAGAGCAAAAATCCGTTTCGCTCTTATGTCGGTGCAAGCCAGGGTAACGCTTGGATTCAGTGCGTAGGTTCCGATCGCTGGCATGATCATGCCGATAGTCGCTGGAGTGGCCTACGAGCTTTAATGCTTTTCATCGCTCGGCCTCCAGGCAAGGTCCGTTACAGCCTTTCAACTCGTCTCGTCGATCCATGCCATCTGGATCGCTTCGAGAATCTTCTCGCCGGAATGATTGGGATCGTCGTCGAAATCAGGCAGTTCCATCACCCAGGCGTGCAGGTCGGTGAAGCGGACGGTGCGCGGGTCGATTTCCGGGTGGGCTTCGGCAAGTTCGATGGCAATGTCGAGGGAGTCTGTCCACTTCATGTCAATGACCTTCCTTGACCATGTTGATGGTGTATTTGGGAATCTCGATCACGAGGTCGCTGCCGCTTACGCGCGCCTGGCACGACAGGCGCGACTGCGGCTCGAGTCCCCAGGCCTTATCGAGCAGATCGTCCTCCTCTTCGGTGGAAGCCTCCAGCGAATCGAAGCCTTCGCGCACGATGACGTGACAGGTGGTGCAGGCGCAGGATTTCTCGCAGGCGTGTTCGATCTCGACCCCGTTGGCAAGCAGGGTGTCGCAGATGGTGTCGCCGGGCTTGGCGTCGATGACGGTGCCATCGGGGCAGAGTTCGACGTGGGGCAATACGATGAGCTGGGGCATATCAGGCCGCTTTGGATGGTTGGGTCGGATCGTCAGGCGTTTGCACGGCTGTGTAGATCGGGTGCGCATTGGCACGCAAGGATTCGATGAATTCGTCGTTCAGCATGTTCAGCCCGTTCAGCCGAAGGTTTCCAGTTTCTGTCCGGCCATGGCGCGGCGCACGTTCTGGTCCATGCGGCGCTGGGCGAACTCGGTGGTCGCCGCATTCAGCGCCTCGACGCCGCGCTTGATGGCGTGATGATCGGTGCCCGCGATCAATTTTTCAAGGCCTGCGATGCTGGCCTCGATTACTGCGGTTTCTGCCGCATCGAGCAGCGTGCCGTCTTCCGCCAGCGCCGCGCGGGTGGCCGCGATCAAGCCCTGCGCGTCGACGATCTGCTCGTTCAGTGCACGCGCGTACATGTCGTCCCTGGCGTGGGTGAAGGCGTCCTTCAGCATGCGGGTGATGTCCTCGTCACCCAGGCCGTACGACGGCTTGACCTGCACGCTGGCCTCGACGCCGCTGCTCTGTTCGCGTGCCGACACTGACAGGAGGCCGTCGGCATCGACCTGGAAGGTGACGCGGATCCGCGCCGCACCCGCCACCATCGGCGGAATGCCGCGCAACTCGAAGCGAGCCAGCGAACGGCAATCGGACGCCAGTTCGCGTTCGCCCTGCAGGACATGAACGCTCATCGCGGTCTGGCCGTCCCTGAAGGTGGTGAAATCCTGCGCGCGCGCGGTGGGAATCGTGGTGTTGCGCGGAATGACCTTCTCGGTCAGCCCACCCATGGTTTCGAGGCCGAGCGACAGCGGGATGACGTCGAGCAGCAGCCAGTCGTCGCCCGCACGGTTCCCGGCGAGCACATCGGCCTGCATCGCCGCACCGAGTGTGACCACCTTGTCGGGGTCGAGATTGGTGAGCGGCGTCTGCTTGAAGAAATCCGCCACCGCCTGACGGATGCAGGGCATGCGCGTCGAACCGCCCACCATCACCACGCCTTTCACCTCGTCCACGGAAAGGCCGGCGTCCCGCAGTGCCTTGCGGGTAGGCGCCATCGTCTTGCCGATGAGGCTGGCGGTCATGGCGTTGAACGCAGTCTGGGTGAGCGTCGCGTCCATCATTTCGCCGGTCGACAGCACCGCGGTGACACGCACCTCGGTATGTTCGGTCAGGGCTTCCTTGGCGTCGCGCGCCTTGGTCAGCAACAGCCGCATGTCGCACGCCGACAGCGGCTCGAAACGACCCTGCTCGAGCATCCAGCAGAAGATGCGTTGATCGAAGTCGTCGCCGCCCAGTGCCGAATCGCCGTTGGTGGCGAGCACTTCGAACACACCGCGGGACAGCCTGAGGATGGAGATATCAAAGGTGCCGCCGCCGAGGTCGTACACTGCGTATACGCCTTCGGCCGCATTGTCGAGGCCGTACGCGATCGCGGCAGCGGTCGGCTCGTTCAGCAGGCGCAGCACGTTGAGTCCGGCCAGTTGTGCGGCGTCCTTGGTGGCCTGGCGCTGAGCATCGTCGAAATACGCCGGCACCGTGATGACCGCACCGACGAGTTCGCCGCCCATGGCGGCTTCGGCGCGCTGACGCAGCGCCTTGATGATTTCGGCCGACACCTCGACCGGGCTCTTGACCCCGGCGGACGTTCTCAACTGGACCATGCCGGGCGCATCGACGAAACGGTAGGGCAGGCTGGCGACATCCTCGATGTCGGCGATCCCACGGCCCATGAAGCGCTTCACCGACACGATGGTATTGTGCGGATCCTGGTTCTGCATGGACTGCGCAGGATAGCCGACGTCGACCTGGCTGCCCGGGTGGTAGCGCACCACCGACGGGAGCAGGGAACGTCCTGCTTCGTCGTCCAGCACGACGGCGAGGCCGGAGCGCACGGTGGCCACCAGCGAATTGGTCGTGCCCAGGTCGATCCCGACCGCCAACCGGTGCTGGTGGGGGGCAGAGGACATGCCGGGTTCGGCAATTTGCAGCAAGGCCATTTCTAACTTTCCAGTTCTTCGTAGACGTCGCCCACTTCGGCGATGAGTTTGTCCATGAATCGCAACTGGCGCACGGCTTCGGAGGCGGTCGCAAAATCGTGTGCCGTATCGATCAGTTCGGCAAGCTGAGCCTCGATGCGGCGATGCGCCGCGCGCAGGTCATCGGACAGGGTATCCAGCATGTCCGTGTGCTTGCCGGCTCGCGCCTCCTCGATCGCCTCGCGCCATTCCATCTGCTGCATCAGGAAAGCCGGCGCCATTTTGGTGTTGCCGGCATCGAGCGCATCGATACCCTGCAGTTTAAGCAGGTAAACACCGCGGTTCACCGGATGTCTGAGCGTCTGATACGCCTCGTTCACCTGCGTCGCCCACTGCATCGCCACGCGCTGCTCAGCTTCGGGCTGCGCAGCGAAACGATCGGGATGCACCGCATTCTGCAACTCGCGGTAGGCCGAATCGAGCCTGTCCCGCTCCAGCGCATACGTTTGTGGCAGGCCGAAAAGTTCAAAGTGGTTGTGGGTGAAATCCATTTTCAGGGGCTAGGGGCTAGGGGCTAGGATTCAGGGGGCCTTGTGCTTCGCGTCTTCATAAGCGCGGCCGCACTCGCCCTAGCCCCTGGATCCTAACTCCTGGCCCCTACTATCAGACGTTAAACGATTCGCCGCAGCCGCACGCGTCTTTCACGTTCGGGTTGTTGAACTTGAAGCCCTCGTTCAGGCCTTCGCGGGCGTAGTCCAGTTCGGTGCCATCCAGGTAGGACAGGCTCTGCGGGTCGACGAACACGGTGACGCCATGGCTGGTGAACATCTCGTCACCTTCGGGAACCTCGTCGGCGTATTCCAGCTTGTAGGCCATGCCGGAGCAACCGCTGGTGCGCACGCCGAGACGAATGCCGACCCCCTTGCCGCGCTTGGCGAGGAAATTCGTGATGTGTGATGCTGCGCGTTCGGAAAGTGTGACTGCCATCATTTACTCCTGACTATGCTTCTGCTTGTAGTCGGCAACCGCCGCCTTGATCGCGTCTTCGGCGAGGATCGAGCAGTGGATCTTCACCGGCGGCAGCGCGAGTTCCTCGGCGATGGCGGTATTCTTGATTTCCATCGCCTGATCGAGCGTCTTGCCCTTGACCCATTCGGTCACCAGCGAGGACGAGGCAATCGCCGAACCGCAGCCGTAGGTCTTGAATTTGGCATCTTCGATCAGGCCGTCCTTGCCGACCTTGATCTGCAGCTTCATCACGTCGCCGCAGGCGGGCGCGCCGACCATGCCGGTCCCGACATCCTCGTCTTCCTTGCCGAAGGAGCCGACGTTGCGGGGGTTTTCGTAATGGTCGAGTACTTTATCGCTGTAAGACATATGCGTTCTCCTTCACTTCAAATTCAGTGTGCCGCCCACTGCACGGTATTCAGATCGACGCCTTCCTTGTACATTTCCCACAGCGGCGAAAGCTCGCGCAGCTTGCCGATTTTCTCGTGCAGGAGCTTGATGGCGTAATCGACTTCTTCCTCAGTGGTGAAGCGACCGATCGAGAAGCGGATCGAACTGTGCGCCAGTTCGTCGCTACGGCCCAATGCACGCAACACGTAGGACGGCTCCAGGCTGGCCGAGGTACAGGCGGAACCCGACGACACCGCCAGATCCTTGATTGCCATGATCAGCGATTCACCTTCGACAAAATTGAAGCTGACGTTAAGGTTGTGCGGCACGCGCTGCTCCATGTCGCCGTTCAGGTGCACTTCCTCGATGTCCTTCAGGCCCGCATACAGGCGGTCGCGCAGCATGCGGATGCGCTCGTTCTCGGTCGCCATCTCTTCACGGGCGATGCGGAAGGCCTCGCCCATGCCGACAATCTGGTGCGTCGCGAGGGTGCCCGAGCGCATGCCGCGCTCGTGGCCGCCGCCGTGCATCTGCGCTTCCAGGCGGATGCGCGGCTTGCGGCGTACGTACAGCGCACCGATGCCCTTGGGGCCGTAAGTCTTGTGCGCCGAGAACGACATCAGGTCGACTGGCAGCTTGGCAAGGTCGATCGGCATCTTGCCGGTGGCCTGCGCGGCGTCGACGTGGAAGACCACACCCTTC
>JANJWF010000050.1 GCA_024709685.1 Thiobacillus sp.
AGGAGGGGCGCCCTCGCCCCGATTTTCGTGCGGTCGCCCTGCCGCAAGTCATCACGCAGCCACCACTGCGTTCGGCCCGATGGCGGGCCTCCTACAGGGACGTGCGCGGCTCGGCACCGTCGCTGTCGCATGCCAACCGAAACAACATCTACCCGTAGGAGGGGCGCCCTCGCCCCGATTTTCGGATAGTCACCCTGCCGCAAGCGATCACGCAGCCACCACTGCGTTCGGCCCGGGCACCCTGGAGGGCGTAAAGGCGGGCCTCCTACAGGGGCCTGCGCGGCTCTGTACCGTCGCCGCGGCGGCTGTCGCATGCCAACCGAAAGCGGCCCGCTCATGTACGTTTCATGATGTCGGTAAAGACATCTTCCAGGTCGGGTTCCTGCAGGTGCATCTCGGTGACGCGGACGCCGGCGACGCGCAGGTCGGCGAGTAGGGTTTCCAGCTCGGCATAGTCGCCGAAGTTGAAGCGCCAACTAGCGTCGCGCTCATGCAGCAGGCGGCCCTGTAAGACGGCCGGCACGGTTTCGGCGTCGAGACGCAACTGCGCGCAGTGCTCGTTGGTGAGCTGCAGCAGGTTACGGGTGTCGTCCAGCGCGACCACGCGCCCGCTTTTCAGCATGGCGATGCGGCTGCACAGCGCCTCGGCCTCCTCCAGATAGTGCGTGGTCAGGAGAATGGTGTGCCCTTCGCGGTTCAGCCGGCTGATGAATTCCCACAGCGAGCGGCGCAGGTCGACATCGACGCCGGCGGTCGGCTCGTCGAGCACGATGACCGGTGGCTTGTGCACCAGCGCCTGCGCTACCAGCAGGCGGCGCTTCATGCCTCCCGACAGGCTCTGCGTGTTCTTGTCGGCGTGCGGGACGAGATCGAGGTGATGCATGATCTCGTCGATCCAGCCGTCGTTGTGCCTCAGGCCGAAGTATCCGGACTGGATGCGCAAAGTCTCGCGCACGTTGAAGAAAGGATCGTAGACCAGTTCCTGCGGCACCACCCCGAGCGCGCGGCGCGCCTGGCGGTAGCCGCGCACCACGTCATGGCCCATGACGGCGGCATGCCCCGAATCGGCGCGGGCGAGTCCGGCGAGGATGGAGATGAGCGTGGTCTTGCCGGCGCCGTTGGGCCCCAGCAGGCCGAAAAACTCGCCGGGCTGGATGTCGAGCGACACGCCGTCGAGCGCCTGGGTGGCGCGAAAGCGCTTGCGCAGTTCGCTGATCCGGATCGCGGGACCGGCCTGGCTCACGCGGGCAACAGCTCCGACACCCCGTACAGTTCGGCCAAGGTGGTGAAGCTTTCCGGCAATCCGCTCAGAGCAAGCGCGTGCCCAGCCTGGCCAGCCTGCCGCATGGCGCTGAAGATGAGCGCGAGTGCGGCCGAATCGGCGCTCTCGACGCCACTGAAATCCAGCGTGTCGACGCCCTGGGCGAATCGGGGCTGCAACTCGCGCAGCAGGCCGCCAACGCTGTCCACCGTCACTGCCCCGGTGATGCGGCAGCAGCGGTCCTCACAGGCGATCACGAGCCGGGGCGCGGGGCCGGCTTGGCGCCGCGCGCGGACTGGGCGGCCATCGTCTTGATCAGGCCGTCGATTCCACTCTGGCGAATGGTGCTGGAGAAGGAGGCCCGGTAGTTGGTGACCAGGCTGACGTCGTCGATCGCCACATCGTAGACTTTCCAGCCCGCGTCCGTCTTGTACATCCTGTAGTCGATCGGAATCGGCTGCCCGCCCGGCTGGCGGATTTCGGAGTGCACCGTCACATCGGTATCGTCCGGCTTCACCGTCAGCGGCTTGAACTCGACCGTCTGGTTGGTGTACGCGGTCAGTGAGGTGGAATAGGTGCGCACCAGGAGGTTGCGGAACTCGGTCACCAGCGCCTCCTTCTGCTTCGCGGTGGCACGCGGCCAGTGCTTGCCGAGGGCCAGCTGGGTCATGCGGTTGAAGTCGAAGTTGGGGAGGATCTTGGCCTCGACCAGTTGATACACCTTGTTGAGGTTGCCGCCCTGAGACAACTCTTTGTCCTGTTTCAGGATGGTGAGCACTTCCTGCGTAGTGGTGCGGGCCAGTTCATCGGGCGGCGTGTCGGCGGCGAGCACCGGAGCGACGTTGAGTCCAAGCAGCAGAGCCAGCGCCGCCAAAAATGTACGCAACATGATCATTGATTCCTGTGAAATATCGAGGATGGGAAAATTCGGATAAGAAGTAGACGCCTGCGGCTTATCTTGGTTCACCGGTCAGGCGAGCCAGTTGCGCGACGTTCATGTTGTAGTCGTTGACCGTGCGCAGGTATTCGGTCTGCACCAGGACGTAATTCTTCAGTGCGTCGGCCACCTTGTCGGCGCTTTCGACCCCGGCCGAATAATCGGCCAGCGCTGCCACCATCCAGCGCCGCGCCGCCGCCGCCCCCTCGGCCAGCTCACGCTGGGCCTCATAGTTGGCCTCGGCATTGGCATAGGCCTCACCCACCTCGAAGGGAATGCCGGCCACGGCAAACGCCTTCTTGTGGTTGAGCGCTTCCAGTTCCGCCTGCGCCTGTTCGACGCGCGCACTCGCGACGCCAAATGCGCTGTCCCATTTCATCCCTACCACCGGTGTAAGGCCGACGCTGTTGAAGGGATCATAGAGATAGGGATTGTCCAGCCGCTCGCGCTGCGAGGCGTAGTTAGCCTGCCCGGCGACACCGGCGTAGACGTCAGGCATACGGTCCGCCTTCTTGGCGGCCACCAGGGCACGGCGTGCGCGCAGACCCGCTTCGAGCTGCTGCATCTCGGGTCGATACTGCAGGGCACGCGTCTGCAACTCGGCCAGATCGATCTGCGGAAAAGCCTCCGGCTCGATGCGTTCGTCGGCCACCGCCAGGTCGCCCTTGAGGCCGACGCCGGTGAGCACCTTCAAGCCGTCGAGGCTGATCTTCTCGAGGGCACGTGCCTGATGCGTGTATTTACCGAGCAAGCCCTTGGCAGCTTGTAGGGCATAGAGGTCCGACTGCTTGGATTCGCCTGTCTCCTCATTGAGGTTACGCTCGACCGAGGCAATCGACCGGTTCAGCTTGTCCTGGATGTCTTCCAGAAAAATCCGGATTTCGTGCGCGGTCAGGTGGCCGTAGTAGGCGCGTTTGGTGTCGTAGATGGTGTCACCGCGGGTCTGCTTGAGTTCACCCAGCTTGAGGTCGATGTTGCCCTGCGCGGCTTCGCCGTAACGTTCGACCTTGCCGAAGGTATAAAGCGGCTTGATCAGCGCGAAATCCAGATGCGTCCACTCGGAAATTCCGTTGATTTCATCGCCGTCGGTGCGGGGGGTGGTGCCACTGAAGGCCCCGCCCTCGTAAAACCCGCCCTCGACTTCCGGCGCCAGGCCGATGAAGGCGTTAGCGCTGATCCGCCAGCCGGCGTTGCCCTGCACTTCCCGCAGCAGGCTGCGCGCGGCCTCGACCACCTGCTCACGTTCCTTGATGCGAGGGTCGGCCGCCAGGCTCATTTCCACCGCCAGCTGCAGGTTGACGGTCTCCGCCCGGCCAGGCAAAGCGGCCAGCAGCATGGCGGCCGCCAGCAGGGAATGGTGGAGAACACGGCGTTTCATTTACGGCGCTCCTTCCTGGGCCTTGCTGTAAATAAGCTGTCCGATCAGATTTTCCAGCACCACGGCAGACTGGGTGATGAGAATCTTGTCCTTGTCCTTCAGCTTCTGGCTGTCGCCGCCCGCTTCCAGCCCGATGTATTGTTCGCCCAGCAGGCCCGAGGTCATGATGGCGGCGCTGGTGTCCTTAGGGAAAGCATAGCGCTTGTCGAGGCGAAGGGTAACGGCGGCCTCAAATGTTTCGTTGTCAAAACGGATGTCGGCCACCCTGCCCACGACCACCCCGGCGCTCTTGACGGGCGCACGCGGCTTCAGGCCGCCGATATTATCGAAGTGAGCGACGACTTCGTAGCTGTCATTGGTCTTGATGGCGCTCGTGCTGCCCACCTTGAGCGCCAGGAACAACAGCGCGACGATGCCTGCGATGACGAATAATCCCACCCAGAGATCGAGTACGGTCTTGTTCATTAGCTTAGTCCCCGGAACATGAATGCGGTCAAAACAAAATCCAGCGCCAGCACGGCCAGGCTGGAGGTCACGACGGTGCGGGTGGTGGCGCCCGACACGCCTTCGGCGGTCGGCGGTGCGTCGTAGCCTTCGAACAGCGCGATGGTGGTGATGGCGACGCCGAACACCACGCTCTTGATCACGCCATTGAGAATATCCAGCTCGAAATCGACCGAGTTCTGCATCTGCGACCAGAACGAACCTTCATCGACGCCGATCAGCTGCACGCCGACCAGGTAGCCGCCGAAGATCCCCAGTGCCGAAAACAGCGCGGCCAGCAACGGCATCGAGATCACGCCGGCCCAGAAGCGCGGGGCCACCACGCGGGCGATCGGATCGACCGCCATCATTTCCATCGCGGACAGCTGTTCGGTCGCCTTCATCAGGCCGATTTCCGCAGTGATCGCGGAACCGGCGCGGCTGGCGAACAGGAGGCCCGCCAGGACCGGGCCCAGCTCGCGTACCAGGGAAAGCGCCACCAGCGTCCCCAGCGCCGATTCGGAGCCGTAGCGCTGCAGCGTCTCGTAGCCCTGCAGGCCGAGCACCATGCCGACGAACAGGCCCGACACCAGGATGATGATGAGCGACAGCACCCCGGTGAAATACATTTCGCGGATAGTGAGGCCGAAGCGGCGGAACGCGGTGCCGGAATGCAGCAGCATCACCGCGAAGAAACGCACCGCGAAGCCGATGCGCCACACGCTCTGTATCGTGCTATTGCCGAGGTTTTCTATGGTTTGTTTAAGCACGCCGCCCTCCGAGCCGCAAGTCGTCCGCGTAAGACGGCGCAGGATAATGGAATGGCACCGGGCCGTCAGCCTCGCCATGCACGAACTGATGCACGTAGGGCAGCCCGGACGCGCGGATCTCGGCGGCCGTGCCCTCGGCGACGATCACGCCCTCCGACACTAAATAAACGTAATCGACGATCTTCAGCGACTCCTGCACGTCGTGGGTCACCACCAGCGAGGTCAGCCCCAGGGTGTC
>JANJWF010000077.1 GCA_024709685.1 Thiobacillus sp.
TTTCGAAATGGTTGCGGGGGCAGGATTTGAACCTACGACCTTCGGGTTATGAGCCCGACGAGCTGCCAGACTGCTCCACCCCGCGCCTGTCGCAATGAAACCGCGTCAATCGAGAAGCGGAACTATAGCAAAGCCAGCTCAGCGCCGTCAACACTTGCAGCCTTTGCCAGACAACCTCCCCGATTCGGGAGGCAATATCTTCCGTGTTTTCAATCGACTGCATAGAAACAGGCGCTGCCGACGGCACCCACACACAGGCGCCGGACTGGCCCACGTCCCGCAAAACGGCGGGCAGTTTCGGCGGACATCTCCTTGGCAAATCGCTACCATTGGTTCACCGTCGATTCGAAAGCCACCCGTGCACATCTCTGCTTTTTCCCTTTCGCGCGTGCCGCGCATCGAGTTCGGCCCGGGTTCGCTAGCCAAATTGCCGGGCATCGCCCGTCGATATGGGACGCATGCCCTGCTCGTGACCGGCGCGGGATCGTTGAGAGGTTCGCCGTTCTGGCCGGACGTGACGGCCGGGCTGAGCGCACAAGGCATGTCGTGGCTGCATCTCTCAATACCAGGCGAGCCTTCGCCGCAGACGGTAGATGAAGCCGTTCGCACCTTTCATGCAGAACCGATCGACGTCGTCATCGGCATCGGCGGCGGCAGCGCACTGGATGCCGCCAAGGCGATTGCCGGCCTCCTCAAGCCCGGCAATTCAGTGATGGACCATCTGGAAGGCGTGGGGCCGGAACTGCCTTATGCCGGTCCGGCCATCCCGTTCATTGCCGTGCCGACCACCGCAGGCACGGGATCGGAGGCGACCAGGAACGCGGTGTTGAGCGTGCAGGGACCGGACGGCTTCAAGAAGTCCTTCCGTGACGACAAACTGGTGGCCGAATACGCAGTGGTCGACCCCGATCTACTGGCCACCTGCCCGCCCACCGTGATCGCGGCGAACGGCATGGATGCCTTCACCCAGTTGCTGGAATCCTTCGTTTCCAGCCGCGCCGGACCACTCACCGATTCGCTCGCCTGGGGCGGCATGAAGGTCGCACGCGACGGTCTGCTGGCCTTATATGCAGATGCTGGCGACGCGGTCGCGCGCGGGCGGATGGCCTACGCGGCGCTGGTGTCGGGCATCACGCTGGCGCAGGCAGGGCTCGGCTCGGTGCACGGCCTCGCTGCGCCACTGGGCGCGTTCTTCCCGATTCCGCACGGTGTCGCATGCGGCACGCTGGTGGCGACGGCCACGCGCATCAATATCGAATCCCTGCGCAGCCGCGAACCTAGTCATCCCGCGCTGGAAAAATATGCGCAGATCGGACGCCTGCTCAGCCGGCAGGGACAGTTGGGGCGGGATGACGCGCATGCGGCCCTCATTGACACCCTGGACGCCTGGACGCACGCACTCAGGCTGCCGACACTGACGCATTACGGCGTGACGCCCAACGACATTCCGCGCATTGTCGCCAACAGCCGTGGCAGCAGCATGAAAACCAATCCGGTACGGCTCGACGACAGCGAAATCGCAGCCATCGTCGCGGCACGCATCTAGGACCGACGCATTCAAGTTAAACCATCGCCGTCCGCTATTTCCGGGACTCAACGACTTGGAGGGGCACCATGCCCGGCCTCTTGGTTTTCTTTCTCGTGCTCGCACTGCCCGCCGTCTTCGGGGTGTTCGTCTTCAACCAGCTGGTGGCCCTGAAACACAACGTCGGCAAGGCCTGGTCGAATATCGACATCCTGCTCAAGCAGCGCCACGACGAACTGCCCAAGCTGGTCGAGACCTGCAGACAATACATGCAGTTCGAGCAGGAGACGCTGGAAAAGGTGATGCAGGCGCGCAGCCGGGTGGCCAGTGCGCGCGAATCGCAAAACATCTCCGCGCTGGGACAGGCCGAAGCTTCCCTGCGGCTTGGCCTGGGCAATCTGTTCGCCGTCGCCGAGGCCTATCCAGAGCTCAAGACCAGCGAGACCTTCCAGCATTTGCAAGTGCGGATCAGCGGCCTCGAGAACGCCATCGCCGACCGCCGCGAGTTCTACAACGACTCGGTCAACGTTAACAACGTGCGTGTCGAACAGTTCCCCGACACCGTCATCGCGCGCCTGTTCGGCTTCCGCCAGTTTTCGTTGCTGCACTTTGCGGCAGAAGAGACGAAGGACGTCGACCTGAACCGCCTCTTCGGTCGCTGATGTTCCACACACGCCTGGGCGACGAGTGGCGGCACGACTATGCCAACGTCGCACTGGGCGGCGGCAATCTGCTGATCCTGCTGCTCGGCTTCAAGCTGCAATCGGGCAGCGGTTGGCAAATCACCTTTGCGCTGATCGGGCTCACCAGCTTCTGGGCGTGGTATGCCAACCTCAAGCGCCATCGCACTGTGGCCGACACACCGACCTCCCGCATCGCGTCGGCGCCGCAGGGCTACATCGAACTCGTCGGGCACGGCCGCCAGCCGCCCGGCGAGGGGCTGGTCAGCCCGACAAGCGGCCTGCCATGCCTGTGGTACCGCTATCGCATCGAGCGCAAGAACGGCGACCGCTGGGAACAGGTCGAATCCGGCATTTCTTCCGACACGTTCGGCGTGGACGATGGTAGCGGCCTCATGCTGATCGACCCCGAGGGCGCCGAAATCCTTACCTCGCGCAAGCAGGTTTCAACCACCGGGGACTACCGCAAGACCGAATGGACGCTGATCGAAGGCGAAGCGATGTACGTCATCGGCGAGCACGTCACCCTCGGCGGCCCCAACGCCGTGCTCGACAAGAAAGCCGATCTCTCCACCCTGCTGGCCGAATGGAAGCGGGACAAGTCCGCGCTGCTGGCACGCTTCGATGCCGACCGCGACGGCGAAATCAGCCTCGACGAATGGGAACGTGCACGCCAGGCCGCATCCGAAGATGTCGATCGCGCCCATCTCGACATCCGTCTGAAGGACGGTATCCATCTCATGCGCAAGCCCGCGCACGGCCGCCCGTTCCTCATCGCCAATCGCAAAGTCGGCGCGCTCGCGCGGCACTTCCTTCTGTGGAGCTGGGCGCACCTGGCGCTGATGCTCGCTGCGCTGCTGGGGTTGACGATGATCGGCCGCGTCGGCTGAGGGCTGCTTGCCCTCACCTGCCTACCGCCCTATAGTCTGGGTACGGAGGACGCAATATGAAACACGCCATACCCGAAACCCCATCCGACTACGATCACACGCGCATCATCGAGCGGCCTGACGGCTGTTACTGGATCGATGCGGACACCGGTGAAGAGTACGGTCCCTTCGCCACTCTGCTGGAAGCGGTGCAGGACATGGAATACAACGCCGACAGCGACTATGAGCCCGGCGAGACCGTCGAAGAGGCCGAGGAAGAATTGGGCATCTCCGACTGGATCGACCCTGATACGGGCGAGCCCGGCGCGGAACCTCACCGACCGCCGGATTGAACCTCGGCAGACGCTGGCCGCGCGGCATCTTCCGCAGCGCGTGCCTCACATTCGAAATGATTGTCACGATAAGGGTGGCCGCCGCGCAGCCAGGCAAGCAGCCCGGCAAGCGGATACAACACCAGTAGCAACAAGCCCCAGCGCTCGAACTGCCGTACATGTGCTCGCTCGTGAGCACGGGTGGCGTTCAAGGCGGCTGACGATACGCCTAACACCACGTGCCCCAGGGTGATCGCCGCCACCGCCCCACTGAACGGGAAGCCACGCCGCAGCACCCGGGCCGGCCAGCCGCCGGCAGCTTCCAGCACACCGTCCACCCGCTGCAATGCACCGCCGCTGCTGCGCGCGATGAACGCGATCAACATGCCGAGGAGCGTCACCGGCAGCGCCCAAAGATAGAGCAGAAGCCTCAGCATTCACCCGGCCGTCGCGGCCCCGAACCAGCGCACCTCGGGCAGGCCCTGGTGCAAGAAATGCGCGCGCGCCTGCTCCAGTTGCGTCACGCTACCCGCGGCGTAGACATCAAAGCGATGCAGGTCGGGATAGTCAGCCACGATGTTCTTCAGCAACGCATCCACATCATCGGTCGGCGCATGCGGCACGTAGTTGAAATTGTCCAGCGCGTCGGCCCACGTACGGCACAGATTGTCCTGATAATGCCCCGTCTCATCGGCCAGCCAGTGCAGGTCCATCGACTCGGCCAGTTCCAGCGACATGGCATGCTGAATCAAGCTCTTGATCGGCGCGAAGCCCGCGCCGAAGGCGAGGAAAATCACCGGCCGCGGCGAGTCTTCGTCGAGCACAACCTCGCCGTACGGCCCTTCCACTTCCACCGTATCGTTGGCCTTCAGCGTGTCGAACACAAGCTCGGCGAATGCATCGCCAGGACGGCGTGGAATCTGCACTTCGATGTGGCGGTCCTCGCACGGACAGCTGGCGATCGCGTAGCGCCCGCGCGCGCCGTTGATCGAGAGGTCGATGCTCTGCCCCCCGAGATACCGCAGGCGCTGGCTGCGCGGCGCCAGGATATGTAGCGCCGCCATGTGCGGATTGAACACTTCAACCGATTTCACCTTGGCGGCAAGCTGCTGCAGCGGGATGTCGCGCGCGCCGGCGACGTTGGCCTCGATCACCACGTCGTTGACCGGCGCATACGAACACATCAACACCACTCCGGCATCCTTTTCCGCGTCTTTCAATACGTAGTCGTGCGCGCGGACCTTCTTGACCTCGCCCGACAGCAGTCGCGCCTTGCACTCTCCGCAGTTGCCGTTGCTGCAGCCGTAGTTGAGCGAGACCCCGTTGCGCAGCGCGGCATCAAGCAGCGTGTCGTTGCCTTCCACAAAGAATTCGTGGCCGCTCGGCTGGATGGTGACGTGGGCTGACATGACTTTCAGTATCCTTTCCTGTGCAATCACTGCTTGCGCCAGCACGGCATCCGGCGGCATTTCGGCCAGATTGCGTAGCAAAAACGCGCGCAGGGTATGGAGGGCATGCCGGGTTTCGGCGCTCTTGTCTTCTTCGATTTCGTCGATCTTCTCGTCCAGCCAGGTCATCACGTTGCCGTAGTGCAGCAACAGGGCCCGGGCCGCGGCGTAGTCATCGCCCAGTTCGGTCAGTCGCGCAGCCAGCACCTCTTTGTCCGGAAGCACGCGTTCGAATACCCGCTTGGCAAATGCCCTGTCCTTGATTTCGCTGACCCGGCGAAACTCCGCGTCGTCGTCCCACTTCACCTCCGGAAACGCGCGCAGCAACTCGTCGAGCTCGACCATGCCGTCGAACGTCGCCAGCGTGCCGGCGCGGATCATTTCCTGCAGCGCGTGGCGCGACTGGCCGACCAGCTTCACGACGCGGGAAAGCGGGAGTAAATGGCTCATGGCATGATGTTACCGAACCCGCAGCCGGCTCACCAGTTCCCGAGAAGCGCCCCCACGCCGTCTGGCTCTACAATCGCCTCTTGTTCTCATTGCACGACATTGCGCCATGCCTGCGATCACCACCCGCCCCTGCCCTGCCGATGTGCGCGCCGACCTCGAACAGGCCGGCCTCGCACCTGCCTGGGCAAGGCTGTATGCCGCGCGCGGCGTCACACATCCCGGGCAGATCGCGCACCGCCTGCCGCAGCTGCTGCCACCCACCGGGTTGCTGAACATCGAGCGTGCCGCCGCGCTGCTGGCCGACGCCATCGATGCAAGCAAACGCCTGCTCATCGTCGCCGATTACGACGCCGACGGCGCCACCGCCTGCGCAGTCGGCGTGCGCGGTTTCCGCATGCTCGGCGCTACGGTCGACTACCTGGTACCCAACCGGATCGAACATGGCTACGGCCTCACGCCCGCCATCGTCGCACTCGCCGCCCAACGGCAGCCCGACCTGCTGGTGACGGTGGATAACGGCATCGCCGCAGTCGAAGGCGTGGCGGCGGCGAACGCGCTAGGCATTCCGGTGCTGGTCACCGACCACCACCTGCCCGGCGAGGCGTTGCCGGACGCCGCCTGCATCGTCAACCCCAACCAGCCGGGCTGCGGCTTCGGGTCGAAGAACCTGGCAGGCGTTGGCGTGATGTTCTACGTGCTGCTGGCGCTACGCGCCGAGCTGCGCCGCCGCGGCGTGTATGAAACGCAGGCCGAACCGGACCTGCGCGCACTGCTCGACCTCGTCGCGCTCGGCACCGTCGCCGACGTTGTTCGGCTCGACGCCAACAACCGCACCCTGGTCGCGCAGGGCCTGGCCCGCATGCGCGCGGGCAAGGCCAGCGCCGGCATCGACGCGCTGTTCCGTGCGGCCGGGCGCGAACCCGCGCGCGCCACCGTATTCGATCTCGGCTTCATGCTCGGGCCGCGGCTCAACGCCGCCGGCCGCATCGACGACATGGCGCTCGGCATCGAATGCCTGCTGGCCGACGACCCCGCCACCGCGCAGCAGCTGGCGCAGCAGCTCGACGCCCTCAACCGCACCCGGCGCGACGTCGAAGCCGACATGCTGGAGGAGGCGCTCGCCATCCTCGCCAGCTTCAACCCCACGGACAGTCACAGCCTCACCGCCTGGCAGCCAGACTGGCACGTCGGCGTGATCGGCATTCTGGCTTCCCGGCTGAAAGACAAGTTCCACCGCGCGACCATCGTGTTCGCCTCCAGCGACAGCAAGGAACTCAAGGGCTCAGGCCGTTCCATCCCCGGCCTGCACCTGCGCGACGCACTCGACCTGATCGACAAACGCCACCCCGGCCTGATCACGAAGTTCGGGGGGCACGCCATGGCAGCCGGACTCAGCATTCCACAGGGACGCCACGAGGAATTCAGCCGGGCCTTCGAGGCCGTGGTGCGCGAACTGATCGACCCGGCCGATCTGGAAGGCGTGATCGAGACCGACGGTGAGCTCGACGACGCCGACCACCGCTACGAGCTCGCCATTGAGATCGAACACGCCGTGTGGGGGCAGGGCTTCCCCGCCCCGCTGTTCACCGCCACCTTCGAGGTCCTCACGCAGCGCGTCGTCGGTGACAAGCATCTGAAGTTGAAGCTGGCACGCAACGGCGAATCATTCGAGGCGATGCGCTTCTTCCACCCCGACCCGCTGCCCGAGCGCATCCGCGCCGTCTACGCGCTCATGCCGAACACGTTCAACGGCCAGGAGTCGCTGCAGCTCAAGCTGCAGCACTGGGAGCCGGCGGAATAGGGCGAGATTCAAGTTGCAAGATTTGCAGCTTGGCCAGGTGATGGACGTTTACCGTCAATCCGGCGGCCTTTCCCCTTGTAACTTGCAACTTGCGACTCATAGCTTGAAACTGTCTGCGATGCCGCCGATCACCTACACCCTCATCCTGCTCAATGCCCTGATCTACGCGCTCGAAGTGGTCACCGGACCGGAGATCGTGCGTGTCTTCGGGCTATGGCCGCCCGGCTCCGGCGGCGCTTTCCACGTGTGGCAGCTCGTCACCTACAGCTTCCTGCACGGCTCGCTGCTGCACCTGGGATTCAACATGTTCGCGGTCTGGATGTTCGGCGCCGAACTGGAACAGCGCTGGGGTGAACTGCGCTACCTGTCGACCTACCTGTTGAGCGTGGTCGTCGCCGCCATGACGCAGATCGCGGTCGGCAGCTTGTTCACCCACGGCAGCGGCCCGGTCATCGGTGCCTCGGGCGGCGTGTTCGGCCTGCTGATGGCGTATGCGATGTACTTCCCCAATCGGGTCGTCAGCCTCGTCTTCCTGCCGTTCATCCGCATTCCCGCGCGCACCTTCGTGCTCGGCTACGGCGCCATCGAACTCTTCCTCGGCTTCACCAACCCGGACGGCGGCATCGCCCATTTCGCCCACATCGGCGGGCTGTTCGGCGGCTGGCTCGCGGTGCAGTACTTCCGCGGGCGCGGCCTGTTCGGCGGGCGCTGAACGCCGCCCGCCGCACGGTCGGCCTCAGGCCGGCTCGCCCACCTTCGGCAACCGCTCGAGCGCGGCCTGGATCGCCTCCTGCGGATACGCGAAGTCCTCCAGCTTGCCGCTGAAGTAGGCATCGTAGGCGGCCATATCGAAATGGCC
>JANJWF010000079.1 GCA_024709685.1 Thiobacillus sp.
GGCTCACCCGGTGCGCCCGCTTCGGTATGCTCTCCGTATTTCACCGAACGGTCTCCCCCATGAACCGCAGCGAACGCTTCTACAGGATCGATCAGTTGCTAACCGCCCGGAAGGTGGTCACGCGACAGGAACTGCTCGATGAGCTCGAGATTTCCTGGGCAACCCTCAAGCGTGATCTCGCATTCCTGAAGGACCGCTTCAACGCCCCGATCATCCACGACCGGGAGGCCGGCGGCTATCGCTTCGCGGAGCCCGGCGTAGGCCCGAGTTATGAGTTGCCCGGCCTGTGGTTCAGCGCCGACGAGACCTACGCGCTGCTGACGATGCACCGACTGTTGTCGGACCTGGAACCGCGCCTGCTCGCTCCGCACGTAGCCCCGCTTCTCTCCCGGCTGGAGAGCATCCTCGGGCAGGAGGGCCAGCGCTTCGACGAGATCGCCCAACGGATCCACCTGGTCACGGTGCGCTTCGAGGGCGGCCGCCCGGTCGCGATCGAGAAGGTGGTGCTCTCCACCCAGCACGCCGAGTCCATCGACACCGACACGCTGCGCGCCGAGGTGCTGCGCCACATCATCGACCCGGTCGTGCCGTCCGAGCTGCGCAGCGCGGGCTTCGAGGCCCTGATCAACCCCACGGGGCGCTTCACGGTGGGCAGCCCCAGAGCGACACGGGACTCACTTGGCGCAAGATCATCGTCGACACCTACGGCGGCCGGCCGGACGAGGAGCTGGAGAACCTGGCGCGCGAGCGCTTCCGGCTCACGCCTCGGGGGATCATCGAGTCGCTGGGGCTCGAGCGGCCGATCTACGCGCAGACGGTGAGCTACGGGCACTTCGGGCGCACTGCCGTTGAGCTGCCGTGGGAGATTGAGATCCTCCTGCAGAGTTTGCTTTTTGCATGACGCACCTTGGCATGCAAGAATCTGTAATCATATTTTTTGCCATTGCCATGGTTGCAAGTGTGCCGTACCTACAAGCAGCACAACTCTCCCCCTCGGCTTTGAAGATCGCCCGGCGCATGTGGGCCAAAACTGATTCTGAAAGCAATTGGCACCCACTTCTGCTGCACATGCTGGATGTTGCAGCAGCGGCATCAGCCCTCCTTGGGCGCGAGCCTGCTGCCACTCGCAACCGGCTCGCAGACACGCTCGGCCTTCCATGGGACCTTGCTCGTCCTTGGCTGTTACTGCTTATTGCTGCCCACGATCTCGGCAAGGCCTGCCCTGGGTTCCAGTGCAAGTGGCGAAACCTGTCAGGACTAAATCCGGGCCGGAATCCGAATACCAAAATCAACCACGCCTTCGTCAGCCAGATCGCGCTGGCGGCGTGGCTTGTCGAGCGTAGCTGGCCCTATGAACTCGCTCGGCTGGCCGCCGACGCGGTGGGCTGTCACCACGGAAGCCGGGCTTCGCCAAAGACGCTTGAAGCACTCGAAGGTGATCGTAGTGCCATCGGGCGGGATGAATGGGTAACAGCCCGCTGTGCCTTACTCGATACGCTGTTCGAGGTCTTCCAGCCAACAATCCTTCCTGAGAAGGCGGACCTTTCCGGCCCGGAATTCATGCTGCTGGCCGGTCTCACCAGCTTTGCCGACTGGATCGGCTCGAACACTGAATGGTTCAAGTTCGGTACCGAGGCGGACACCGATAAGCCCGCGAGTTGGTTCGAAACACGCCGGTCCTGCGCGGAACAGGCTCTGGACGCGTTGGGCTGGCAGCCCCGCACGCCGCTGCTGACGAGCCCGTGCAGCTTTCACGAAGTGTTTGGCTTTCCGCCGCGGCCCTTGCAGGAGGCCGTGGCCACCGTTCTGGCGGACCTCGACGAGCCGGCCATCTTGCTGATCGAAGCGCCCATGGGTGAAGGCAAGACCGAAGCCGCCTGGTTTGCCCATCTGGAACTGCAGCGCAGATTCGAACATCGTGGCCTGTACATCGCCTTACCCACCCAGGCCACGGGCAACGCCATGTTTGCACGCACCCTGGCCTTCCTGCGTGCGCGGGACGCCAACCGTGCGCTCGATCTGCAACTGCTGCATGGAGGAACCCTGCTCAACGACCATTTCCAGCAGCTTCGTCTGGCCACCGTTCATGACGACGTCGATCCCGACGCTGCCCAGGTCAGAGCGGGCGAGTGGTTTACCCACAAGAAGCGGGCGTTGCTCTCCGAATATGGCGTGGGCACGGTAGATCAGGCCCTGCTGCCGGTGCTGCCCGTGCGCCATCACTTTGTTCGTCTGTGGGGACTCGCCAACCGGGTGGTGGTGTTCGATGAAATCCACGCCTACGACGCCTACACGGGCACCCTGTTGATTCATTTGGTGCGCTGGCTGCATGCGCTGGGCTCGTCGGTGCTGCTGCTCTCCGCCACCCTGCCGCCGGCCATCCGGCGCGAACTGGCCCGGGTGGTGGTGGGCGAACTGCCTGCCACGGAAGCCGCTTACCCTCGGCTGAGTGTGTTCGCCAAAGGGAGCGTCCGGCAAACCCATTTCGAGGCCGATCCCACGCGGCGCGTGACCATCGACATCCAGCCCATCGGTTCGGAGCTGGAGAACATGCAGACGGAACTGCAACGGCGACTGAGCGAAGGCGGCATGGGCCTCGCGCTGGTCAACACGGTGCAGCGGGCGCAGGTGCTCTATGGCCTGTTTCCCGAAGGCCGCCCCCTGCAGTGGGAGGGCGAGCTGGTCGGCAAACTGCTGGACGATGGCACCGAGATCTACCTGTTCCACGCCCGATTCCCGGCTAGCCAGCGGCAGTTGCGCGAACAGCGGGTGCTCGACATCTTTGGCAAGGCGGGCGGTGACAACGGCGATCTGCGCAACGGGCGCAAGATTCTGATCGCCACCCAAGTGGCCGAGCAGAGCCTCGATCTAGATTTCGACCTCATGGCCACCGATCTAGCCCCCATCGACCTGCTGTTGCAGCGGGCAGGCCGGCTGTGGCGGCACCCCCGGCCCCGTCGTCCCGTCGCGGCCCCGATGCTGCTGGTTGCCGGGCTGGCCGGGGATGCGCCGGACGACTTCGGCCGGCCCCTGTGGTGGGGCGCGGTCTATGCGGAATCCGTCCTGCTGCGCACCTGGTGTCTGCTGAGCCAGCCAGGACACAGACAGATCATCCTGCCCGATCATATCGACACGCTGGTACAGGCCGTTTACGCGGAAACCGTCCCCATCCCTGATGCATTGCAAGCACGGCTGGACAAGGCACTGATGGAATCCGACGGTGACGGTATCGCCAAGACCCAGCAGGCACATGGCGCCATCATCGGCCTGCCCGACGATGCGTCCTGGGACGAACCGGCGCGTTTCGTCCTGTATGACGAAGACGATCCCTATGTGCATCGCACCCTGGCTGCCCAAACCCGACTGGGGGACGAGTCCCTGACCGTGATTCCCCTCGGGCCTGCCGACGACTTTGACGTCGGGACCGCACCCCGCCTTGGACAGGCCAGGGCGTGGTCCCGGCGCACCCTGCGCGTCGGGCGTAAGGGTGTAGTGAAGCAGCTCAAGGCGCTGGGCATCCCTGAGTCCTGGCAGCAGTCCCCGCTGCTGCGCAACCACTTTCCCCTGTGTCTGGACGAAGAAGGTAGCTGGCTGGGCGACCTGTCCGTTCGTCTCGATTCCGCGCTGGGGCTGACCTATGGCAACGAAACCTGAAACCGGAGGCGCAATGGCCAACAGCATGGATGACGCCGCACAGGCGGTGACGCCACGTTTCAACCTGATTGATGAGCCCTGGATACCGGTGCGCTGGCTGGACGGCCGCCACGGCGAGTTGGGTATCCGCGACACCCTGCTGCAAGCGGAGCGCATCGCGGAGATCCAGGACGCGTCACCGCTGGTGGTCGCGGCCTTGCATCGCTTCCTGCTGGCGGTGCTGTATCGGGCCTTGGAGGGGCCGACGGATGGGCAGCAGGCCAAGACCTGGTTCAAGCAGGGCTGGCCTGGGGGGAAGATCGAGACGTATCTTGCGCAGTGGCGTGAACGCTTCTGGCTCTTCGATCCGCGTTATCCCTTTGCCCAGATTCCCAGCTTCGAACCGCGAATCTGGCGGGCGTGGACCGTGCTGGCCGCCGAACACAATGCCGACAACGCCAAGGTCCTGTTCGACCATGTGGACGTCAATCGGGCCGGTGGCATCGCACCGGCCCAGGCCATCCGTTGGCTGCTGGCCACCCAGACTTTCTCGGTGAGCTGCGGCAAGAGCGAGTTGTCCCACACCGGCACCGCTCCTTCGGCAACTGCGGTGATGGCCTTGCCGCTGGGGCGCAATCTCTTCGATACCTTGTCCTACGCGCTGGTGCCGCAGAACCGCCTGGTGCTGGCTGGTGACCTCCCGTTATGGGAGCGGGAACCGGAAACGCTGGAGGCGCTGAAAGGCGGTTGCGAGCGCACGCTCAGCGGCTTTGCCGACCGCTACACCTGGCGCATTCGCGCCATCCGCCTGCAGGCCGACGCGCGGGGCATGGTTTCCCGGCTGGCGTTTGCATCCGGCGTGGGGCCGCGGACCGAGCAGCAAAGCGATCCGATGCTGGGTTACCGGATCGACGAGAAGAAAGGTCGATTGCCGGTGATTTTTCGCGAACGCGGGTTCTGGCGGGATTTCGATTCCCTGCTGCCCGATACGGCCGGGTGCGCCCCTCAGGTCATCGAACATGCCATTGACCTGGGTCGCGCAGTGCCGCAACGCTTTCCGTCCTCGGTCATGGTGGTAGGGCAGTCCAACGACAAGGCCAAGATCGAATACTGGCGCATGGAGCGTTTCAGTCTGCCGCCCGCACTGGCCGGTGATCGCACGGTACGAACAGAAATTCGGGCCCTGCTTGCCGAGGCTGAACAGGCGCAAACGGCTCTGTGGCTGGCCTGCAAGTCGTTCGCCCGGAACCTGCTGAGCCGTGGTGAGCGGGAGCCGGCCAGCAAGGACGTGAGCAGCTTCCTGCACCAGATGCCCGTCACCGACAGCTACTGGTCAAGCCTGGAGCCCCGTTTTCACCAGATCCTGGCCGAGTACACCCAGGAGCTTGATCCCGACGACATCCGCCTGTCGTGGCTCCGGCACGTGCGCTCAGCAATGAGCAGCGCATGGCGCGCCCATGCCTCGGGCGTGGCGGCCGGTGATGCTTGGGCGATCCGTGCGCTGGTCCTGGCTGAAGCACCGGTCCTGCGCCACCTCGGCAGGCTCAATGACGAAGTTTCCAAGCTCGAACCTCAAAAGGAGTCCGCATCAGTGCCTACCTGGACTGGTTGGAAGATTTGAACAAACGGGATAGCCGGGTGCGGGCCGTGCTGCGCCGCAGCCTGGCCTTCGATCCCGGAGCGTTTCCGGCGGCCTATCCCTATGTCGAGCCCTTCCTCAAGGATGAAGACAGCCACTGGCGCCGACAGGTCCATTACCTCGTAGCTGCCTTGTGGGCGACCCACTGGAAGGCAGCACGTACCGGAATCGCCCTGCCCATTGGCGAGGCCGTTGCGCAGCACCAACTGCTGAGTGGATCTGCCAGCACTGAACGCCGCTTCATCGCCCTGCTAGATGCGGACGCTGACGAACTGCCCTACCGGCTGCGCCAGATGGTCGCCCTACTGAAGGATCAGGCCATCGACTTCGATGCACTGCTCGCAGATCTGTTGCGCTGGCACGCCCCCGACAAGCGCATTCAGAACCAGTGGGCTCGCCAGTTCTATCGCACGCTGCAGAAAGACACCGATCTGCCTGAAGCATCCGAAACCGAAGAGGAGTCCATATGAAAACCATCGTCGAAATCCACGTGCTGCAAAACTTCGCCCCCTCCAACCTGAACCGCGACGACACTGGTGCTCCCAAGGACGCCTTGTTCGGGGGCACGCGCCGGGCGCGTATTTCCAGCCAGTGTTCCAAGCGGGCGGTGCGGCAGTTTTTTGGCGAGCAGGTCGCGCAGGGACTCCTGAGCGCCGATGATCTGGCCAGCCGCAGCAAGCGCGTGCTGGAAGCCCTGATCGGGATTCTGGTTGAGAAGGGCCGCGATCCCGAAGCGGCGAAGGAGAAAGCGACCTTGGCGCTAGGAGCCATGGAGTTGGCGGTGAAGGATGAAGGCAAAACGGAATACCTGCTATTCCTCGGCCAGCGGGAAATTACCGGCATCGCCGATGTGGTGAATGAGAAGTGGGATACCCTGGTTGTGCCTGAAGCGCCTGCCGCCGAGGGCAAGAAAGCCGGCAAGGCCAAGAAGCAGGCGGCCCAGGGAATCGACCCGGAAATCCGTAAGACGCTGGACAAGGTGTTTAACGGCGGCAAGGCGTTGGATGTGGCGCTATTCGGTCGCATGCTGGCCGACATGCCCGAAAAGAACCAGAACGCCGCCTGCCAGGTGGCCCATGCCCTCTCCACCCACGCGGTGGAACGGGAGTTCGACTTTTATACCGCCGTCGACGACCTCAAACCCGAGGACACCGCCGGGGCGGACATGATGGGAACAGTCGAATTCAATTCTGCCTGCTTCTACCGCTACGCCGTGGTGGACTGGGAGAAGCTCGGGCAAAACCTGCAGGGCGACACCGAACTGGCCACCAAGGGCCTGCGTGCCTTTCTCGAAGGCTTCGTGGTGGCCGAGCCTACCGGCAAGCAGAACACCTTTGCCGCCCACAACCCGCCGGAATTCCTATTGGTCACGGTGCGTCGCAATACGGCACCGCGCAATCTGGCCAATGCGTTCGAGACGGCGATCCGCGCCCGGGACAGCCTGACCCGCAGTTCCGCCAACGCGCTGCTGGGCAAGGCCAGAGGGCTGCAGGCGGCCTATGGTGGCGAAGCGGCAGCGTTCGTGCTGGACCTGACCGGTGCGGAGGTCGGCGACGTGGCGGAGCCGGCAGCCTCACTGGCCGCGCTGCTCGACGCAGCGATGGCCGAAGTGCAGCGGGGCTGAACCATGGCGACCGTACTGCTGCGCCTGATTGGGCCGATGCAGTCCTGGGGCACCACCAGCCGCTTCGATGAGCGGGACACCGGCAAGGAGCCCACCAAGTCGGGCGTGCTCGGACTGGTGGCGGCCGCCCTTGGCATTGATCGGGAGAACTGGCACGACCTGGAACCCCTGTGTCGGCTGCGCATGGGCGTGCGCCACGACCGTCCTGGCGTGCCGAAACGCGATTACCAGACTGCCCAGCGGGTGATTTCCGCAGACGGCTCGAAGATCCACGACACCGCCGTCACCACCCGCCACTACCTCGCCGATGCTGCTTTCCTGGTCGGCCTGTGCGGCGACAACCGCGCCTTGCTCGAACGCATCCACGGCGCCCTAGCCAATCCTGTGTGGCCGCTAGCCCTGGGACGCAAGTCCTATGTGACTTCGGAGCCCATCTGGATGCCCGATGCGGTGGTGGATGCCGATCTGCGCGAGACACTTGTCCAGTGGCCCGCCATCGCGTCATCCCGGCCGGGCGCGCCACGCACCCCGTGGATTCTGTCCCTCGAATCCGCCGACCGCTCCGGCCTGATGAAGATGGATCAGCCCCTGTCATCCTTTGGCGAGCGCCGCTTCGGCCCCCGTTTCGTCGTTTCGGAGGTGCTGGATGTTCCTGTCCAAACTGGTGCTTGACCCCGCTCACCCGCAGGCGCGGCGGGATCTTGCCAATCCCTATGAGATGCACCGTACGCTGAGCCGGGTATATGCCGAGAGCCCGGTTGGCCCGCCAGCACGCTTCCTGTGGCGGTTGGAACACACCGGAGACCATCTGCCGGAGGATGGCGCCACCGTGCTGCTGCAATCTGCGACGCCTGGCCGCTGGCGTTTCCTGCAGGAACTTACCGGGTACCTCCATGCCCTGTATCCGGACAAGGTGGTGGCTCTCGATGAGTTGCTGCAGCCTGGTCGCAGCTATGTTTTCCGGCTTTGCTGCAATCCCACCGTCACCCGCGACGGTAAACGCTACGGTCTATTGCGCGAAGAAGAACAGGTCGCCTGGCTGGCCCGCCAAGGCCGCCAACACGGATTCACCCCGCTCCATGCCCGTATCGCCCGCAGCGAGCACGACACCCACCACCGGGGACGTGGAGGTCAACGCATCACATTGCAGGTGGTGCAATTCGATGGCCTGCTGCGGGCGGAGGATCCGGCACAACTAGGACAGGCTCTGGTGAACGGCATCGGCCATGCCAAAGCGATGGGCCTGGGTATGCTGTCGATCGCCCCAGGGCACGGCTGAGCATGCTGCCACCCCTCAAACCAATCCCGATCAAGGAGCGCCTGTCGATCGTCTTCGTCGAGAAAGGTGAGATCGATGTGGTGGATGGCGCCTTCGTGGTAGTGGACCAGCAAGGCTTCCGGGTGCGGCCGGTGCTCACCCACATCCCGGTAGGCGGGGTTGCCTGCATCATGCTGGAGCCCGGCACGCGGATATCCCATATGGCAGCGGCACTGGCGGCGAGGGTTGGTACGCTACTGGTATGGGTCGGGGAGGCCGGCGTACGCCTGTATTCCTCCGGCCAGCCCGGTGGAGCGCGCGCGGACCGCCTGCTCTACCAAGCGCGACTGGCGCTGGACGAAGCCCTGCGGCTCAAGGTGGTGCGCAAGATGTACGCGATGCGCTTCGGTGATGAGCCGCCGGCCCGACGCAGCGTTGAACAGCTGCGCGGCATCGAGGGGGCACGGGTGAAGCGTACGTACCAGCTGCTAGCGCAGAAGTACGGCGTGAAGTGGGCCGGTCGCGCCTATAACCCGGAGGAGTGGGACGTCTCCGACCTGCCCAACCGCTGTCTGTCGTCCGCTACCGCCGCACTGTACGGCGTGACCGAAGCCGCAGTGCTGGCTGCGGGATACGCCCCGGCAGTGGGCTTCATCCACACTGGCAAGCCGCTCTCGTTCGTATACGACGTGGCCGACATCTACAAATTTGACACCGTGGTACCCGCTGCCTTCCAAGTTGCCTCCAGCAACCCACACAACCCGGAGCAGGCCGTACGCCTAACCTGCCGCGACATCTTCCGCAAGTCGAGACTTCTGGAGCGCATCATCCCGGACATCGAGGAAATCCTCGGGGCCGGCGAGATCCCCCGCCCCGAAGCACCGGAAGAATCGGTCGGGCCCGCCATCCCCAATCCGGAGAGCCTGGGCGATGCTGGTCATCGTGCTTGAAAACGCTCCACCCCGACTGCGAGGCAGGCTGGCGGTATGGTTGCTCGAAGTACGCGCCGGCGTGTACGTCGGCACCTATTCGCGGAAGGTGCGCGAGCACATCTGGAGCCAGGTGGAGGCAGGTATCGAGGACGGCAATGCGGTGATGATGTGGCACACCAACAACGAGGCCGGCTTCGAATTCCAGACCCTCGGCCCTAATCGCCGCCTGCCCGCCGACTGGGACGGTGTGCGGCTGGTCAGCTTCCACCCGGAAGCGCGACGCGACGATCCTTAAAAACCCGGAAAAATGACGCCGACAAGCGCATGAGTCGGTAAAATTTTCGCTACCAATATTTCCATGAAAATTCATGGAGATGGAGGACGTGTGTTCCCCACGCCCGTGGGGATGAACCGGTGCGCGGCAGTTTCGCGGGACTTGGGCTGACGTGTTCCCCACGCCCGTGGGGATGAACCGTCCAAATGACCGCGCTTGCCGACGTAAAAGCCGTGTTCCCCACGCCC
>JANJWF010000081.1 GCA_024709685.1 Thiobacillus sp.
CCCATGACCTACCCAGATTTCGCCAGCGCACATTCGTTTTTTCTGTGGTCGACCTTTGCGGTCGCCCTGGTCATGGGCGCCGTCGTCAACAAGACCAACTTCTGCACCATGGGCGCGGTGTCGGATTGGGTCAACATGGGCGACACCGGACGCATGCGCGCCTGGATGCTGGCCATCGCGGTCGGCGTGCTGGGCGTGATGGGCCTCGAGGCAGCCGGCCTGGTGAACGTCACCGGCACCTTCCCGCCCTACCGCCAGACCAACCTCGTCTGGCTGGAAAACGTGCTCGGCGGCGCGCTGTTCGGCATCGGCATGACGCTCGCCTCCGGCTGCGGCAACAAGACGCTGATCCGCATCGGCGGCGGCAACCTCAAGTCGCTCATGGTGCTCCTGGTCATCGGCGTAGTCGCCTACTTCATGCTCAACCCCTTCCCGGGCAGCGACAAGACGCTGTATTCCACCCTGTTCTATTCGTGGACCAACCCGGCCGCGGTCGCACTCTCCACCAACCAGGATCTCGGCGCGATGCTGTTCGGCGACGACGCCGCCACCGGCCGCAAGGTGATCGGGGCTGTCATCGGCGTTCTGCTGCTGGCATGGGTCTTCAAGTCGGCCGATTTCCGCACCAGCTTCGACAACATCCTCGGCGGCCTCGTCGTCGGCCTCGCCGTGCTCGCCGCCTGGTATGTCACCAGCAAC
This sequence comes from Thiobacillus sp., assembly GCA_024709685.1. Lineage (GTDB taxonomy): Bacteria > Pseudomonadota > Gammaproteobacteria > Burkholderiales > Thiobacillaceae > Thiobacillus. The sequence continues at coordinate 700 of JANJWF010000081.1, forward strand.
ATCGGGGTGAACGCCGACGGCGAGGTGCTTTCGCTGCAGGCTTACGTGCAGGACTGGGAACTGTATGCACCGGCCGATGCAGTCCGGCCTGCCGCCGCCGGTCCGTTGGCGTCGCAGTCCTTCACCTTCATCAACCCGATGGGACAAACTCTCGGCTATGCCGCGGGCGGCTTCGACCGCACCCTGCTCACGTTCGGCATCATGGCGGTGGCGGGCGTCCTGGCCGGCTCGCTGCTGTGGTCGCTGGTCTCGCGCAGCTTCCGCATCGAATGGTTCGCCTCCGCCGGCGACTTCGTCAACCACCTGGTCGGTGCGGCCCTGATGGGCTTCGGCGGCATCCTGGCGATGGGCTGCACCATCGGCCAGGGCGTCACCGGCTTCTCCACCCTGGCGCTCGGTTCGATCCTCACCTTCGTCGCCATCGTCGCGGGCGCCGCGGCGACGATGAAAGTGCAATACGCGATCATGATGCGCGGCGTGGACTGAGGCAGCGCTCAAAAAAATCCCCTGCGCCCCTTTACCAGCCAGGCCGCCTTCTTTATACTTGCGGGCTTTCGCGGATAGGGCACCGGCCGGCTGGTCGATGCAGATCCCGGGTCGGTAGCTCAGCCGGTAGAGCAGCGGACTTTTAATCCGTTGGTCGCGAGTTCGAATCTCGCCCGACCCACCAATACTCAAAAGCCAACTGTTCGCGGTTGGCTTTTTCATTTTCATTCCGGATTGCGCCGCGTCTCGCTCTCGTGGGCGCATTCTGCGGAATGCGTGCTGAACTCGATGCCGTCGCGCGGATGGGATTGCACAGCCATGCGATTCATCACGGGTTTTGGGGCAAATGTGGCCAACGCAGCCAACCGCATAAGACCGGGTGTGATTGGGTGTCTTAATGGGGGGCGTCTCGAAATTGGGTGTAAATGGGTGTAGTGTTGGTTCATGCTGAAAATCGATACCCTCCAGATCACCCCCGAGATCCTGAGCTTCATCGCCAGGATCGACGAGTTCAAAGGTGCTTGGCGCGCCTTGGGCACCCTCGCGCCCGATCGCCTGTTGGCGCTGCGTCGAGTGGCCACCATCGAGAGCATCGGCTCATCTACCCGCATCGAGGGCAGCAAGTTATCTGACCGCGAGGTGGAGCAGCTGCTATCGAATCTGGAGATCAAATCCTTCGCCACCCGCGACGAGCAGGAAGTAGCCGGCTACGCCGAGCTGATGGACCTGGTGTTCTCGTCCTGGCAAGACATCCCGTTCACCGAGAACCACATCAAGCAGTTGCACCAGATCCTGCTGCGCTACAGCGAGAAAGACACCTGGCATCGCGGCAACTACAAGACCAATTCGAACAGCGTGGCTGCCTTTGACGAGACCGGCGCACAGATCGGCATCGTATTCCAGACGGCATTGCCCTTCGACACGCCCCGCCTGATGACGGAGTTGGTGGCCTGGGTGAACCAGCAGCGCGAGACGGCCCGTCTGCATCCGCTGCTGATCATTGCCTTGTGCATCGTCGTGTTCCTCGAGATCCACCCCTTCCAGGACGGCAACGGGCGCCTCTCTCGCGTACTGACCACGCTGCTGCTCCTGCAGGCCGGCTACGCCTATGTACCCTACAGTTCACTGGAAAGCGTGGTCGAGCAAAGCAAGGAGGCGTACTACCTCGCTTTACGGCAGACGCAGGGCACGATCCGCACCGAGGCACCGAACTGGCAGCCGTGGCTGGCGTTCTTCCTGCGCTCCCTGGCCGAGCAGGTACGGCGACTGGAGAAGAAGGTCGAGCGCGAGAAGATCGTGCTGGCGGCCATGCCGGAACTGCAGCTACAGATTGTCGAATTCGCCCGCGAGCATGGCCGCGTCACCATCGGCGAGGCCATCAAGCTGACCGGGGCCAGCCGCAACACGCTCAAGCAGCACTTCCGTGCGCTGGTTGAACGCGGCACGCTCGACCAGCATGGCGGTGGCCGCGGGGTCTGGTACGGCCTGCGCTGAACGACTGCGGGACGCGGGTTCGATTCCGGATTTCGGACTTGAACGGGTCCCGAAAAGCAGACGAGGTCGAGTAGCCTTTCCTGTACAAAAGGCGAAAAAAACTGCTTGATCGTCCACGGCCGAAGGGCGCACTGGGAGGCTTTTCGATCGGATTCGCACCGGTTCGCAGCACATCGAGCGCGCACGGCAGGTTGTGGCCACGAGTTTCCCCACGGCCAGCGCGGCAGTGAATCAGCTGGTCGACCTGGGCATCGTGAAGGAAGTGACCGGGCAGAAAAAGAATCCCAGCTACAGCTATCAGGGCTACATCGATCTGCTGACGCGGTGATTCTGGACGGGTCGGGGTGTCCCGTTTGCCGTGAACGAAGCGCCTGCATCGGTCGGTTTCTTCGTTTCCTAATCCGGACTGACGCAAAACGTCACCCGCGATGACGCGTAGGGGCAAGGCGGGCGGCGCGGCGGCGCATGCCGTGCTTGGCCCGTTGCGCCGGGGCATCGAAAAAACGCATGTGAAATCAATGTCGTCGCGGGTTTGCTGGCGCAAACGCCGGACGAGGCCTAAAGCTGGCACGCCCGCTGCTCGTTAATGAGCCAGACACGGCAGCCCCGTGTTCACATTGCCCAATCCTAGGAGACATACAAATGCGCAAGATTCAACAAGGTTTCACCCTGATCGAACTGATGATCGTCGTGGCGATCATCGGTATTCTGGCCGCCATCGCGCTGCCCGCTTACCAGGACTACACCACTCGTGCCAAAGTGAGTGAAGTGGTTGTCATGGCTGCGCCCGCCAAGCTGGCTGTCTCGGAGACGGTCTCCTCGGTGGGAAGTCTGGCGTCGGTCACCGCAACGAACCACGGCTATACGTTCCCTGGCGCAACCAAGTACGTCTCCGGCATCACGGTCGCCGCTACCACTGGTATTGTCACGGCTACGTCCATTGTTCCGAAAGCCACGGGTGACATCGTCCTGACTCCGACAGAAGTGAAAGACGCTGGTGGTGCTGTGACGGGTCAGCTGACGTGGAAATGCTCGACCACTATCGCTACGAAGTACGTTCCGGCCGAATGCCGTCCTTAATATTGTCACCCTTGAGTTGACTCAAAGCGGCCTGCGGGCCGCTTTGTTGTTTCCGAAATGTGGCAATGTGGGGCGTGCGCACGTAATCCACAGAAAAACGACGCAATGTTCGAAGTCCTCTTGCTTAAGCGAGCGCTCCATAAATGCATACAAAGGCTTTTCCGTGAACCTAGTGCGCTTCGGGACTCAATCCAATCAGCCCGCCGGGCTCGGCTGGGCGCTCTGGTCTGTGTTGGCAGCGCTGCCGTGGTTGCTCCCCACTCATGCGGCGCCTTGGACGACCTTTTACAGCGAACTCTTGATGGCAGGTGTGCTGGTTCCTGTGGCTTGTTGGGCGATTTTTGCGGCGCGCGGCGACTGGCGGGCGGACAAGCTTGTCGTTGTGGTTGCGCTGGTCGCGTGCATACCGTTGTTGCAGGCACTGGGTGGGTTGTTTACCTTCCCCGGCGAAGTGATTCTGATTGCACTCTATGTCACCGGGTTTGCGTTGACGGTGTGGGTGGCGAGGCGGGCAGAGGAGGCTGCCCCGTTACGCCTGGTCGAGGCGCTACTGGCCAGCCTGGTTGTGGCTGCGCTGGCTTCCACCGGCATGGCGTTGTATCAGTGGCTGGGGCTGGACTCGCTTGGGTGGATGATCGCGAATTCCCTTGGGGGGCGGCCGATCGCCAATATCGGGCAGCCGAACAATCTGTCCACGCTGCTGGTCTGGGGCCTGATCGCCATCTGGTGGGGCTACTCGCGGCAGAGCCTGGGCAGGGGCATCGCCACGTTGGCGGCTGCCTATCTCTTGGTTGGCATCGCGCTGACCCAATCGCGTACCGGGATGGTTGCTGTACTCATGCTGGCGTTTGCCGCATTGTTGGGGAGGCAACGCTTCCGCGCATACCCCAGCGTGTCGGTTGTCATCGCGCTGCTTGCATGGTTCGCGTTGCTCGTGTTCGGTCTGGAGCCCGCTAGTCAGCTTCTGCAGCTAGTGGTGCCGCGGACATTGGACGACCAGGTTGCAGCAGGCGCGCGCCCGATGGCGTGGGCCATGATGCTGGAGGCCGTGTCGCAGCGCCCCTGGCTGGGGTATGGCTGGAACCAGAGCGTGCAGGCCCATGTAGGCTTGTCAGGCCAGTACCCGGATCTCCACCAGACCTTTCAATTTGCCCACAACGTCGTGCTGGATCTCATGTTGTGGAACGGGGTTCCGCTTGGCCTGTTGTTGGCAGGCGGGATGGCCATGTGGTTCTGGCTGCAACTGCGTGGCTCTCTCACCCTGGAGCGGTCGCTTTTGCTGCTTGCGTTGGGGGTCTTTCTGCTGCATGCGATGCTTGAGCTTCCGCACGCGTTGGCTTTTTTTCTGTTGCCGGTCGCGGTCATGATGGGCACGCTCAGCGCGTGGCGTCCTGCTGGTGCCGTATTCACAGCACCGCGCATTGCGGTCGGTTTGGCTGTGCTGATCCATGCAGGCGCGGTCGTGCTGATATTCGATGAGTACCGCAAAATCGAATCCGATTTGACGGCCTACCGCATGCGTGAGGCGCGGATCGGAAATCTCGTTGAGAAGCCTGCGCCTGAGGTCTTCATGCTGAGTGGGCTACAAGCCGGACTGATCGATCTTCGGATCAAGCCGCAGCGCGGTATGGGCGCGACCGAGCTGGAGCGACTGCGGCTAACTGTGGTCCGATATCCTTCGGCGGGAGGACTGCTTCGATATTCGCGTGCGTGTGCACTCAATGGCCGGTTGGGCGAAGCGCGGTGGGCGCTCGCTGTGCTTTGCAGGCTCAATTCTAAAGATGTGTGTCAGAACGCCGCGTTGCACTGGAAAGCTATTGCGGCGGACGGGAATCCCGAGATGGGCTTGGTAACGTTGCCAGCGGACATGGTGGCAGAAATGGGGTCACCCATTAGCCGGCCGTAGTCAAGCGCGAACACTCTACCCCCCGCTTTTTGAAGGCGCGCGCAAAAAAGGCAAAAAAGGGGGTCAGACACCATTTATTCAAAAGGATTGATCAATTCGATCCCACAACCCTCAAAGTCCTTGATGTTTCGGGTGGCTACGGCAAATCCATGGGCGTGGGCGATGCCGGCAATTTGCCCGTCCGGCAGGCTCATGGCGCGCCCTGTTTCCTTGCGATGCCCCATGATTTCGGCATAGGCGTGGGCGGCCGGTGCGGTAAAGTCGAGTACCCGTTCCTCAAATGCCTGTGCGATGAATTGCTCGAACCGGGTTTGCAACTGCCGCCGGCGCAGGCCATCAGGCAAAACGCGCAGGCCGTATCCGATTTCGGCCAGTGTAACCGTGGTGATGAATAGCAGATTACTGTCCTGGCTATTCAGCCAATCAAGAACAACCGGCGAAGGCTGCGGGCGCATGACTTCTGAAATCACATTGGTGTCAACGACGATCATCGGGCGAAACCCAGTGGGTCGTGCGGCGCATGTTGTGGGAGTTCCAATTCAACCCCGGATTCAGCGCCAAAGAACTCCGTGGCAAGGTCGCCCAGCTGTTTGGATGGGGTGACCGCTTGGCGAAGGATGCGCCGGGCTTCTTCTTCCATCGATACCCGGTGATGGGCGGCGCGGATGCGCAGACGCGCGATTGTGTCGTCGTCCAGTTTGCGGATGCTTAGATTGGCCATAATCCACTCCGTCGTATGCGGGCAAGTGCATGCATTGTATGCGCTTGCCTGCATATGCGCAATCCGATAAAGAAAAATGGGGTCAGACACGATATTTGTCCTATGGTAAGAGGGTTCCGTTCTTTAGAGATTTCCTGTCATGGCGCGCCTCCCCCGTTACGTAATCCCCGGCCAGCCGCAGCACATCATCCAGCGCGGCAATAACCGGCAGACGCTATTTGCCGCAGAGGCGGATTACCAGTTCTTTCGCGATGCGCTGGTCGAGGCGGCAGCCAGGCACGGGCTGACGATTCATGCGTATGTGTGGATGACGAATCACATTCACCTACTGGCGACCCCCGAGTTTAACGACAGCATCAGAGGCGTGCGGTGTCGAAGGGCGTGGGGCGGCCGCGGAAGGAGGGCGGGGATCGGGGATGAAAATCGTGTCTGACCCGTTTTTCTTGACCCCGTTTCTCTACATTCCGGCACGAAGATCCGCGATGGTTGCCATCAGTGTCATGGGATCAAGCGGTGATGGGTCGAAACCTGCGCGCTCGTAGAAGGCATGCGCATCCGGCGACAGGGCGTGGACAATCATGCCGCGAATGCCGATGGAATCGGCAGCGGCAATAACCCGCAAGCAGGCATCGCGCACCAGGGCGCGTCCGATGCCGGTGCCTTGCAGCGACCGGTCGACGGCCAGACGCGCCAGAACGACGACCGGTATGGGGTCGGGCATGTTGCGTCGCAAACGGCCCGTCGCAATTTCCGCTGTCACCGCGCTTGAGGCCAGGGCGTAGTAGGCAAGAACCCGACGCCTGCCGCAGACGACAAAGGTGCGCGAAGCACCGGTTGCCTGGTTTTTCAGGGCTCGGTGTTTGAGCCACTGGTCGAGGCTGGCAACGCCGCAGGAAAATGCCCCAGTATCGTGGTGAATTGCAAGTGGCTCGGGAGCCGCGAGGCTCACTTCGGATCCCACGGAGCCGGGGTCTGCAATGTCTTCTGAAGACGCGCGCTGGGGGCCGGCGGCCGATCGAGTCGCGCGACAAATTCGGCATAGGCCGGTGGACTGACCATCAGCAGGGCCTGATCGAGCAACGCCTCCTCTGCTGCGATACGCGCGGCATCAAGGATGAAGTCGGTGCGATTTTTCCCGCGCACCTTGGCTGCGCGATCGATCAAGCTGCGTACTTCGGGCTTGATCCGCAGATTCAGGGTGTCGCGCCGGGAGGTGGACGTGCTCGTAGACGTGTTTGCTTTTCCATTCATGGTGATTGGCTCAGGTTGATTGGCATCCAAAACCAGTATAGCAATGTGTAGTGGCAATGTCATTACGACACATGCAGGGGAAACACGGGGAAATGGCGTCAAACTGCGTATTCCGCCGCAAACTGGACAGTGATTCCAGCGCAAGCTGGACACGCGGAAATACGGGGTCGGAAGACGGGGTCAGACACGATTTATTTAAAAGGATTGATCAATTCGATCCCGCAACCCTCAAAGTCCTTGATGTTTCGGGTGGCTACGGCAAATCCATGGGCGTGGGCGATGCCGGCAATTTGCCCGTCCGGCAGGATCATGGGCGCGCCCTGTTTCCTTGCGATGCCCCATGATTTCGGCATAGGCGTGGGCGGCTGATGCGGTAAAGTCGACACCCGTTCCTCAAATGCCTCTGCGATGAATTGCTCGAACCGGGTTTGCAGGGCGTGGGGCGGCCGCGGAAGGCGGGCGAGGCTCGGGGATGAAAATCGTGTCTGACCCGTTGCCGTTTCCACCCCGTTGCCAGTTGCCGGCTCCCCCATCGGAGTGCGAAATCGCCCCGAGGCGGGGCTCCTACAGCAAAAAGAGAGACCGCCGCGGCGGTCTCTCTTTGTTGTTCCCCCCGCCGCCGGTCAGACCACGCCCTGCGCCAGCATGGCGTCGGCGACCTTGATGAAGCCGGCCAGGTTGGCGCCGTTGACGTAGCTGATCGTGCCGTCTTCGCGCTGTCCGTGCACGAGGCAGGCCTGGTGGATGCCGCGCATGATGGAGTGCAGGCGGTCGTCGACTTCGTCGCGCGGCCATGACAGGCGCATGGCGTTCTGGCTCATCTCGAGGCCCGAGGTGGCGACGCCGCCGGCGTTGCTGGCCTTGCTGGGGGCGTAGAGGATGCGGTGCTTTTCGAACAGGCGGGCGGCGTCGGCGGTCGCGGGCATGTTGGCGCCTTCGGCGACGGCGACGAGGCCGTTCTTGATGAGCAGTGCGGCTTCCTCGCCGTGGATCTCGTTCTGGGTCGCACAGGGCAGGGCGACGTCCATGGGAACGGCCCACGGGCGCATGCCGGCGTGGAATTCGGCGCCCACGCGCTCGGCGTATTCGCTGACGCGGCCGTGCAGGTGGTTCTTGACGTCCATCAGCTCGGCGAGCTTTTCGGGGGTGAAGCCGTGTTCGTCGACCACGGTTCCGCTCGAATCCGATATGGTGACAACCTTCGCGCCCAGGGCCATGGCCTTCTCGATCGCGAATTGCGCGACGTTGCCGGCGCCGGAGACACCGACCCGCAGGCCTTCGAGCGAACGGCCGGCATGGCGCAGCATCTCATCCGCGAAATAGACCGCCCCGTAGCCGGTGGCTTCCGGGCGGATGAGCGAGCCGCCGTAGGCGAGCCCCTTGCCGGTGAAGACGCAGTCGGCACGGTTGGTGAGCTTCTTCATCATCCCTGCCATGTAGCCGACCTCGCGCGCACCGACGCCGATGTCGCCGGCGGGAACGTCGGTCTCGGCGCCGATATGGCGGTAGAGCTCGGTGATGAAGGCCTGGCAGAAGCGCATGACCTCACCAGGGCTCTTGCCCTTGGGGTCGAAATCCGAACCGCCCTTGCCGCCGCCCATGGGCAGCGTGGTCAGCGCGTTTTTCAGGGTCTGCTCGAAGGCCAGGAACTTGAGGATGGACAGGTTCACCGAGGGGTGGAAGCGCAGCCCGCCCTTGTAGGGGCCGATAGCCATGCTGTGCTGGATGCGGTAGCCGCGGTTGACGTGGACGTCGCCGCGGTCGTCGATCCAGGACACCCGGAAAATCACGATGCGCTCGGGCTCGACCAGACGGTCGAGCAGGCCGTGCTCGGCATACTTCGGATGCTCGGACACGAACGGCCACAGGCTTTCGATGACCTCGGTCACAGCTTGCAGGTATTCGGGCTGCCCCGGGTTGTGCTCGGCGACGCGGCGGAGAAATTCGTCCGGGTGCTGGTATTTCATTTTGGCTTGGCTCTTGACAGGATGAACGTGAGGGATGAAAGGAAAAAACGAGGCAAGATACCACGATTGGGGGGATGCTGGTGGCAAGATTTCAGCGATCGCCCCGGGGCGGGGCTCCTACGGGACATCAGCGGGGGAGCGCCTGGACTGAATCCTGAAGCGGCGTGATCCGTTTCTGTTGTGTCGTACCGGTAGGAGCCCCGCCCCGGGGCGATCGTCCAATGTAATGTGTGTCCCGAAACGGCTATTCGCCGAATTCCGGAGAGCGGCGGGCTCCGTTCGCCATCACGCGCCGGATGACGTCTGAGGTGAAGCCGCGGCTCTGCAGGAAGCGCATCTGCCTTGCCTTCTCGGCTGCATCGTCCGGCGCGGCGCCGAATTTCTTTTGCCACACCTCGCGCGCCCGCTCCAATTCGCTGTCGCGGTTGTCGCCCAGCACGGCCTCGATGACGGCCTCGGCGACGCCGCGTTGACGCAGCTCGAAGGCGAGTTTGACGCTGCCCGCCTTCGCGCGGTGGTCGGCGACCCAGCTTTCGGCGAAGCGGCGGTCCGAGAGCCAGTTCTTGCGTTCGAATTCGTCGAGCAGGGCGCCGACGTCCGCTTGCGGGAAGCCGGCCGCTGCCAGTTTTCTGGCGAGTTCGAAGCGGCTGTGCTCGCGCCGCGCCAGGAGGCGCAGCGCACGCTCGCGCAACTCGCCGGGCTCAGGCGTCGATTTCGTCTTCATCCTCCGCCATCGCGGTCGGATTGTTGACGCCGACGGCGGCGCGGACCTTCGCCTCGATTTCGTGCGCGATCTCCGGATGCTCCTTGAGGTATTCGCGCGCGTTGTCCTTGCCCTGGCCGATCTTCTCGCCGTTGTAGGCGTACCAGGCGCCGGACTTGTCGACGAACTTGTGGGCGACGCCGAGTTCGATGATCTCGCCCTCGCGCGAGATGCCCTGACCATAGAGGATGTCGAAGAAGGCTTCCTTGAACGGCGGCGAGACCTTGTTCTTGACGACCTTGACCTTGGTCTCGTTGCCGATGATCTCGTCGCCCTTCTTGATCGCGCCGACGCGGCGGATGTCGAGGCGCACGCTGGCGTAGAACTTGAGCGCGTTGCCGCCGGTGGTGGTTTCGGGGTTGCCGAACATGACGCCGATCTTCATGCGAATTTGATTAATGAAGATGACGAGCGTGTTGGTGCGCTTGATGTTGGCGGTGAGCTTCCTGAGCGCCTGGCTCATCAGCCGTGCCTGCAGGCCCATATGCGAATCGCCCATCTCGCCCTCGATCTCGGCCTTGGGGGTGAGCGCGGCGACCGAGTCGACGACGACCACGTCGACCGAGCCGGAACGCACCAGCATGTCGGCGATCTCCAGCGCCTGCTCGCCGGTGTCGGGCTGCGAGACCAGCAGGTTGTCGACGTCGACGCCGAGCTTCTGCGCGTAGGACGGGTCGAGCGCGTGTTCGGCGTCGATGAAGGCCGCGGTGCCGCCCATTTTCTGCATCTCGGCGATGACCTGCAGCGTGAGCGTGGTCTTGCCCGACGATTCCGGTCCGTAGATCTCGATCACGCGGCCGCGCGGCAGGCCGCCGACGCCCAACGCGATGTCGAGCCCGAGCGAGCCGGTCGAGACGGCCTGGATGTCGCGCGCGACGTCGTGGTCGCCGAGACGCATCACCGAGCCCTTGCCGAACTGCTTCTCGATCTGGGAAAGCGCGGCGGCGAGCGCCTTGTTCTTGTCGTCTGCCAATGCGGGGGTTGCCATCTTGTCTCTCCTGGTGGTTAGCGGTGAACGGGCAGGCGGCGATGCGTCTGCATGTCGGCAATGTAGGCGATATATTTATCGATGTCAATAAAAAATATCACCTACGTATTAAATACAAGGCGGTCGATTGTATTCGGGGGTGGCCACTCTATAATTCCCGAAACCCGCTCAAGCGGAGGAGCGATGATTACAAAGGAAAAAATGCGCCTCGACCTGAAATGGGCGACGCGCCAGCGGTTGCAGTACATCGAGATCAAGGCCTGGTACACGGGGGTGGTCACGCGCAGCGACGTTGCCCGCGCCTTCGGCCTGTCCGACCCGGCGGCGACCAAGGACCTCAAGCTTTACGGCGATCTCGCCCCCGGCAATCTCGTCTACCACCACGGCGTGTTCGGTTTCGTGCCTGCTGATGGCTTTGCAGCCGTTTTCGCCGATCTCGCGCCCGCGGTCGTGCTGCCCGTCATCGCCGCCAATCTGGCGGTGGCGAACGGGCCGTACGGCAACGATCGGGTATACGGCCTGGCGACCGCCTCGCTGCCGCTGCCGGTGCGCCTGCCAGGTATGCAGACGCTGGCGCAGATCACCCGCGCCATCCATGGCCGTCGCAAGCTCGCCGTCAGCTACCGCTCGCTATCGGGACGCGAAGGCTTGGCGCAGCGCGTCATCGAACCTCACACCCTGATCAACACAGGGCTGCGCTGGCATGTCCGTGCGTACAACGAGGAGACCTGCGACTTCCGCGATTTCGTGCTGTCGCGCGTCGTCGCGGCAGAATGCCTGGACACCCTGGCCGAGTCCGGCGAGCAATACGACGACGACTGGGTGGAGACGGTGAGCCTGCGCCTGGCGCCGCACCGCGGACTGGACGTCGCACGGCGCGAGAGCCTGCTGCTGGATTACGGCGCGACAGGCGACGCGATCGAAGTGGAGGTGCGGCGCGCCCTGCTCGGCTACGTGCTGCAGCGGCTCAACGTCGACACCACGCCGGACCACTCGCTCAATCCGAGCGCCTATCAGCTGATGCTGCTGAACCGTGACGAGATCGAGCCGTTCGCCGCGTGGGCGTTCAGGTAGATACCGTCTCCCCGGTCAACCCCCTTGCTGCCAATTGGGTTGATAGACGGTCTGATGCTTAACCACTCCGAAGCACAGGTGCACCAGCTTGCGCATTGCAGCGCCCAGCGCGGCCATCTTGCTTTTTCCCTTTGCGCACAGCCGCGTGTAGAGCGCCTTGACGTGCGGGTTGTACTGGGCCGCCACGATGGCCGCCATGTAGAGCACGGCGCGCGTCCTGGCATCACCGTTCTTCGCCAGCCGCGGCCGTTTCTGGACGCTGCTTCCGGATTGATGTTCGACCGGAACCAGTCCGAGAAACGCTGCCACCTGATCGGCATTCCTGAACTTCCGGCTGTGCAGCACCGCCAGCATCCGGTTGGCCGTCTTGTCACCCACCGCCGGAATCGACAGCAGGCGCTCGCGATCCGCTTTCAACCCGGGATGGCGGTTGATGTGATCGTCGATCGCCATCTGCAGCCGGCCAATTTCCGCCTTCAGAGCAGCCAGATGATTGTCCAGCGATTCGTGAACCAGGCTGGGTGCTTGCGCGACCAGCGCCTTCTCGCGCCGGTTCAGTTCGCGACGCGCATCGGTTTCCAGCGCTTCCAGCCGGGTGATCAGGGCCTTCAGTTCGCGGATTTCCGGCGGTGGCGCCTCCCAGAGATCCGGCTGGATCAATGCTCCATAACGGGCCAGGGCGAAGCTGTCTGTCCCATCGTTCTTGCTGCGCATCGCCAGTCCGCGAGCGAAGTCCCTGAGCTGGGCGGGGTTGACCACCGGCACCCGCACCCCGGCGTTGGTGAGCCACAGTGCCGTCTGCTCGTGATACACGCCGGTGGCTTCCATGACGCCATGGACGTCGCCGGGCGCTGCACCTTGCTTGTCGAGCCACGTCGACAGTGCCTTGAATCCGTTGGGGTCGTTGCCGACCACCTTGGTCTTGCGCTTGTCCGTTGCCGGATCGAGCAGGGTGCAATCCAGCTTGGCCTTGGAAATATCGATACCCAGATACATCATGGCAAATCCTCCTTGCAACTCACGATGCCATTCACGCCCACTCGCCTTGTCCATGCAGGGTCACTGAGTTTCAGGCCCTTGGCTACCGTCCAGTGTGGTGTCCGGCGGAAGGTGAGACGGAGGGCTTTATCTACAGACCAAGGTTCGCCCTTCAGGAGGGGGCACAAGCTCACTCCGCCTCGTGTGGTGGAAGCTTAACCACCACGGAAAACAAGATACAAGGAGGGGCGCCCTCGCCCCGATTTTCGTGCGGTCGCCCTGCCGCAAGTCATCACGCAGCCACCACTGCGTTCGGCCCGATGGCGGGCCTCCTACAGGGACGTGCGCGGCTCGGCACCGTCGCTGTCGCATGCCAACCGAA
>JANJWF010000140.1 GCA_024709685.1 Thiobacillus sp.
GCGTCATTTCAATCTCCTAAATCGTTAATCTGTTTGGCGGCAAAGCCGCATCGTTCGCTCCCTCCAGGGGAGAGAGGGTAAATGCCGCGCTTTGCATGCTTTTTCATCCACGCGGCCGCACAAGCTGCCACGTCCGCCCCAGGTAGGTCGCTGCGCCAAAGCCGCTCCATACATGCACAAGCCGGGTGAACGGGAGGACGAGAAAGATCGTCATGCCGAGGAATAGATGCGCCTTGAATACCCAGCTCGCGCCGGCCAGCATCTCGACCGCCCCGCCGCGGAAGGTGACGATACTCTGCGCCCACTCGGCCAGCCGAAGCATCATGCTGCCGTCGAGGTGCTGCGCCGAGAGCGGAATGGTCGCAAGGCCGAGCAGCAACTGCAGACCCAGCAGCAGCAGGACCAGCAGGTCGCCCGGCTTCGTGGTGGCCCGGATGCGCGGCTCGGTCAGCCGGCGGTGCAGCAGCAGAGAAATACCGACGAACGCCAGCACGCCTGCGATGCCGCCCGACACCATGGCGAGGATCTGCTTGGCGCCGGAACTCATGAAGGGCTCGTAGACAAAATGCGGCGTCAGCATGCCGATGAAGTGGCCGAAGAACAGAAACAGCACGCCGATGTGGAACAGGTTGCTGCCCAGCCTCAGCTGGTGGCGCTTGAGCAGCTGCGATGAGTCGCTTTTCCAGGTGTACTGCTCGCGGTCGAAGCGGATCAGGCTGCCGAGCAAAAATATCGTCAGTGCGATGTAAGGATAGATGCCGAACAGCAGCGTTTGCGAGTAGGACATGGTCAGCTCCTCCGGGAGTCATTGCGCTGCGGCGCAGCCGCCTGCCGGCGCGATGCCGGCATCTGCACCACCGCAGCCTGCGGACTGGGCTTGAGCAGCGGTTCGACGCCATCCATGGCGGGGCCGAAGCGCTCCATCGCCTCGTCCATATCGTGCACCGGCTGCTCGACGAGTGCCTGCGCCGTCACCGGTGACAGCGCTTCCAGCACCTGGAAGGCGGTGGCGTACGGGCTGCCATTGGCGTCGAGCTTGCGGCCGATGGCGGCAATGACGTGCACGGCGTCGCCGAGCAGTTCAAGGGCCTCGTCGGCCGGCAGCAGCGACAGGAACTCGAGAAACAGCGGCACATAGTCCGGCAGTTCGGCGGCCGAGGCGTCGAAGTCTCGTTTCCAGTATTCCTGCAGCAGATCGATCATGGCCGAGCCGCGGTCGCGTGATTCGCCGTGGATGTGCTCGAACAGGTGAAGCGAGTGCGACGGGTTGCGGTCGAACGTGGCGACGTAGTTTTCCTGCAGCGCGATCAGGTTCGAGTGCCGCAGCAGTTCGAATAGCGGTGCCAGCTCGCCGCGCGCATTGCCGTTGAAGTCGGTCTCATCCGCCAGTGCGTCGTCGAATTCAGGCAGTGCCGCCAGCCAGTCGGACTCGGGATAGCAGAGCAGCAGCGAAATGACTTTGAAGGTTTTCATCGTGTAGGCTCCTTAACCGGTTTTCTTCTTGGCGTGCAGCTGCGACAGGTCAACCGGTACGGCATTCCTGCGGTTGCCGAACAGACTGGGCTTGGAGACACCGTCCGAGCAGCCGTTGCCGAAGGTGAAGCCGCAGCTCGACTTCTCCTCGAAGGTGTTGATCGTTTCCTCGCGGTGCATGGTGGGGATGACGAAACGGTCCTCGTAGTTGGCGATCGCGAGATAGCGGTACATCTCGTCGGCCTGCGCCGAGGTCAGTCCCACCTGGTCGAGTGCGGCGGCGTTGGGCTTGCCGTCGACCGACTTGCCGCGCATGTAGGCGCGCATCGCCAGCAGACGGTCGAGCGCGGTGACCACCGGCTTTTCCTTGCCGCCGGTCAAGAGGTTGGCGAGATAGGTGACCGGGATGCGCAGCGACCTGGTGTCGGGAATGATGCCGTTCATTCCCATTTTCCCGGACTCGGCGGCGGCCTGGATGGGCGAGAGCGGCGGCACATACCACACCATCGGCAGGGTGCGGTATTCGGGATGCAGCGGGAAGGCGATCTTCCAGTCGATCGCCATCTTGTACACCGGGGACTTCACCGCGGCGTCGAGCCAGGCTTCCGGGATGCCCTCGGCGCGCGCGGCGGCGATGACCGTCGGGTCGCCGGGGTCGAGGAAGATCTTCAGCTGCGCCTCGTAGAGTTCCTTCTCGTCCGCCACGCTGGCGGCTTCCTCGATGCCGTCGGCGTCATACAGGATCACGCCGAGGTAGCGGATGCGCCCGACGCAGGATTCCGAGCACACGGTCGGCTGGCCGGCCTCGATGCGCGGGTAGCAGAAGATGCACTTCTCGGCCTTGCCGGACTTCCAGTTGTAGTAGATCTTCTTGTAGGGGCAGCCGGAGACGCACATGCGCCAGCCGCGGCACTTGTCCTGGTCGACCAGCACGATGCCATCCTCTTCGCGCTTGTAGATCGAGCCGGATGGGCAGGAAGCGACGCAGGTCGGGTTGAGGCAGTGCTCGCACAGCCGTGGCAGGTACATCAGGAAGGTGTTTTCGAATGTGGCGTGCATTTCCTTCTGCACGTTGTCGAAGTTCTTGTCGCGCCCGCGCGAGGAAAACTCGCCGCCGAGATCGTCTTCCCAGTTGGGGCCCCAGTGGATCTTGTCCATTTTCTCGCCGGTAATAGCGGAGATTGGGCGTGCGGTCGGTGGCGTCTCCGACAGCGGCGCCTTCTGCAGGTGCTGGTAATCGTAGGTGAAGGGTTCGTAGTAGTCGTCGATCTCCGGCAGGTTGGGATTGCCGAAGATGTTGGCGAGAATCTTCAGCCGGCTGCCCTGGCGCGGCTCGATCTTGCCGTCGCCCTTGAGCCTCCAGCCGCCGTTCCATACGTCCTGGTTTTCCCACTGCTTGGGATAGCCGATGCCGGGCTTCGACTCGACGTTGTTGAACCACACGTATTCCATGCCTTCGCGCGAGGTCCACACGTTCTTGCAGGTGATCGAGCAGGTATGGCAGCCGATGCACTTGTCGAGATTCATCACCATGGCGATCTGCGCACGCACTTTCATGTTCTGGCTCCTTGCCCGACCGGAGCATGCTCCGGGGCCTTGTGTAAAAAATCCCGCGTCGGAGGGATGTGGCGCGGGAGGGCGGTCGAAGCCGCTGTTCTCGTAACCATTGGCTCAGCGCTCGACCAGCGGACCTTCCATCCAGTCGACTTTTTTCATCTTGCGCACGATCACGTATTCGTCGCGGTTCGAACCCACCGTACCGTAGTAATTCAAGCCGTAGGCAAGCTGGGCATAGCCGCCGATCATGTGGGT
Organism: Thiobacillus sp.; assembly: GCA_024709685.1. Classification (GTDB taxonomy): domain Bacteria; phylum Pseudomonadota; class Gammaproteobacteria; order Burkholderiales; family Thiobacillaceae; genus Thiobacillus. The sequence continues at coordinate 3,286 of JANJWF010000140.1, forward strand.
GGGCTTGGGGATGGTGCGCGTCACCGAGTTGTGGGTGCCGCCGCGGAAACCGCTGGTCTCGGCCCCGGGCACGTTGATGGTCTTTTCCTGCGCGTGGTACATCAGGCACATGCCGCGCGGCACCCGCTGGCTCACCACGACACGCGCAGTGAGCGTGCCGTTGACGTTGAACACCTCGACCCAGTCGTTGTCGGTGAGGCCGGCTTCCCTGGCCTCCGGCTCCGACACCCAGACGTGAGGGCCGCCGCGCGACAAGGTCAGCATGCGAAGGTTGTCGGTGTAGGTGCTGTGGATGCCCCATTTCTGGTGCGGGGTGATCCAGTTGAGCACCAGTTCGCGGTGGCCGTTCGGCTTCCTGCCCAGCAGCGGCGCGATCGTCTTGGTGTCGACCGGCGGCTTGTAGACACATAGGCCCTCGCCGAAATCCAGCATCCACTGGTGATCCAGGTAGAACTGCTGACGGCCGCTCAGGGTGCGCCACGGAATCAGCTCGTGGACGTTGGTGTAGCCGGCGTTGTACGACACGTGTTCCGATTCCAGTCCCGACCAGGTGGGCGAGGAAATGATCTTGCGCGGTTGCGCGACGATATCGCGGAAGCGGATCTTGTCGTCCTCGCGCGGGATGGCCAGATGGGCGTGGTCGCGCCCGGTGATCTTCGACAGCGCTTCCCATGCCTTCACCGCCACCTGGCCGTTGGTCTCCGGGGCCAGCATGAGAATGATTTCGCACGCGTCGATGGACGAGTCGATTCTTGGCAGCCCCTTGGCAACGCCGTCTTCCGTGGCGGTGTAATTCAGCTCGGCCAGTTGCTGCACCTCGTCTTCCGTGTTCCAGCTGATGCCCTTGCCGCCGTTGCCGATCCTGGTCATCAGGGGGCCCAACGCGGTGAACTTCCGGTAAGTATCGCCATAGTCTCGCGTCACCACCGTCATCCCCGGCATGGTCTTGCCGGGGATGGGATCGACCTCACCCTTTTTCCAGTCGCGCACGCCCAGGCTCTGGCCCAGTTCGGACGGCGTGTCGTGCATCAGCGGCGTCAGCACCAGATCCTTCTGCGTGCCCAGATGCGTGGCCGCGAGTTCGGAGAACTTTTTCGCGATCGCCTTGTAGATTTCCCAGTCGGACTTCGATTCCCACAGCGGCTGCACCGCCTCGGAAAGCGGGTGGATGAAGGGGTGCATGTCCGAGGTATTGAGATCGTTCTTCTCGTACCAGGTGGCCGACGGCAGCACGATGTCGGAATACAGGCAGGTGGTCGACATGCGGAAGTCGAGCGTCACCAGTAAATCCAGCTTGCCCTCGGCACCCTTGTCGTGCCACACGACTTCTTTCGGCCTGGCTTCATTGAGCTCGCCGAGATCCGGCCCCATCACCGCGTTCTGGGTGCCGAGCAGATACTTGAGGAAGTATTCGTGGCCCTTGCCCGACGAGCCGAGCAGGTTGGAGCGCCATACAAACATGTTGCGCGGAAAGTTCTTCGGGTTGTCGGGGTCTTCACAGGCAAATTTGAGCGCGCCGCTCTGGATCTGCTCGACCGCGTACTTGACCGGTTCGATACCGGCGGCGTCTGCGGCCCTGGTGATCTCGAGCGGGTTGGTATCCAGCTGCGGGGCGGACGGCAGCCAGCCCATGCGCTCGGCGCGCACGTTGAAGTCGATCAGCCGGTAATCACCGTTCTTCCTGTCGGCCGTGGGCGACAGGATCTCGGACGCCGCCAGCGTTTCGTGGCGCCACTGACTGGTGTGGGCGTAGAAGAACGAGGTCGAGTTCATCTGTCGTGGCGGACGGTGCCAGTCGAGAGCAAACGCCAGCGGCGTCCAGCCGGTCTGCGGGCGCAGCTTTTCCTGGCCGACGTAGTGTGCCCAGCCGCCGCCCGATTGGCCGATGCAGCCGCACATCATCAGGAGGTTCATGATGCCGCGGTAGATCATGTCGTTGTGGTACCAGTGGTTGAGTCCGGCACCGAGGATGACCATGGACTTGCCGTGGGTCTTGTCTGCGTTGTCGGCGAACTCGCGTGCCACCGTGATGATGTCGGCGCGCCGCACGCCGCAGTGCTTTTCGGCCCAGGCCGGAGTGTAGGGCACGTCGTCGTCGTAGGAAGCGGCCAGGTTCGGCCCACCGAGGCCGCGGTCGACACCGTAATTGGCGAGCATCAGGTCGTACACCGTGGCGATGCGCACGTCGCGGCCACCGACGCTGATGACCTTGACCGGCAGGTTGCGGCCGAGCAGTTCGTTGTGGTCGTCACCGCCGAAGTAGGGCAGCGCTACCTCGGCGACTTCGTCATGGCTGCCGAGCAACGTCAATTGCGGCTTGACGTCCTTGCCGGAATAGCCGTCGCGCATCTCGAGGTTCCACGCACCGGACTGGCCCCAGCGGAAACCGACCGAGCCGTTGGGTGCAATCAGGTAGCCGGTGTTCTCGTCGTACAGCACCGTCTTCCACTCGGGGTTGTTGTCCTGGCCGAGGTTGCCGGTGAGGTCGGAGGCGCGCAGGTAGCGGTCGGCGACGAGCCTGCCCGCATGCTCCTTCAGCATCACCAGCATCGGCATGTCGTTGTACTGGCGGCAGTAGGAATCGAAGTATTCGCTGCGGTTCTTGACGTGGAATTCGCTGAGGATGACGTGGCCCATCGCCAGTGCCAGCCCGGCGTCGGTGCCCTGCCTGGGGGCGAGCCAGATGTCGCCGAACTTCACCATTTCCCCAAAATCCGAAGATACCGCCACCGTCTTGGTGCCCTTGTAGCGCACCTCGGTGTAGAAGTGGGCGTCGGGGGTACGCGTCTGCGGCACGTTGGAGCCCCACACCATCAGATAGGTCGAGTTGTACCAGTCGGCCGACTCCGGCACGTCGGTCTGCTCGCCCCACACCTGCGGGCTCGACGGGGGCAGGTCGCAGTACCAGTCGTAGAAGGAGCCGGAGACGCCGCCGATCAGCGACATGTAGCGCGAGCCGGCGGCGTAGCTCACCATCGACATGGCAGGAATCGGCGAGAAGCCGTAGATGCGGTCGGGCCCGTAGTCCTTGATGGTAGTGACATTGGCGGCTGCGATCATCTCGGTCACCTCGTCCCAGTTGGCGCGCACGAAGCCACCCTGGCCGCGGATCGACTTGTAGCGTTTCGCCTTAACCGGGTTCTGGCTGATCGACTTCCAGGCTTCCACCGGGTCCATCGTTTTCCGCGCCTCGCGCCACATCTCCATCAGGCGGCCGCGGATCAGCGGATATTTCACCCGCTGCGCCGAATAGACGTACCACGAATAGCTGGCGCCGCGCGGGCAGCCGCGTGGTTCGTGGTTGGGCAGGTCGGGGCGGGTGCGTGGATAGTCGGTCTGCTGGATTTCCCAGGTGATGAGCCCGTTCTTGACGAAGATCTTCCAGCTGCACGATCCGGTGCAGTTCACCCCGTGGGTGGAGCGCACCACCTTGTCATGTTGCCAGCGGTTGCGGTAGCCATCCTCCCAGCTGCGGTCCTCGTTGCTGACACTGCCGTGACCGTTTGAAAATTCGGAGACGGTCTTCCTGAAGAACGCCAGTCGGTCGAGGAAGTGGCTCATTGCATTGCTCCTTTGCGGCTTGTCGGCGAGTCGTTCAGACCCGACTTCGGCTGGAGGCAGGCACCGATGACGGCGAACCATCGGGACCGTGAAGTACGCCGTGAAGACCTGCGTGTCGATGAGACCGGCCATGCCTTATGTCGGGTTTCCATCAATCACCTCGTCGCCAAGTGGTGAACGACACCCTCGGAGTGTTTTTTTTACGCCTATGGAAAAGCCGTTGCCAGAGGGGGTGGCCGCAGAAAAAACAGGCCAGCTACTCTTTATAGGTAGCATGGAATTTGTTATGCGTTGTTTATTAGATCCTTGCAGGGCATGAAGCGCCCGGGGGGTGGAGACGATGCGCTTCGCCGGGAAAAGGAATCACCCTCCCGGTATTCGCGGGTGAGGGTGAGACCTTTCGATACGCCCGGGCACGTGCAAATTTCTTACTCCACACGCCCGTGTTCTGCATATAGCCCTGCTGATCCCTGCGGATTTCGCGTCCGCACACCATCGACCGGTTGGTTGCCACGATCGTAGCGGGCCTGCGTTGCATGGCTTCCCTCCCGGTTGCGGATCAGGCCACGCTTGGTACGCACCACCTGGTAGGAGCGGAGGAG
>JANJWF010000149.1 GCA_024709685.1 Thiobacillus sp.
CCGTGAGGCCGGGCGATGCTACCGAACAGGTCTTCCTCGGGCTGCGCACCTATGTTTCAATCCGCGCCCGGCCGTGAGGCCGGGCGATGCCTTCGTCTCCTGAATGCCGCTTTCGGTGCGGCTTGTTTCAATCCGCGCCCGGCCGTGAGGCCGGGCGATGCTCCGCTGCGGCAACCTGTTGTTTGCTTTGCGAAGCGTGGGCAGTTTGTGCGAACCTGCGGCACAAGGCAATGTGACAGGGAAGCGTTATTGAGCTGGGGGATCTCAGATTGTTAAAGAACAAGGCGTTATCGCATGCGCGAACCCACGTCAGTTGCGCCGTCGATGTGGGTTCGCGCGTCATATGACAAGGGGGGCTTCAAAGTCTACAGAGCGGAAGCGGCCGTATTGCCTGACACGGAGCTCCACCGGTTCGGTGATGCGATAGAAGCGCAGGTTATCCTGCTCGTCGTCGATTTCAGCCAACAGTTCGCGCTCAAGCTGTTCAAACTGCATTTCGTCGACCGTGCATTCAAAAACGGATTTTTGCACGCGCTGGCCGATGCGTTCGCACGCCTTGGCAACGCGGCGCAGGCGTTTGCGGCCGGCGACAGTTTCAGTTGACACGTCGTAGGTGACGATGATGAGCATAAATCTATTTCGTGAGATAAGGCAGGTAGCTTTCCATGTCGCCGCGTAGGGTTCGGGCGATGAAGCGCGCCTGGATGAAGGGCAGCAGCGCAAACGGGAGTCTGGATTCCGTTAGTGGGTGGAGCACTTCCTCCTGCTTGCGTTCTTGCCAAGCAGTGACGACGGTGCGCCGGCCTTTGTCGTTGAGCATGACGGCACCGCCTTCGCGCAGATCGAAATCCCTCTCGCTGACTTGCCCACGGTTTATGAGCGTGAGCGCCAACCTGTCGCACAGTACGGCGCGAAACTCCTCCTGCAAGTCCAGCGCCAGTGCGGCGCGCCCTGGTCGTACAGCATGCAAAAAACCGAGTTGCGGATCGAGGCCGACAGTTTCCAGCGCGGAGCGGCAGTCGTTCATGAGCATCGCGTAGAGAAAGGATATCAGTGCGTTGAAGCGATCGAGCGGCGGACGGCGGGTGCGGCCGTTGAGCTGGAAGGCGGTGCGGAACCCGGGTTTTACGACGAGGTTGAGCGCTTCGAAATAGCCGCGCGCGGCTTCGCCTTCTACACCGCGCAGTTCGTCCAGTGTGCAGGCAATGGCTGCGGCACGCAGCGAGGCGGCGAGATTGTCGGCGGTACGGGTGAGACGCGCTGCCTCGGATTCGTCTTCTGACTCGCGCGCACCGCGCTGCAATATGCTGCGGCTGTTCTTCAGTTTGCCAGCCACGCAGGCGCGGGCGAGTTCGAGCGTGGCGCCGGCATCATCGGCAACGCGGTGCTGGGTCTGGCGCAGCAGGATATTGCCGGAGACCGGACCTTCGAGCCGGGCCTTGAAGCGGCCCGAATCGTCGAGCAGCACCAGCGACTTGCCCTCGTCGGCCAGGCGGTGCATGAGCGCAGGCGAGACCATGACGTTGCCGAAGCAGACCAGTCCGCCGACATGATGGAGCGGCACCTGGAGTTTCTTTTCGCGTTCGACATCGATGCGCACGGTTGCGTTTTCCAGGTGGGCATAGGCCTGGGGCGTCATGACGTAAAGAGTGTTCTGGATGGTATGCAACTTATTCCCCCGGGTTGAACAGATCGCGCTTCTGCTGCCGTTGGCGTGTGTGATCGGCGATGGCTTGGGGCTGGCAGATGTCCTTCAGCGAACATTCCTTGCAGCGCGCGTCGTTCACCGGGGACGGCAACCTGCCGGAAGCGAGCATGGTGCGGATTGCCTCGGCCGTTTTCACAACCCGTTGCCGCAATTCGGGTGTGATCGCCACCTCGCGCCGCCGGTGGCTGCTGGCGTGGAAGATTGCCCCCTTGGGAACCGGCCGGCCGAGCATGTCTTCCAGACACATGGCCTGGGCGGCGAGCTGGATGTCGTCGTGCTGTTTTTGCCGCTTCGCGCCATGCTTGAACTCCACGGGGAACACGGTGTCGTCCGGGCGAAACTCGACCAGGTCGGCCTTGCCGATCAGACCGAGCCGATCGCTCCACAGAGGCAATGCACGCTCCACGCGCACACCGGATTTGATCTCGTAGCCGGGGGTATCGACCAGATGGTGAACCGCCTGCCCGCGTGCCGTATGCACGTTGTCGGCAAACGCCTGTTCCAGATGGATCAATCCGCACTGGCGCGGGCAATAGGCCCAGTGCTGGAGCGCGGAGAGGGGAATCGGGTCTGCCTCGGTCATGGCGCGAGTGCTAACATGTTTACACGTAGTCATTCATGGAGCGAATCATGGCAGCGCAATTGAAAGAGGTCGAAAACCAGGCTTTGCAACTTTCGCCGCAAGAGCGCGGTGAACTCATCCACCGCCTGATCGTCAGCCTGGAAGGCCCGCCGGACGACACCCCCGAAGCCATCGCCCAGGCCTGGGACGAGGAAATCGCCCGGCGAGTGGCCGACATGGAAGCGGGACGCACTGAGTGGATTCCTGCCGATGAGGCCATGTCCAGAATCCGCGCCAGAATCCGCGCCGCCAAGGCCAAAGCTGCCAATGCGGATTAGCCTTTCCGACGAGGCGCAAGGCGACTTCGATGCAGCGGTTGACTGGTATATCGAAGAACTCGCATTCGCCGTAGCGGATGGTTTCGCAGACGAGTTCGAGCAGGCGCTGACGCTGCTTGCCCGGTTTCCTGATCTCGGGGTGAACGGCCGACATAAGACGCGAGTGTTCACCCTGCAAAAATTCCCCTACTCGCTGATTTACCGGGTCTTTCCCGAGCATGTTCGTATCATCGCGGTTGTCCACCACAGCCGCCGCCCGGGGTATTGGGCGGGGCGGCGGTAGGTTTTTCAAGCTTTGCGCATTAGCGACACGCCAGCAGGCATGTCGGTATCGTTCACTGTCACCTCATAATCCGTGAAGCTGCGCGGCACGGTTACGCCATCTCTCACACGTGTCTGAATCCGCTCGAACAGCGCATGCGCCGGTGCGTTGCCCAGTTCAGAATCGTGTTTGAACACATACATCCCGCGTGTCGCCATTTCGCCGCGCGCGGCCGAACGGTCGTGCTCGAACATCTGGCCGAGCGCCTGCCATAGCAATTCCAGATCATCTTCGGAAAAGCCGGTCTGTTTGGCGAGGAAGCTGGACACGAAACCGTGCGCGACGTAAAGCCCGTAAGGAATAGTGTGCTTGCGGCCCATGGTGCGATTGTCGCCGTCCTGCTTTTCAGCCTCTGCTTCGGTCGCCACGGCCATGCGGGTGATCGAGTGTTCTTGCGCAATGATGGGATCGACCGAGCGCGCGAAGGTTAACTGAACCGGCCCGCGCACCTGGCCGCAGTTGACGCCGGTGGACATGACCGCACCGAAAGTGCGCACGTCGAAGAAATTCTTGCACATCCAGTCGCGCGCCTCGCCCACGGCGTCGCCACCCTTGCGCTTCTTGTCATCTCCCTTCAGCAAGTCCGCCTTACCGATGCCTTCGTAAGCGCGCTCGTGAGTCTTGTTGAGGATGGCTTTTTCCTTTACATAAATTTCATAGGGCGGCTGCTCGCCTTTGACCAGCCCGACGAAGTTACGCACCTTGCGCTTGAGCGACACATCGGTGACCAGACCGTGGCCGGTCTCGGCATCCAGGCGCGGCAGGTTGCCGGCGTCGGGGTCGCCGTTGGGATTGCCATCCTTCACGTCAAACAGAAGCACAAAGTCGTAGCGGTTGGTCAGGCTCATTTGGATTCCTCCGGAGTGGTCGTGGATTTGGTGAAGAAGGCTTGGCGCTGGTGGTAGTAGCCGAGGGCGAAACGGCCTTGGTCCTGCAAGGGGAGTTGACGCGGAAAGTCGGCGACTTCGCCGAGGATTTCGCCCAGCAGCCTTTCCATTTGTGTGGCGCGACCGGGTGACAGCTTGCCGATGTGGTGATTCTTCAGGCGCAGCAATGTGGTGAAGACGGAAACCGGGGTGCTCGACGCTGCCCCGTAATAGCGGTCGCGGATGGTGGCGTTGAGTCCGGGGCTGGCTTCTTCCTGAATTTTTTCCAGCGCCGCGAACAGTCGCCCCAGCCGGTAGGCCGGGTTGAGGTTGGACAGGTCAAGCATGGGCAGGAATTCCTTTTCTTGAGTTTTGCAGGAACGAATCCAGCGGTTGAGACTGGCCTTGATGGCGGCGGCGCGCGCATAGGTGGGTTTTTGTTCGGCACGGCAGCGCGCCACGGCCAGATTGAGCATGGCCACAGGGTAAGGCTGGCCTTCGAGAACGGCGCGCATGACCTCGCCACCCAGATTGGGTGGGATGTTGTCGGCCTTGTTCAGCAAGGCGAGCCCAGTGAGCAGGCGGAACAGTGAAAGGTGTTCTGGCTCGTAGTCAGCGTGGACGACGGCTAGATCGTCGAAGTGCTGTTTGATGCGAAGCGCCAGTTCGGCAGCGGTGGCGGTTTCCCAGAAGCGGATGCTGATGCGCGCGGCGTTGGGGGCCAGGCCAAGTACATGAAAGCGCGTGTCCGGCCCGCCGACGCTGAACTTGCCTGAATCGATAGCAGAGTAAAGCGCCTTTACAGCATCGGTATTCTTGTCCGGGTTGTCCTTGGGCGGCTCGCCGAACAAATCGACCATCGAACTTTCCAACTCGTGCGGCTCCTCGGCCCAGAAAACCGTGGAGGTATCGCCGACCTGAATGCGCTGCTTTGACGTCAGCAGATGATTGAGCGCTGTGGTGTAGGCGAAGGAAGCACGCAGGCTGACAGGTGCATTCTCGCCGTTGCGTTCGCGTTTTCCGTAGGACTCGAATGCGCGAGCGTTAAAAGAAACGATATTGCAGCCGGCAGGTTGCCCGCCCCAAACGCCTTTGATAACGGACTCGTTCGGTGCTAGCGGCACGTCCATTTCACCAGTCACCAGACAATTTCCACGCAGTTCACTACCTGAGTGCGTTGCTGCCAAGGCGCTTTCGTAGGTGCTGCGGATGGCAGGGCGCAGATGAACGCACTCTATGTCCGATACAAGACGAAAAATAAGAACCGGATCGCGTTTCTCGAAATCCTCCTTGAGTTGAAAACGCTCGATGAGCGTGGCGGCGGCTCCTGGCTGGGTTTGGAGATTGATAGCAAACTGGCGGACGGCTTTGGCGCCCGCGTCGTCGATATTGCCGAGCCATTCTTGAAGCGTGGCAATGAAGCTGGCCAGCTTGATGTCGCCCTTGTTGCCTGTACCGAAAACAAAGCTGGCGTTATCCCAAAGCAGATTGGCATCCTTGCCGCTGTTGGTGTGCTTCATCGCCTGCTTTCCAATGGCGGTCACCAACATTTCACGCGGGACGGTCTTGCCTTTCTTTTGTTCGCCAACTGCTTCGAGGTTGACGCATACGCCTTGCTCGTCCAATACAACGACGTAATCAACACCACGGCGGATCCAACCTTCGCGGGGCAGATTGTCCACACGTTCGTAATAACGATTTAGCGCTTGCAGAATCATCCCCGCACCTCCTCGCTTTCCCACGTTGGGATTTGAACAACGCCGTCTTTCAGCTTCGCACGAAAGAATCGCGGCTGCGGGTCGGTGGGTTTGGAGAAATCCAGGTCGTGCAGCATGAAGCCCAAATCGCGCGTCTCGGCAATCGGTGCAGGCTCCTGTGTCGGATCGGTTATCAGCCGGAAGGCGGCGGCGAATTCGCGGCAGCCAAGGTAGGGTTGATTGACGCATTGGCCTCTGGCAGCGCGCCGCTCGAACATCTCGTGGTACTTGGTCGCGCTCGCCGCGGGATCGCGCGAGGCCAGAAACTCCAGATCGGCATGCACCCGGTAGACCACGTCGCGCAGAAACAGTCCGGCGCGCTGCTGACGGTCTTCCTCAATGTAGAGACCGAGAGCGCCCTTTCCCATTTTCATCGCCGTCTCGACATTGCGTGTAGACACCACGCTGGCTACCTCATTGCGCCGCAGGTTGATCCAGCGGATGGGCTTCAGGACTTCGATCTTGCGTACATGCCAGCGAATCGCCGGCTTCCAAAGAATCGCCTCGAAGCAGGCGCGCGCGGCGGACGGCGTCATTACGTCGTAGCTCACCCGCTCGACTTTCATTTCAGGACGGGTGAAGCAGGCGTAAGAGCCGGAGAGTTCGAGGCAGTAAGTCTTCATAGAACCCCTTGGGTTATTTTTTGGTGCGGAGCCATAACCAGTGGGCGGCGTAGCAAATCACGATTACCGCCAGCAATCCATACAGCGCGTAAAAGCAGTCTGTAGGGAGTTGCATTGCCAACAATCTCAGTTCCCGAAGTATTCCCACCCAATCCATACGATGCCCTATCACCCACCCCTGATGTGAGGGAAGTATAACAAAGTTCTAAGACTGAGTAGGTTGTGAGATAATCAATCCGTCTATTTAAGACGCGGATTGAAACTAAGACTGAGTTGGGTGATGGAAGGCATATGCAGTGCGGGGGCTCCGCCCCCGCATTCACCCTTGCTCTCATACAATGCATCCGCCCGAATTTTGCGGCTTGCCTTCAGGCAGTAGCCCTAACTGAATGTCGTAAAGCCAGTCGCTGACCTGCACATATAACCCCGGCATGATTTCCTCGATGTCGCCTTGATTTAGCAATTGCATGGCCTGATTACGGTGCAGGTTAACGGTGTAGCGTTGCAGCTTGCGCATGAGCCAACGTTCGGGGCCGCTCTTGCGCAGGGCGGCAAGCCATTTGTCGATGCTGTGGTCCTGCCCATCCGCTCCTTGGTAGCGCACGACAATGAGCATACTGTCTTCGTCGGCGATCAGGCGGAATTTCTCGGCGGCGCTTTTGAAGTTGACGGCGAGCGTGCTGCCCTCGACTTCCAGCAGGCCGCAGATGTCTTGGGCATCGAGTTCGCAGGCGTGGTAGAGACGCTCGAAGTAGCGGGCGAACCGATCACGTGCGAGCGGCTGATCCGTTATGCCGTACAGCACACTTTTGCAGGCGTTCTCACCTTTACGCAGCAGGCCAGGGGGCGCGGGTTTGGGCGGCGCGAAGACGACGACTTCGCCTTTTTCAGCCAGTCGGCCTTCACGGTTGCAGCGCCCTGCCGCTTGGGCAATCGAGTCCAGTCCCGCAACCGCGCGGTACACGACGGGAAAATCCACGTCTACCCCAGCTTCGACCAACTGTGTGCTGACCACGCGCGTCGGCACGCTGTTTCTCAAGCGGGTTTTGATATCGGCTATGACTTGCGAACGGTGCGCGCCGCACATCAGCGCGGACAGGTGCAAGGTGCCTTTCGGCATTTGTTCCCACAGTGAGCGGGCGTCCTTGCGGGTGTTGACGATGGCGAGAACGGAATCATGCGCCGCCAGTTCCGCCGATAGTTGGGGCCAGTCCGTAGGCGCGTGCCAGTCGGCCGGCAGGCGCACCTGTACTCGCTCCAGCGCTCGGTAGAGTGCGTCAGGATCGTTGATGATTTCGCGTACGTTGTCGAGGCCGCGTAGATTTTGTTGGGCGTCGAAATATTCGCGTGTGCTCAAGGCCGGCTGGGTCGCTGTGGACAGAACGACAGTCACACCGTAGTAGCGCGTCAACAAATTGAGCACGTCGAGGATGGGTTGAAGGAACTCTGGCGGCAGCAGTTGTGCCTCGTCGAGGATGACCACCGAGTCGACCAGATTGTGCAGCTTGCGGCAACGCGAGGTGCGCGCGGCGAATAGCGATTCGAAGAACTGCACATTGGTAGTGACGACGATGGGCGCATCCCAGTTCTCACAGGCCAGGCGGGAAGCGGAATTTTCGCGGCCTGGCTCGGATTCGGCGTTGCTGTGGTGCTCGATGATTGCGTCACCGAAGATGGAACGGAAGATGTCGGCCGTTTGCTCGATGATGCTGGTGTATGGGATGACGTGAATGACGCGGCGTTTGCCGTGCGCGCGGGCGTGTTCGAGCGCGAAGGCCATGCCCGACAGGGTCTTGCCGCCGCCGGTGGGGACGGTCAACGAGAACAGGCCCGGGGCGAGCGCGGCCTTGGTGCGGCATTCGGCAAGTATCGCCGCCCGCAGCGTGTTGACTGGCGAAGGCTGTGCCTTGGCAGTAAGACCCGCCATGTGGGTGTCGAACAGCGGCGCGAGTTCTTCGAGTGCCGGCCACGCATTGCGCTGCGCAAACTTGTCCGGGTCCATATAGCGCTCGGTGTCGAGAAAATCGGCATCAACCAGTGCCGAGAACAGCATACGTATCCAGAGCGCGAAGCCTTCCTTGCCACCGGGTATGGCCTGCAAATCCGGCTTGAAGTCACCTGAGTCCAGTAGTTCGGTGGGCGGATTTTCGGCCAGCGCTTCGCAAAGCTCGGCACGGCTGTCCGCATTACCCAACCGCACTTCCAGCCCACCAAACCAGTCAGCCAGCCCGGCATGGTGCCCGGCGATCAGATACGCCAGCACGCGGCCAGCCGGGCCGAAACGGTCGCAAGAAAGCAATGCGCCAGCGGTCGAGTGGGGTGCTTTTCCTGCCTCGCCTTTGATATGGGCGTCAGCCTCGAATCCGCTGGCGATCCGGATGTAGTTCTGGAACCGCACGCGATATTTGCCAAGGTCGTGCCAGCGGCCGGCGAGTCGTGCCCAGTCCGCCCCATAGTGCCGGGCAAAACCGGCGGCCAACGCGCCGACTTCGCCTAGATGTTCGGCTAGGTCGTGGGGATCGCGCCAGTTGCCGTTGTCGTCCAGGGCTGCGTGTGCGATGGGAATGCGGGTGTCCATGCCGGACATGCTACTTGTCCCTGGGCTCAAAACCTGAGCCCCGCGTTTCCCCGCGCCGATACTGGCCCGCCGCCGATTCAAGCTGCTCCTTGACTACTTCTTGCAGCTCTTCCGGTGCGGCGACCTCGATATCCGCACCATATTTGAGGATGTCCATGACAAGTTCGCGCGCATCCGAATACGGCACGCGCAGTTCGTAACGCCCGTCGGCAAGCCAGCGGCTCTGCTGCTGCGGGTGCCAGATTTCATCGGCGACCCAGCGGGCGCGTTTTGCGGTGAAGCGGAGCACGGCGGTGGCGCGGGGCTGGCCGGCGAAGATGCCGTAGCTGGTGGCGAGTTCGCGGTTCAGCGTGGATTCGGCGACGGCTTTGGCGGGCTTGGCGAGGGCTTCGGCGTGGCGGATGCATTCGACGGCGAAGATGCGCAGGCCTTTTTTCTGATGGCACCAGGCGTCGAGGTACCAGTTGTCGCGGTAATGGGCGAGCCGTTGTGGGGAGATTTCACGGGTATGGGTTTCGTCGCGCTCGCGGTTGTAGTAGTCGATGGTCAGCCGCTTGCGTTGCAGGACGGCGTGGGAGACGGCCTGGAAATGTCGCGGGTTCTTGCGCCGGGCGGCCATGCCGAGGATGCGGATGCGCTGGGCGGCCTCGCTGGCGCCGAGGTGGTTGCTTTCCAGAAGCTGGTTGATGCGTGCTTGCAAAGGTTGCAGGTGGTCGTCGAGCAGGCCGGGTTCGAGATTGGCGAGCAGGTGTTTCAGCGTGACCAAGGCGAGCAGTTCGGAAGGGCTGAACCACAGACCGGGCAAGGGATGGTGACCGTCGGCGCTGTCGTAGCGATAGCCGCCGCGTTCCTTGTCGTGGATGAGCGGTGCGCCGAGTTTGTTGCGCAGGTCGGCGATCAGACGGCTGAGGGTGGCGCGGGCGAAGCCATGCGTACCGATCAGGTCGGCGCGCGGAATGCCGGTTCGCCGCCCGTCCAGCAGGCGGTGCAGTCGATACAGGTCGTCGAGTTTGCTCAAGGGGTTCCGGGGTTTGTTGGTTTTTTCTTTGCGTATCCGGTGTTGCTCGTTTTGTTATGGCATGAGTGTCGTGCAATGCGGCGCATGCGGCAAGCGGACGTCAGGCCTGGCCCGGCAACCGCCGCTGCAAACCCGGCAGGCAAGCGCGGCCGAATCGAGTGCTACCGGCCCCGGACCGGAAACCTGGTCAAGCCTCGAACCCCAGATCCTGCGCCAGCCCGGCGTGGGTGATTCTGCCGGCGTGTACCAGCAGGCCGGCCTTCAGTCCGGCATCCTCGCCGAGTGCGGCCAGGCCGAGTGCGGCGAGCGCCTGCACGTAGGGCAGAGTGGCGTGGGTGAGCGCCTGGGTGGCGGTGCGTGCGACGGCGCCGGGCATATTGGTGACGCAGTAGTGGACGATGCCTTCGGCCACGAAGAAGGGATGGCTGTGGGTGGTTGGGCGGGAGGTTTCGGCGATACCGCCCTGGTCGATGGCTACATCCACCAGCACCGAGCCCGGCGGCATCTGCCGCAATGTATGGCGACTGATCAGACGCGGCGCGTGGCGGCCGGGCAGCTGTGCGGCGCCGATGACGATGTCGGCCTGCGCGAGGCTGTCGGCGATCGCCTCGGGGGACGAGAACTGCGTCTCCACCCGAGCGCTGAGCATTGCTTCGGCCTGGGCGAGCTTGTCGGCCTGCTGGTCGATCAGGGTGATGCGCGCGCCGATCCCGGCCGCAGCACGGGCGGCGCCCATGCCCACGACCCCGGCGCCGATGATGACGACATGCGCAGGCGGCACGCCGGGCAGGCCGGTGATCAGCTTGCCGTTGCCGCCGTGCGACGTATGCAATCCCAGTGCGCCCATCTGCGGGGCGAGCCGCCCGGCGATATCGGACATCGGCTGCAGAAGGGGCAGGGTGCCGCCGGGCTTGCTCACGGTTTCGTAGGCAATCGCCGTCACTCCGCGCGTCATCAGCTCGCGCGCGAGTTCCGGCGCGGCTGCCAGGTGCAGATAACAGAACAGCAGCTGGCCTTCACGCAGCAGCTTCAGTTCGTCCGCCTGCGGTTCTTTCACCTTGACCACCAGGTCGGCGGCCCAGGCTTCGGCCGGGGTCGCCACGACGGCCGCGCCGGCGGTGCGATAGGCTTGGTCGGCGAATCCCGATGCGGTGCCCGCACCGGCCTCGACGCTGACCCGATGGCCCGCTTCGGTCATGACACGCGCGCCTTCCGGAGTAAGCGCGACGCGGTATTCGTGGTTCTTGATTTCCCTGGGAATGCCGATGTGCATGACGTGTCTCGTGGAGGATGGATATCCCGCAGCATAACCAAAGCCGCTGACGGCTTGAAGCCGATGGCTTGACGTGCAGGGGTCTAGCTGACCGGCTCCGGGGGCGCGGCATGCGCGGTGGCCAGCAGCAGGGCGACGGCGCCCGGCCCGCGCATGATCAGCCGGCGAGACTTTGCACGCATTCGCGCACCAGTTCCGGACCGCGGTAGATGAGGCCGGAATAAAGCTGGACCAGCGAGGCGCCCGCGGCGACCTTTTCGCGCGCGTCGTCGCCCGACAGGATGCCGCCGACGCCGATGATCGGCACTTCGCTCTTCAGGTGATGGGCCAGCGCACCGATCACGCGGGTCGAGGCGCTGCGTACCGGCGCGCCGGACAGCCCGCCGGCCTCTTCGGCATTGGGCAGGCCGGCGACGGCGTCGCGCGCAATCGTGGTGTTGGTCGCGATCACCGCGTCGATGCGGTGCATCATCAGCAGCGCGGCGATCGCGGCGATTTGCGCGTCGTCGAGGTCGGGCGCGATCTTCAGCGCGACCGGCACGTATTTGCCATGCCGTTGCGCCAGTTCGGACTGCCTGAGCTTGATCGCCGAGAGCAACGCGTCGAGTGCCTCGTCCTTCTGCAGCTCGCGCAGGTTCTGCGTGTTGGGCGAGGAGATGTTCACCGTCACGTAGCTGGCGTGCGCGTAGACCTTGTCGAGGCAGGCGAGGTAGTCGTCGACCGCGTGCTCGTTCGGCGTGTCCTTGTTCTTGCCGATGTTGATGCCGAGCACCCCTTTGAATCCGCTCGCCGCGACGTTCTTCACCAGCTTGTCGACACCCAGGTTGTTGAAGCCCATGCGGTTGATGAGTGCCTCGGCCGCGGGCAGGCGGAACAGGCGCGGCTGCGGGTTGCCGGGCTGCGGACGCGGCGTCACCGTGCCGATCTCGATGAAGCCGAAGCCCAGCGCCGCCAGCGCGTTGATGTGTGCGCCGTCCTTGTCGAGCCCGGCGGCCAGTCCGACCGCGTTGGGGAAGTCGATTCCCATCACGTGCACCGGCTTTCCGACGGCGCGCGGCAGACGGTTCAGCAGGCCGACCCGATGCGCAAGGTCGAGACCGGACAGGGTCAGGCGGTGCGCGTCTTCGGGGTCGAGGCTGAACAGGGCGGGGCGCAGGAGCGAGTAGAGCATGGCGCGTTCGGAGGCAAGGAACCAGATGGCGAGTTTAACAGGCAGCCGCCGGACTGCTGCCCGGCGGCGGTCGGTGTTATCCTCAAGGGCGGCGCACCTGCGCATCCATCTGCTTTCTTATCGACAAACCCATGATGACTCCGCACCTTTTGCAACGGTTCGTATTGTTCTTCAGCGTGTTGATCGCGCCGCTCGCCTGGAGCGCCACCGCCGTCCCGCCACCTCCACAGCTCGCCGCCAAGTCCTGGGTGCTGATGGACGCCGCCAGCGGCAGCGTGCTGGTCGACCACCAGGGCGAACAGCGCCTGCCGCCCGCCAGCCTCACCAAGCTGATGACCTCGCATGTGGCGGCGCTCGAGCTTAAGCGCGGCCGGATCAAGGAAAGCGATCTCGTCACCATCAGCGAAAAAGCCTGGCGCATGGGCGGCTCGAAGATGTTCGTCAAAGTCGGCGATCAGGTCGCGGTGAGCGACCTGCTGCGCGGCATCATCGTACAGTCTGGCAACGACGCCAGCATCGCGCTGGCCGAGCATCTCGCGGGCAGCGAAGACACCTTCGCCGCGCTGATGAATCAGGAGGCCAAACGGCTGGGGCTCGCCGACACGCATTTCGTCAATGCCACCGGCTGGCCGGCGGAAGGCCATTACTCGACTGCCCTCGACATGGCCAAACTCGCCCGGGCCATCGTGCTCGAGGATCCCGAGCACTACGCCCTGTATGCGGAAAAGGAATTCGTCTGGAGCGGAATCAAGCAACCCAACCGCAACCTGCTGCTGTGGCGTGACTCAACCGTCGACGGCCTCAAGACGGGCCACACCGAGGAGGCCGGCTACTGTCTCGTCGCTTCCGCCAAACGCGACGGCCAACGCTTGATCGCTGCGGTGTTCGGCACCGACAGCGAAGCCGCGCGAGCGACCGAGACGGCCAAGCTGCTCGCCTACGGCTTCAATTTCTTCGAGAGCAGGGTCTTCCTCAAGCAGGGCGAAACGGTGCAGTCCGTCGACGTCTGGAAAGGTACCGCGCGTACGGTCAAGGCCGGCCTCGCTGCGGACTTCGCCGCCGCATTGCCCAGGGGAGCAGGCAGCGACTACCAGACACGCGTCGTGCTGACGAATGCCGATCTCGTCGCCCCCGTTGCTGCCGGCGCGCCGCTGGGGCGTGTCGAACTGGTGGGCGCCGACGGCAAGGTCGCCATGCAGGCGCCGCTGGTTTCGCTCGAAGCGGTCGAGCAGGGCGGTTTCTTCCGCCGCGCTTGGGATAGCATTCGCCTGTTCTTCAGAGGACTTTTCGGCTGACGTGATTCGCTTGGCAAACTGCTGAAACCGGCCCCCCATGAGGGGGCTTGTCATTTGTACATGGACCCACGGCTGCCCCACGGCTGCCCCCTTCGAGCCTCGTCGTTGCGCGGAACTTTGCAAGGACATCGGTACGACCCGTTGCGATCACCGAGGCTAACCTCGTCAACCATCGGCGTGTCGGCTGTTGTGGCAGCGGATTGTCGCCGACGCTGCCCGCCATGCGAT
>JANJWF010000013.1 GCA_024709685.1 Thiobacillus sp.
CCAGCCAGAACTGGTAGGCGGCCTGGGCGAACGGCTCGGGGCGCAGGCCCAGCTTCGGCTTGATGATGGTGCCGGCGATGTAGCCGCCGTTCTCGACCGGGCGGCCGAGGATGCGCCACAGGTCGGAGATGTCCTTGGCGGGGCCGTCGAACATCTGGACCACGCGCTCGGGCACGTAGAAGTCGATCATCTTGGCGTGCTCGATATCGCCCATGCCCTGGTTGTTGCCAATCGCCAGGGTCAGGAACGACACCAGCATGAAGCGGCCGTCGATGACGTTGCGGTCGAACAGCTCGATCGGATACGCGATCCGCATGTCTTCGGTGGCTTCGTCGATGTAGTACACCAGCGCGTCGACGCCCTTGGTGAAGTCGTCGGTGGTCGAGACTTCGACGTTGGTGCCGGTCGACGACTCGGCGGCGAAGTGGGCGGCGCCTTCCAGATAGCCGGTGCCGGCCTTCGGCTTCATTTTGTAGGCGACGAGGATGTGCTTGCCGCCCTTGATCAGGTCCTCTTCCTTGAGGCTGAGGTCGGCGTAACGTGCGGATTGGTCCATTGCATGACTCCTGCGGTTGGTAGACAAATTCAGGATCCTGTCGTCCTGAATGGGGCAGGAAAGGACTATACGCAGGCTGTCATATAATTAATATTAAATTGTTATGATCATAATCATATAGATTTTCTTATACATCAAACATGCGCCGCCTGACCCTGCGCCAGTTCCGGGTATTCGAAGCTGTCGCCCGCCACCTCTCCTTTTCCAGGGCTGCGGCAGAGCTGCATCTGTCCCAGCCCGCCGTGTCGATGCAGGTGCGCGGCATCGAAAACATCCTCGGCCTGCCGCTCACCGAGCAGCTGGGCAAGAAGATCTATCTCACCGAGGCCGGGCGCGAAGTGCTGCACGCCAGCCGGCAGATCACCGCGCGGCTCGACGACCTGCAGGCCAACCTGGCGCAGCTGCGCGGGATGGAAGGCGGCCGGCTCAACCTGGCGGTGACGACGACCGTGAGCGCGGTCGCCACCGACATCCTGGCGCGTTTCCGCGGCCAGCATCCCGGCGTTTCGATCCATCTGGACGTCTCGAACCGCGAGTCGGTGCTGGGCCAGCTGGCTGCCAACCGCATCGATCTCGCCATCATGGGGCAGGTGCCGGGGGGCCTCGACCTGGAAGCCACCCGCTTCATGGACAACCCGCTGGTGGTGATCGCACCGCCCGGGCACCCGCTCGCCCGCAGGAAGAAGGTGTCGCTGCGCGACCTGGCATCGGAACCCTTTCTGGTGCGCGAAGCGGGCTCCGGCACGCGCGGCGCGATGGAGCGCTTCTTCGCCGACCGCGGCCTGGAACTGCGAACCAGCATGGAAATGAGCAGCAACGAGGCGATCAAGCAGGCGGTGCAGGCCGGGCTGGGGCTGGGCATCCTGTCGCTGCAGACGCTGGAGCTGGAACTGGCGCTCAAGCGCCTCGCCGTGCTCGACGTCGAGGGCTTTCCCATCATGCGCCACTGGTACGTCGTGCACCGCATCGACAAACGGCTGTCGCCAGCGGCACAAGGCTTCAAGGAATTCGTGCTGGGGTCAGCGCACTAGCCACGCGGCACGGCTGCCGGCTAGAATCGCGGCGTCGGGGCGCCAGCTCCCGACGTCTGGGCCAAACGCCCGCAAGACGGTGTCTCGTCCAAGCCTGGTCTTATCCACTCTACTTTGGAGTTTCACGCTTGGACACCGCATCCATCTCTCCCCCTGCGCCCGTGACTCTGGGCGAATCCTTCAAATACTGGCTCAAGCTCGGCTTCATCAGCTTCGGCGGCCCCGCCGGGCAGATCGCGATGATGCACCAGGAACTGGTGGAGAAACGCCGCTGGATTTCCGAGCACCGCTACCTGCACGCGCTCAACTACTGCATGCTGCTACCCGGCCCCGAGGCGACCCAGCTGGCGATCTATGTCAGTTGGCTGCTGCACGGGGTGAAGGGCGGCGTGATCGCCGGAGTGCTGTTCTTCCTGCCCGGCTTCCTGCTGCTGGCGGGGCTCGCTGCACTCTATCTCGCATGGGGCGAGGTGCCGCTGGTGCAGGCGATCTTCTATGGCATCCGGCCCGCGGTGGTGGCGGTGGTGCTGTTCGCCACGTGGCGCATCGGCCATCGCGCGCTGAAGAACGAAGTGCTGTGGGGCATGGCGGCGCTCGCCTTCATCGGCATCTTTGTCTTCGACATCGGCTTTCCGTGGATCGTGCTCGCCGCGGCACTCCTGGGTGCACTGGGCGGCAAGCTCGCGCCGCACAAATTCGGGACGGGCGGCGGACATGGCGCATGGCACCGGCAGTTCGGCCCGGCGCTCATCGACGACGACACGCCGCCGCCGGCGCACGCGCGCTTCAGCTGGACGCGACTTGCAGCCACCAGCGGCGTCTTCGTGCTGATCTGGCTCGGCGCGATGCTGGCGCTATACGGCGCGCCCGATCTCTTTCGCATGGGCGACTTCTTCACCCGCGCCGCCTTCCTCACCATCGGCGGCGCCTACGCCGTGCTGCCCTATGTCTACCAGGGTGCGGTCGAACATTCTGGCTGGCTCACCGGCGCGCAGATGATGGACGGCCTGGCGCTTGGCGAAACCACGCCGGGGCCGCTGATCATGATCGTCACCTGGGTCGGCTATCTCGGCGGCGTCGCCAAGGAGGTGCTGGCGAACCCCGTGGCCGCCGGCTTCGCTGGTGCGGCGGTGGCGACCTTCTTCACCTTTCTGCCCTCATTCTTCTTCATCCTCGCGGGCGCGCCGCTGATCGAGGCCACGCGCGGCGAACTCCGCTTCACCGCGCCACTCACAGCCATTACGGCTGCAGTGGTCGGCGTGATCCTCAATCTGGCGGTATTCTTTGCCTGGCACACCTTCTGGCCGCAAGGCACCGCGGAGTCGCCGTTCGCCGGCAGCTTCGACGGGTTCCCGGTCATCGTCACCGTCGCCGCCTTCGTCGGGCTGATGCGCTACCAAGCCGACATCA
>JANJWF010000188.1 GCA_024709685.1 Thiobacillus sp.
TGTGCAGGAAGCGGGCGTTGATTTCGTAGATGATTTCCAGCGGACGCGGCAGCAGGCGCTCGAACAGCGCGACCGGCCAGCGCTCCAGTGCCTCGGGCAGCAGAGTGTGGTTCGTGTAGGCCATGCACTGCGTGATGATCGCCCATGCCTCATCCCACTGCATGCCCTCCTGGTCGAGCAGCAGGCGCATCAGTTCGGCCACCGCGATCGATGGGTGGGTGTCGTTCATCTGGAACACGTTGTGTTCCGCAAATTTCGACAAATCGCTGTTGCCCGCCGCACGCCACTGGCGCAGCACATCCTGCAGGCTGGCTGACGCCAGGAAATACTGCTGGCGCAGACGCAATTCCTTGCCGCTTTCGCTCGTGTCGTTGGGGTAGAGCACCATCGATATGTGCTCGGCGTGGTTTTTCGCCTGCACCGCCTCGGAATAACTGCCGGCGTTGAATTCGTCGAGATCGAATTCGTCGGTGGCGGCAGATCGCCACAGTCGCAGCGTATTCACGGCGTGGTTGCGGTAGCCCGAAATCGGCATGTCGTATGGAATCGCCAGCACGTCGCTGGTATCGGTCCAGCGCGCGCGCGGAATCCCCGCCTTGTCGTGATAGTGCTCGGTGCGACCGCCGAACGGCACGCGGCAGGTGAACTCCGAGCGCTCGACTTCCCATGGGTTGCCGTCGCGCAGCCAGTGGTCGGGATCCTCGATCTGGTAGCCGTTTTCGATGCGCTGGTGGAACATGCCGTATTGGTAATGGAGGCCGTAGCCCATAACCGGCAGGTTCAGCGTGGCGCAGCTGTCCATGAAGCACGCAGCCAGCCGCCCCAGACCACCGTTGCCAAGGCCCGCATCGGGTTCCAGTTCGGCCACCTGCTCGAGCGTCTGGCCAAACCGGTGCAGCGCCTCGCTCGTTGCCTCGTCGAGCCCCAGATTGAGCACATGGTTGGCCAGCGCGCGACCGATCAGGAACTCCAGCGACAGGTAATAGCCGCGCCGCTTGCCCGGCTGGTCGCGCGCAGCATAGGTATTCATCCAGTCCGACATCAGGCGATCGCGCAGCGTCCAGGCCAGCGCCTGGTAGGTATAGATCGGCGGACAGTCCTTCACGCGCCCGAGATGGTAGAGCTGATAACGCTGGACATCGTGGATGAATGCCGCGCCGGTGTTCGGCAACGGCTTCAGGACCATGGCATGGGAGGCGGCGGTCTTCTCGTCTGGCATGGGGACTCCCGCTGGAATCATGTCGAATAAAGGGTAAGGTAGTGGCCGGCGCTTTCCGACCAGTCGAACGACTGGCGCATGCCGATCTGCTGCAGGCGCCGCCACTGCACAGGCTGTCGATACAGGTCGAGCGCATGGCGGATGGCCTCAAGCAAGGCGGCCACGTCCGGGGTATCGAATACGAAACCGGTGGCGCTGCCGTCAGCGAGGGTCGCCGCGTTCGTATCGATCACCGTGTCGGCCAGCCCGCCGGTCTTGAAGACGATGGGTGGCGTGCCGTAACGCAGGCTGTACATCTGGTTCAGCCCGCACGGCTCGAAGCGCGACGGCATCAGGAACATGTCGGCACCGGCCTCGATCAGGTGCGCCAGCGGTTCATCGTAGCCGATCTCGACCATCACCCGCTCCGGATGCTGCTGGGCCAGCCGTGCAAGCTTCTGCTCGTAGGCCGCCTGGCCGCTGCCGAGCAGAACGAAGCGGGCGTCGGTCTCGGCGAGCAGCAGCGGGATCGCCGCCAGCACCCAGTCGATGCCCTTCTGCCCGACCAGCCGCCCGACCAGTCCCAGGAGCGGCGCCTGCATCGCCGCATCGTCGACGTGCGGCAGAAAGCGCTCGAGCAGGGCCTGCTTGTTGCGCCGCTTGCCGGGCTGGATGCGTCCCGCCGAATAATGCGAAGGCAGATAGACGTCGGTGGACGGATTCCAGATCGTCGTGTCGATGCCGTTGAGGATGCCATGCAGCTTGGCCCGCCGCGAGCGCAGCAGGCCATCGAGGCCATAGCCGAATGCCGGAGTGCAGATTTCCGCCGCGTAGGTGGGGCTCACGGTGGTGACGGCGTCGGCGTACACGATGCCCGCCTTCAGCATGGAAAAGCCGCCGTGGAACTCCACCCCCTCGTGCGTCCACCAGTGGCTGGGCAAATGCAGGCGCACGAAATCGCTGTGCGAGAAATAGCCGCCGTAGGCCAGGTTGTGGATCGTGAAGACGATCTTCGGCCGCAGCGGCTGGTCGGCCAGGAACCCGCCGACCAGTCCGGTCTGCCAGTCGTGCGTGTGCACCACCGACGGCTGCCAGCCGAGATCGAGCGCATCCTGCGCCAGTTGCGCGGCGGCCCGTGCGAACACCGTGAAGCGTTCGGCATTGTCCGGCCAGTCCTGGCCGCCGGCGTCGACGTAGGGATTGCCCGCACGGTCGAACAGCCGCGGGCAGTCGACGATCCACAAAGGGAAGGCAAACTCGGAGTGGCGCGTTTCCAGGATGCGCACGCTGACCATGCCGTCCGCGCCGCGCACATCGAGCCAGCCAAGAATGCGCACCTGGTCTAACTGGCGCAGCAGCGCGCGGTAGCCCGGCAACAGCAGGCGGACATCGGCGCCGCGGGCATGCAGGGCATGCGGCAGACTGTAAAGCACGTCGCCCAGCCCGCCGGTCTTCACCAGCGGATAGGCTTCGCTTGCCACAAACAGGATTTTCATCGCTCCGCGTTTCATTTTTTATTCAGGGGCCAGGGACCAGGATCCAGGGGCTTGGGCTTGGGCATGTGCGGTCGATGGCCGCGCCTCATTAAAGGCGCGCAGCACAAACACCCCTAATCCCTGAATCCTATCCCCTAGCCCCTCCCTAACAAAGTTTCAGAAAGATCGCACCGAGCGGCGGCAGGATCACCTCGATCGACTGCTCGTACCCCATCCACGGCACCGCCTGCGGATAGAGCGGCTGGCCGTTGCCGAGGTTGCTGCCGCCGTAATACAGCGAATCGGTGTTCAGCACCTCGCACCAGGCCGCACCGGACGGCACGCCGATGCGGTAGGCGCGGCGCGGCACCGGGGTGAAGTTGAACAGCGCCACCAGTTGCGCAGACGGATCCCGCCCCTGGCGCACGAAGCTCAGCACCGACTGATCGGCATCGTGGCAGTCGATCCAGCGGAAGCCGTGCGGATCGAAATCGTAGTCGTGCAGCGCCGCCTCGTCGCGATACAGCCGGTTGAGGTCGCGCAGCAGCGTGCGGATGCCGTCGTGGTCGGGAAACTTCAACAGCACCCAGTCGAGCTGCCCGGCTTCGCTCCACTCGTTCCACTGCCCGAACTCGCCGCCCATGAACAGCAGCTTCTTGCCCGGATGCGCGTAGTGCCAGGCATAGAACAGCCGCAGGTTGGCGAAGCGCTGCCAGACGTCACCCGGCATCTTGTCGAGCAGACTTTTCTTCATGTGCACCACCTCGTCATGCGACAGCGGCAGCACGAAATTCTCGGTCCACGCGTAGATCTGGCTGAAGGTCAGCTGGTTGTGGTGATACTTGCGGAAGACCGGCTCCTTCTCGATGTAGTCAAGGCTGTCGTTCATCCAGCCCATGTTCCACTTCAACGAAAAGCCGAGCCCGCCGAGCTCGACCGGACGCGACACCGCCGGCCACGCGGTCGACTCCTCGGCGATGGTGAGCACGCCGGGAAAGCGGCCGTGTACCTCGGTATTCATCTCGCGCAGGAAGTGAATGGCTTCGATGTTCTCGCGTCCGCCATACTGGTTCGGTACCCATTCGCCCGGCTGCCGCGAATAATCCAGGTACAGCATCGACGCCACGGCGTCGACGCGCAGGCCGTCGATGTGGAATTCGTCCAGCCAATACAGCGCGTTGGCGACCAGGAAGTTGCGCACCTCGTTGCGGCCGAAATCGAACACCAGCGTGCCCCACTCCTGGTGCTCGCCGCGACGCGGGTCGGCGTGCTCGTACACCGGCTCGCCGGTAAAACGCGCCAGCGCGAAGTCGTCCTTCGGAAAATGTGCCGGCACCCAGTCGAGCAAAACGCCGAGGCCAGCCCGGTGGCAGGCGTCGACGAAGGCGCGGAAGTCGTCGGGCGAGCCGAAGCGCGCGGTCGGCGCGTAATAGCCCGACACCTGGTAGCCCCATGAAGCGTCCAGCGGGTGCTCGGCCACCGGCATCAGTTCGATGTGGGTGTAGCCGAGGTCCTGCACGTAGGGGATCAGCTCGGCCGCGAGTTCGCCCCAGGTATAGAAACTGCCGTCGTCATGCCGGCGCCAGGAGCCGGGGTGCAGTTCGTAGATGCTGATCGGGCGGTGCTGCCAGTCGAAGTGTGCGCGCGCCGCAATCCAGACGCCGTCCTGCCAGACATACGCCGTGTCGTCGGGGACGCTGCTGGTGGTCTCAGGGCGCAGGAACATCTGCCGCGCGTAGGGATCGGTCTTTCTCACCAGCTGGCCGTGGCGGCCGAGGATCTCGTATTTGTACGCGTGACCGGCGGAAAGGCCTGGGATGAACAGCTCCCAGATACCGGACGTGCCGCGGCAGCGCATCGGATGGCGGCGGCCATCCCAGTCGTTGAAGTCGCCGACCACGCTGACCCGCTGCACCGCCGGCGCCCACACAGCGAACAGGCAGCCTGCCACGCCGTCGATGGTTTTCAGGCGCGCGCCCAGCACCTTCCAGGCCTCGAAATGGCGTCCTTCGCCGAGCAGGTAGAGATCCAGTTCGCCCAGTTGCGGCCCAAAGGTGTAGGGGCATTGCACGGTATGCCAGTCGCCCGCGCGCTTGTCCTGCCAGCGCAGCAGCGGATGCGGATCGGCCACCACGCCGGGCGGCAGCGTCCGCTCGAAACAGTCGGTTCCGGCCACCCGCGTCATGCGGCCGGCGGCGACCTCGACCGCTTCGGCGGCCGGCAAGAAGGCTCGGATCAGGGTGCTGCCGTCCGGCTGCGGATGCACCCCCAGCACTTCGAACGGATCGTGGTGGGTGCCGGTCTGCACGCGCATGATCGGCGCGCTGATCGACGGCAGGGTGCTACCAAGCGGATCTTGCAGGGGCGTCTTCATGGGGACGGCGGAGTCTCGCATCGATGGACTTTCTGGAGTGTTTGACGCAGTTGCGGTGCCAGATCGGGCGGCAGCGCTTCCCATTGGAACCGCCAGATCCAGTTGCCATTATCCGTTCCCGGCGTGTTCATCCGCGCCTCCGAGCCAAGCCGCAGCACATCCTGCAGCGGCAGCACCACGAGCGCGGCGCGGCTCTGCAGCACTGTATCGACCATTGCCTGCGGCACGGTTTCGGGGTCGTCGACGCCCAGCTGCTGCATCACCTGCGGACGCGCCTCGTCGGGCAGCGTGCGCCACCATCCCAGCGTGGTGTCGTTGTCGTGGGTGCCGGTGTAATAGACGGTGTCGGGATGCACGTTTTCCGGCTTGTGCGGGTTGTCGGCATGTTCGTCGAACGCGAATTGCAGCACGGCCATGCCGGGCAGGCCGAACTGGTGTCGCAGCGCGGTGACATCGGACGTGATGAGGCCGAGATCCTCCGCCACCAGCGGCAATTCGCCCATCTCGTCGGCAATTGTCTGCAGCAGCGCTGCGCCGGGCGCCGCCACCCACTCACCGTGGATGGCGGTGGATTCGTCGGCGGGGACCTCCCAGGCCGCAGCCAAGCCGCGAAAGTGATCGATGCGCACCAGGTCGAACCACTCGAAATGTGCGTGCAGGCGTGCGTGCCACCAGGCGAAGCCGTCGGCTTGCATGGCCTCCCAGTCATAGTGCGGGTTGCCCCAGCGCTGCCCGGTCTCGGAAAAATAGTCCGGCGGCACCCCCGCCACCACCGTAGGCCGGCCCGTGTCGTCCAGCAGAAACAGATGGCGTTGCGACCACACGTCGGCGCTGTCGTGGGCGACGAAAATCGGCATGTCGCCGAACAACTGGATGCCGCGCCTTGCTGCCCCCGCGCGGATCTCCTGCCAGTGCACGGCTGCCGCGTACTGCTCGGCCATCACCACGTGCAGTTTGCCGGCGTGGGCAGCGTCGAAGGCGGCCAGGGTCGGTGCGTCGCGATCGCGCAGTGCGACCGGCCAGTCGGTCCAGGGCGCACCACGCTGTTCCGCCTTGATGACCATGAAACGCGCAAAATCCTCGAGCCAGTGTGCCTGGCGGCGGCGCCAGTCGGCAAAACCGTTCAGCTCGGAGGGCGCGGCGGGAAACAGGCGCGGATTGATCGCGAACGCCGATGCGCACTGGTAGGGCGACAGGCCGGTCAGCGGGATGCCCAGCGGCAGCATCTGCCACACGCAGAACCCGGCGGCCTGCATGAAGTCCAGCCAGCGGTCGGCGTCGGCGAGGTTGCCGGATGGCAGCGACGTCGGGTGCAGCAGCAGGCCCGCGCGATGGGTGTCGAAATTCATCAGGCATTCCTGCGCATGGTGCCGGCGCTTTCCGCCCAGCCGCCACCGCTCGACAGCGGCACGTCGAGCAGCGCGGGGGGCGCCACGCCGAGCAGGCGATACAGCTCGCGCAACTGGGTGCGGTAGAGCTGCTCGAAATCCCTGACGCTGTCCGCCGGGTTGTAGTCGCCGAACCACCAGAACCAGTCCGAGCCCTCGCACACGGCGAGCTGGCGGGTGGCCAGCGCCAGCTGCCCGGCGCTCAGCCTGCCGGCCGCCACCACATTGTCGTAGGTCTCTTTGGCGGCGACCAGGTAATCCCAGCCGCGGTTCTTGTCTTCCGATCCGATCCAGGTCGAGAAATTGCCGTAGACCCAGCTGCCGGCCGCCAGCCGTTTCATCGCGCGGGCCGGCGCGTGCGCAGCCTGCTCGGTGAAGGTACTGACATTGATCAGGGGACGGTCGGACAAGGCGGTGTACAGCGCATCCAGAAAGTGATGGCCATTGTCAGGGTAATACTCCCACGCGTTCTCGCCGTCGAGGATGACCGAGACCACATGGCGGTCGGCGTCGGCGACGAAAAAGGTGGCGATGTTTTCCAGATGCCGGACGAAGTCGCTCACCGCGTCGTCGGCGTGCCACCCGCTGTATCTGAAGCCGATCAGATCCGACAGGCCGTCGTCGCGGAAGAACACCCGGACCTCGAAACCATCGACCCGTGCCGGCGAAAACAGGGTGTGCTTGCTTTCTGTTTCCTCCATGGGGCAGCCCGACTTGACGCAGCTGTTGCGCCACACGCCCTCGCCCGAGGCCGTCCAGGCGAACCCCATGTCATCGAGCTGGGCCAGCGCATCCTCGCTGACGCCGCCCTCTGACAGCCACACGCCCGCCGGCTTGCGTCCGAAATAATGCTCGAACACCTCGACGCCGTGTTGCAGATGCCAGCGCGAGCGCTCCGCACCGCCCGGATAGGCGGGCGCTGCCGGCACGGGAACATCGGGCAGCGCGTCGCGCAGGTTGGAAAAATCGTTCAGCAGCGGCACGATCGGATGGCCGTAAGGCGTCATCGACAGCTCGATCTGGCCGCGCTCGGCGAGCGCCCGGTAACGCGGGATCAGTTCCGCCATGCAACGCTGCATCAAGTGCAGCAGTTCGTGGCGGTCGGCCGCGCTGTAGTCCTTCTCCTGCGCCATCAGCCGCTGCGCCAGCGGCAGCTGCTTCAGCGAATGTCCCAGCCAGGAGAGGTGATACCAGGTCAGGAGGTCGAGAAAGTAGCGCTCGGACAGATAGCTCAGATGCCATAGCAGGCCGGCGCGGCCGACCTCCGGGTCGGTGCTCGGGCAGATCATCCGCAGCAGGCGCTGGAATGCGGGATACGGGTCGATCATGCGCGGCGCGTAGCAACGCTGGCAGTCTTCGAAGATGCGCTGGCGGCTGGCGATGTCCGACGGAATCCGCTCGACACCGGACAGCAGGTTCAGCATATGGTCCTGGGTGGGCTTGCCGTGCTTCAGCAGCGCATCGAGCTGCTGCGCATAGTCGTCCAGTTGTTCCAGCAGCACCGGCGCGAAATTCACGACCGCCCGCATGGCCGGGTGACGCTCGAGGTGCGCGGCCATGTCGCTGTAATCCTTGATCCCGTGCAGGTACACCCAGGGCAGGTGGTATGCACCCTTGAGTCCTTCGCGGTAGTAGGGTTGGTGCATATGCCAGCACAGCACCACGTTGAGCGGCTTAGCCATCGAACTCGTCCTGCCACCTGGAATACAGGTTCTGCCCCAGCATGGCGGAGGTGACCAGGGTGATGCCTTCGGGGCTCACGCAATAGCGCTTGGCGTCTTCCACCGGATCCTCGCCGATCACCATGCCATCCGGGATGACCGTGCCCTTGTCGATGATGGCGCGACTGATGCGGCAGTTCCTGCCGATGCTGACCTTGGGCAGGATCACGCTGTCCTTGACGTGGCTGGATTGCTCCACGGTGGTGGCGAAGAACAGCACCGAGCGTTTGACCCGGGCACCCGACAGGATGCAGCCGCCGGCGATCAGCGAATCGATCGCTTCGCCGCGCCGCCCCTCGTCGTCGAAAATGAACTTGGCAGGGGGGAACTGCGGCTGGTAGGTCCAGATCGGCCAGTCGCGGTCGTACAGATTGAGCTCGGGCTCGATCGAGCACAGCTCCATGTTGGTCTGCCAGTAGGAATGCAGATTCCCGACGTCGCGCCAGTAGCCGGGTTTGCCTTCCTTGTTGCGGAACGGAAAGGCGATCATCCGGGCCTTGCCGATCTTTCCCGGAATGATGTCGCGGCCGAAATCGTGGCTGGAGTCCGCTGTGCATGCGTCCTCGATCAGCGTCTGGTAGAGAAAGTCCTTGGAAAAGATGTAGATGCCCATCGACACCAGCGCGGTGCCGGGCTTGCCTGGCATGCTTGCCGGATTGGCCGGCTTTTCATTGAACTCGGTGATCCGCATGTCGGGGTCGACCGACATCACGCCGAACGAACTCGCTTCCGACACCGGCACCTCGATGCTGCCGACGGTGAAATCGGCGCCGTGCTGCACGTGGTACAGCAGCATCTCCGAGTAGTCCATGGTGTAGACATGGTCGCCGCCCAGTACCAGTACGTATTCGGGGTGATGACGTTGCATGATGTCGATGTTCTGGTACAGCGCGTCGGCGGTGCCCTGGTACCACTCCTTCTTGTCCGTGCGCTGCTGCGCCGGCAGGATCTCCACGAACTCGCCGATCTCGGCGCGCATGAAGCCCCACGCACGCTGCAGATGGCGGATCAGCGAGTGCGACTTGTACTGGGTCAGCACGCCGATGCGGCGGATCCCCGAGTTGACGCAGTTCGACAGCGGAAAATCGATGATCCGGTACTTGCCGCCGACCGGCACCGCCGGCTTCGCACGCCACGCGGTCAGGTCCTTCAGCCGCGAGCCCTCGCCGCCCGCCAGTACCAGCCCCAGCGTCCTGCGCGTGAGGTCGGTCACCATCTTCGGTTCGGTGTAATAACGATAGAGCCGCTCCTGCTCGTCCTTGGAAATTGTCACGTCCCACTCCTGGATTGTTCGGTGTCTGAATCGAGGTGATGCGAAAAGAAGGGCTGGGCGAGCGCGGTGGCAATCGCACCCTGCACGCCCAGTCGGCTGCAGGTCACCAGGAAAATCGGCGTGCGCTCGACCACGCCGCGCATCCGTCCCTTGTCGGCGGCGGCCGCCATGAAACGCGGCGAGCGCAATCGGTCCTGCAGATGCACGGCGATGCCACCCGCCACATAGAGGCCGCCACGGGGCTGGTACAGCAGCGCAACGTTACCCACCCACGCACCGTACAGATCGACGAACAGGTCGAGCGCCGCCACGGCGGCGGCTTCGCCCAATCCGGCCCGGGCAGTCAGCGCAGGGCCGTCGACCGGCACACCGGTGGGCGGACAGCCGAGCTCGGCGCAGCAGAAGTCGTACAGATCGCCCATCGCAGAGCCCGATACCGCACGCTCCCACGACACATGGCCATATTTTGCGCGCAGATGTTTCAGCAGGCGCGCCTGCATGGCATTGGCCGGGGCAAAGTCGATATGTCCGCCCTCGGTGGGGAAGTCCTGATAGCGCCCGTCGGCACCGGCCAGCATGAACGCGAGTCCCAGCCCCGTGCCTGCGCCGGTGATGGCACGCACGCTATTCACCTCGGCAGGCGGCGCATTGAGCGCGACCACATCGTCCGCGGTCAACGTCGCCACCCCCGCGGCGGCTGCCTGGAAGTCGTTGATGAAGCGCACACTGGGGATGCCGAGGGTGGCCCGCATGTCGGCAGCATCGAGCGTCCAGTCCAGGTTGGTGAGCCGGACGTGCTGCGCGTGCAGGGGCCCCGGCAGCGCCAGCAGCAGGCAATCCGGTGCCGCTGCCGCCTGCGCATCGGTCATGAACTGGCGGATCAGGTCGTCGGCCGTGACGAATGCAGCGCTCGCATACACCTGCTCGAAACGCTGCTGCGCCCCGCCTTCCGGCGTATACGCCACCCAGACCAGCCAGCTCTTGGTTCCGCCGATATCGGCCGCGATCAATTCCATCCTTGAACTATATGCCGGTGTGCCGGTGGCTCATGCGTCGGTAGTAGTTGATCAGCGCGGTGGTCGAGGCGTCATGGCCGCCGACCGGAACGCCCGCGTGCAGTTCGGGCAGGATGCGGCTCGCGAGCTGCTTCCCGAGCTCCACCCCCCACTGGTCGTAGGAGTCGAGGTTCCAGATCACGCCCTGCACGAAGATCTTGTGCTCGTAGAGCGCGATCAGCATGCCGAGCGCATGCGGCGTGAGCTTCTGCAGCAGGATCGCGTTGCTCGGGTGGTTGCCGTCGAACACCTTGTACGGTGCTGCCTGCCCGGTCTGAGCCTGCGTCTCCTCCAGCGTGCGGCCGCGCATCAGCGCCTCGGTCTGCGCGAGGAAATTGGCGATGAGAATGTCATGATGTTCCTGCAGCTCGGTATGCGGCTCGACCGAGACGATGAAGTCGGCCGGAATCAGCCGCGTGCCCTGGTGCAGCAGTTGGTAGAACGCGTGCTGGCCGTTGATGCCGGTGGCGCCCCAGATGATCTGTCCGGTGGGATAGTCGACGACGTTGCCGTCGCGGTCGACCGACTTGCCGTTCGACTCCATGTCTGCCTGCTCCAGATAGGCCGGCAGGCTGCGCAGGTAGTGGTCGTAGGGCAGGATCGCGTGCGACTCGGCACCGAAGAAGTTGTTGTACCAGACCCCCAGGAGCGCCAGGATGACCGGCATGTTCCGCGCCAGCGGCGCATGGCGAAAGTGCTCGTCCATCTGGTGCGCGCCTTCCAGCAATTCGATGAAGCGTTCGGCGCCGACGGCCAGCACGATCGACAGGCCGATCGCCGACCACAACGAATAGCGCCCGCCCACCCAGTCCCAGAACTCGAAGCGGTTTGCAGGATCGATGCCGAATGCCGTGACCGCCCCGCGGTTGGTCGAGACCGCCACGAAGTGCTTCGCAACGTGCTTCTCCGCCTGCGACTGCGTCAGCAGCCAGTCGCGTGCGTAGTGCGCATTGGTCATGGTTTCCTGCGTGGTGAAGGTCTTGGACGACACGATGAACAGCGTCGTTTCCGGATTCAGCGCTTCCAGCGTCTCCTTCACGTGGGCGCCGTCGACGTTGGAAATGAAATGCACCCTGAGGCGCGGATGGCGGTACGGCTTCAGCGCCTGGTAGACCATCTGCGGCCCCAGGTCGGAGCCGCCGATGCCGATGTTCACCACGTCGGTGATGCGCTCGCCGGTGTAGCCGCGCCATTCGCCGCTGCGCACTTTCTCGGCGAACACGCCCATCCGCTCGATCACGCCGTTGACCTTCGGCATCACATCCTCGCCGTCGACGAATACCGGATGATTGCCGCGGTTGCGCAGGGCGACGTGCAGCACCGCACGGTTCTCAGTGTTGTTGATCTTGTCGCCGTGAAACATGCGCTCGCGCCAGCCCGCAACGTCAGCCTCCTCGGCCAGTCGCACCAGCATGGCCATGGTCTCGTCGGAGATGCGGTTCTTCGAGTAATCCAGCAGCAACTCACCCGCCTGCAGGGAAAACCGCTCGAACCGCGCCGGGTCGGCGGCAAACAGGTCGCGCATGTGGATGGCCGCCATCACCTCCTGATGCGCTTTCAGTTGCTGGAATATCGGCCGGTGCAAAGCCCCTGGCGCCTCATCCTGTTTACGCATCGCGAATACCGAAGCCATGCTGTATCCCTCCTATTGATCACAGCCATCGACTGTCAAGCAGCGGCTGCGCCATGCGGCAAAAAATGTGTCATCTATTAGAGAATAGGCAAAACGGATGACAGAAGATTGATGGCGCGGAAATCCGCTTCCTTGTCGCAGGCCAAGACAGTATGCATCATAACGGTGCCTCGGCCGTCGGCCGATCCGGTCACGCCGCAGAGATGAGGCGCCGGCGCAGCGCGCTGATCGAACAACTCGAAACACATCCCGGCTCCGATCACGGCAACGGAACCGTCAGGCTGACCGCGCCCAAACCCTCCTGATCGGGCTGGCCTTCGTACTCGCGCGTGCGCAGAATCTGCGCATAGCTCAGGCGCGCCGTACGCCAGGTCAGCGAGAAGCCGATCTGAAAATCGCCAACGAGCGGTTTCTTGTCCACACTTCTGCTGTCGCGGAAGGTGTTGCCATCGAGGAAGATGTTGCGAGCAACCGCCTGGCTGTCGAAGCCTGCGAACACGTACCAGCCTAAATCATCTGCGGACACAAAATTGCCGAACCCCGGCGTCCCGGGCTGGATGCGCAGCGGGGCGTCATCCTGCGGCAGATGCTTGCCGTAACGGAGTATCAGTCCGGCATTGGCGTAGGTGTATACGTTGCCGAGCGCGCCGCCGACATGCGGCGTCAGGTCCAGTTCGAACCCGCCGGGCACCTCTGCGGTGCGCCCGCGCCAGCGTCGCAGGTAGGTCAGGACGACACCCGGCTCGTTCTCAAGTTGGGAATCCCAGCCGCGCGGCTCATCCGCGCCGACGATTTTGTGGAAATTCTTTTGGGCCGGCTCGGCCAGCGATGCGGGACCGACGATCCCCAAGGTCAGGGTGAGCTGGTCGGCTTGTCGTCCGGTCCACGCGCTCATCCCGATTGAGCCATACAGCCATCCGGCATAGGGGGGCTCGCCAGCAGGCGGCTCGGCCAGGGTGATGTCGCTCGCCGTATACATGCTCTGACCGAAAGCGTAGCCATGACGAATCTCGCTCTCCCGGGGAAACCACGGGAGCAGGCGCGCAAAATTCACGGCCCAGGCCGGCGGTGGACCGCCGCCATCCGGCACCCAGGACACCTGCAACCCGTTGCTGTAGTACTGATCCGTGCGGGCAAATACATCATTCTCCCAAACGACACTCAGCGTGCCATTTCCGGAAAGCCCTGCCGCCGGGGCTGGCAACGCGGCGAAGAGCCCCGCCAGCATGGCCCCCGACCACTCGCCCAGGCACGCACATTTATGGTTCATGAACCTCCACTCCCAGGAACCTGGCTCAATCAACTTGGCCCACCTATTTTTAAGATAGATCGCATTTCAAGTTTCAAAGCAGCATTTCACGTCTCGCTTTTAAAGGCTCGCTGGGCTGGATGCTTTGCACCTGAGCCATTTCACTCGCCAGGCCACTGGCCATGAACCGCAGCGAGCACGGAGGATGAACGATGAGGGCATTGCCGAAAGGCGTGATCGCACTGGGACTGGTAAGCCTGTTCATGGATCTCTCGTCGGAGATGATCCACAGCCTGCTGCCGGTTTTTCTGGTCACCGTCCTGGGTGCCACGGCCTTGTCGGTCGGCCTCATCGAAGGAATCGCCGAGGCCACCGCATCGATTACCAAGGTGTTTTCCGGCGTGATCTCGGACTGGACGGGTCGCCGAAAGCCGCTGGTGCTGCTGGGCTACGGGCTTGCGGCCATCACCAAACCCCTGTTCCCACTCGCCACCGGCATCGGTGCGGTGCTCACCGCGCGGTTTATCGACCGCATCGGCAAGGGCATTCGCGGCGCGCCGCGCGATGCGCTGATTGCCGACATCACGCCGGCGGCCATGCGGGGAACGGCCTACGGGCTGCGCCAGTCGATGGACACTGTAGGCGCATTCGCCGGCCCCCTGCTGGCCATGATCCTGATGGCCGCCACCCACGACAATTTCCGCCTGGTGTTCTGGGTAGCGGTGATCCCCGCCTTGGTGTGCGTGCTGCTCATCATCTTCGGCGTCGAGGAACCCGAGCGCACCCGCCCCGCGGCGCAGGCGCGACTACCGCTCAGCCGGGATAGCCTGCGTCGTCTGCCCGGCCGTTTCTGGCGGGTCGTGGCGTTCGCCGGGATCCTGACGCTGGCGCGCTTTTCCGAGGCGTTTCTTCTGCTGCGCGCGGAGAATGTCGGGCTAGCCGTGACCTGGGTGCCCATGATCCTGATCGTGATGAACGTAATGTATGCCGCCAGCGCCTACCCCTTCGGCAAGCTCTCCGATACCAGCAGCCGGCGCAAGCTGCTGGCCTGGGGCATCCTGCTCCTCATCACCGCCGACCTCATCCTGGCGCTGGCTGGCAACTACTGGCTGGTTGGACTGGGGGCAGCCGTGTGGGGGTTGCACATGGGCGCGACGCAGGGCCTGCTCGCGGCGCTGGTCGCCGATACGGTGCCTGCCGACCTGCGCGGTACCGCCTTCGGCGTATTCAACCTGGCCAGCGGCATCGCCCTGCTGGCCGCCAGTATCGTGGCTGGTGGTCTCTGGACCATGATTGGCCCGGCCATGACGTTCTATGCAGGAGCGACGTTTTCAGCGGCGGCGCTGCTGGCCCTGTTCATCGATGGGAACAGGCATGCACGCAGCAGTGATGCCGCTGCCTGACGGCTTGCCAGCCCGCGCACGATATCGTGCGCCACGATTGCCGCCCTGACTCACCCGTCGTGGGTCATGTCCATTCCCCATCGCTCAGCGACGGATGACGCGAAGCAATATCACTACGATCGCAATAACCAGAAGAATGTGAATGAATCCGCCCATGGTGTACGAACTAACCAAGCCCAGCAACCAGAGGACGATCAGGACGACTGCAATGGTCTCAAGCATGTTTGGCACCTCTCTCAGGCGTTCGACACAAGAAGACGGTCAGCTCAAGTCGTGCAGCCCGGCGTCCGGACAGAATGCCTGCGGGAATATAGTTGTCGAACTGTTTCGTGATGGCGCCACCGGAATTGACGGACCGTCGCTGTCATGCGATGGCAGGCTTTACCAACACCGCACATCCCCCATTCGTAGTACAAAAAACTGTTTAAAACAACGATGGATTGCCTGGGCGGGAATCGGTGCGCGCCACGGAAAAAACGAGGCGGACGAGACAATATAGAAGGGCAGGACAATCGAAAAACCCGGCCACAAGACCCGGGCGCCGCAAAGGGGAAAAACGAATCGAGGGCTTGCACGGCGCGGCGGGGCGACCGGATCGGCGCGCGCTTCAACGCTAAGGGAATTGTTCTATGCTGAATACATTCTGCTGGCGTGACCGTTTTCCGTTGCCCGACTCTCGGGCGCCACGACAAGTGCATCGCTACCGAAGGACATGAAATGAGCGCAGTCAGGTTGTTGGCGATCGCATTGATCGTGGCAGGCGCCCTGGGCTTGCTGTATGGCGGGTTCACTTACACCCGGGAGACGCATGAGGCCAAGCTGGGGCCGATCGAGTTGTCGGTCAAGGACAAGGAGACGGTAAACGTCCCCGTGTGGGCCGGGGTGGGCGCGATCGTAGCAGGCGCGATCCTGCTTTTTGTGCGCAAGTAGAAGCAGCTTCGACAAGGTCGTCGGCGTCGATGCGTTCTGCTGGCCGGACATGATGGGTTTTGTCCATGTCCTGACGCCGACCGGTTCATCGCGCGAGGCCAATCCAGGCGTTGGGCGGGGAAGCTTCGTGCCCTTGCCCAGAGTTTCAGAAACAAGCGTCTCCACGACACCGTCTATTTTTATCTTGATGGCCTCGAACCCTGCCCAAAACAATAGGTAAAGGCTGACGACCGGGCACCGCGTGTGATGCGTTTCCCGCGAACGCAGGCCATGAGACCGGCGCCGTGCTGACGACCGCGAGTTCGAGCAAGGAGAAGGTCATCGTCATCAAAGAATTCGGACTTTCGGGGCGCGCACGGACCGCGCTGCGTCACGACCGGGATACCGAGTTGCTGCGTTCGGAGCTGTTCAGCATCGAGCAACTCAAGCGTCACGCGGTCACGCTGGCGCGCGAACATCGAATCGATCCCCGCCCTGGGCCGGACAGGCTGCTGCCGCGGCTGACCGACAATGCACGCGTTCTGCTTGCCGCGTATGACCTCGTGACCGCCGCAGCGACGCAGGGACAACGGATTGTCCCGGCAGAGGCGTGGTTGCTCGACAATTTCTATCTGATCGAGCAGCAGATCACCCTGGCGCGCCGGCACTTGCCGCGTGGCTACAGCCGGCAGCTGCCGCGCCTGGCTGACGGGCCGTCAGCCGGCTTTCCCCGCATCCATGACCTGGCGCTGGAGTTGATCTCCCACATGGACGGCCATGTCGACAGCGACAACACCTCCCAGTTCGTCGCCGCGTACCAGAGCGTCGAACCGCTGAAGCTGGGCGAACTGTGGGCTTTCCCGATCATGCTGCAACTGGCGCTGCTGGAAAACCTGCGCCGTATCGGCTTGCGTATCGCCCATCGGCGCGAGGAGCGCGACACGGCCATCACCTGGGCAGACCGCATGCTCGA
Source organism: Thiobacillus sp. (assembly GCA_024709685.1). Classification (GTDB taxonomy): domain Bacteria; phylum Pseudomonadota; class Gammaproteobacteria; order Burkholderiales; family Thiobacillaceae; genus Thiobacillus. The sequence goes on from JANJWF010000188.1 coordinate 16,652, forward strand.
AACGGCCGAAAGCGAGCCGAGTCAGCTGATCCATTTGCTGGCCGAGTTTGCCAACGCCGACGTGCCGCTGACCGCGCCGTTTGTGGAGGAGTTTTACGCAAGGCTCCAGTCTCAGGGGCCCGCCATGGCGTTCATTCAAACCTGGGTCGAACAAAAACTGTCCGACCAGGGGGTGACTGCAACAGCCTTGTCGGAGGCGGCCGGCCGAACGGCCGCGGCCAACCAGATCTCCATCGCAAACAGCATTGGCAGTCTGCGCTTCATCGGCTCGATGGACTGGAAGGGTTTTGTCGAGTCGCTCAGTATCGTCGAACAGACGCTGCGTAAAGACCCGGATGGGATGTACGCCGGCCAGGAGTTCTCCACCCGTGACCGCTACCGGCACGTCATCGAGGATGTGGCAAGGCGCAGTTCGTGCAGCGAGTTGGCGATCGCACGCGAAGCCATCGTCCTCGCGCAGACGGCTGCCGGGCAATTGGGGATCCGCGACCGCAGCGCACATGTCGGCTACTACCTGATCGATGACGGACGGCAGCGCCTGGAGCGTGCAGTCGGCTACCGCGTGCCATGGAAATTGCGGGCCACTCGCGCAGGCCGGCGCTTTCGCCTGGCGCTTTACGTCGGCCCCATCCTGTTGCTCACTGCATTGGCGACAGCGCTCGTGCTTTCCGCTTTCGACGCGTTTGCGCCGGACGACTGGCGCTACTGGTTTTTTGCGATCACCGGCCTGATCGGTATCTCGGCGCTGACTGTCCCGCTGGTGAACCTGATGGTCACGGTGGTCCTGCCGCCCCGTGCGCTGCCGCGGATGGATTTTTCGCACGGCATTCCGGACGACCGCCGCACCATGGTGGTCGTCCCCACCTTGCTGGGCAGCCTGCAAGAGATCGATGATCTTTTCGAAGCCCTGGAAATCCGTTATCTCGGCAATCGCGATCCCAATCTGTTCTTTGCCCTGCTGACGGATTTTCACGACGCGCCCGAACAGACGCTGCCCGATGATGACGCCATGCTCGCCCATGCGCGCGCAGCCGTGCACACACTCAACGCAACCTACCGCGAGGATCGTCCATGCATCTTCTATCTGTTCCACCGGCCCCGGCTGTGGAATCCGGTTGAGCGGGTGTGGATGGGCTACGAGCGCAAGCGCGGCAAACTGGAGCAGTTCAACGCCCGGCTCAGGGGTGAAGCGCAGACGGCGTTCTCGGAGGTGGTCGGCGATGTGTCCATTCTCGATTCGATCAAGTACGTCATCACCCTGGATACCGACACGCAACTGCCCCGCGATACGGCGCGTGCACTGATCGGAAACATCGCTCATCCGCTCAATCGTCCGCGCTACGATGCCGACAGGGGGCGCATCGTAGCGGGCTACGCGATCCTGCAACCGCGCGCTTCGATCAGCCTGACCAGTGCGAGCCATTCACGCTTTACGAAACTGTTCGCGGGTGAATCCGGCATCGATCCCTACACGCGCGAGGTATCGGATGTCTACCAGGACATCTTCGGGGAGGGGTCGTTCATCGGCAAGGGCATCTACGACGTGGATGCGTTTCGCCAGGCCGTCGATGGCCGCTTTCCGGAGCATCTCATTCTCAGCCACGACTTGCTGGAAAGCGGGTATGCACGTTCCGCACTGGTGACCGATGTCGACCTCATCGAAGAGCATCCGGCCAGTTACGCGATCGAGGCCAGCCGGCGTCACCGCTGGATACGCGGCGACTGGCAGCTGGCCGGCTGGCTGCTTCCGAGCGTGCCCGGACCGGCTCGCACGAACGGGTCGAGGGCGAAGCGGCAACCGAATCCGCTCACCAGCCTGTCGAGATGGAAAATTCTCGACAACCTGCGGCGCAGCCTGGTGTCGCCGGCGCTACTGGTCTTGCTCGCAGGGGGATGGCTGTTTGGCCCGGGGTCGGCGTGGTTCTGGACCCTGCTGGTCGCGGCAGTGGTGTTCCTGCCCGCCTTGCTGGCGTCCGTGATCGACCTTGTCCGCAAACCCGGAGAACGGGATTGGCAGGTGCACCTGATCCTGACCGGCAAGACCGTGGGGCGCTCGTTGGCGATCGCCTTGCTGAACCTGGTCCTGCTGCCTTACGACACCTGGATTTGCCTGGACGCAATCTCGCGCTCGGGTGTAAGGATGCTGTTCACGCAACGCGGACTGATGCTCTGGCAACTGCCTTCCTATTCAATCCGCAACGGGCGCCGTTCGCTCGCCGATTTTTTCCGGGAGATGTGGATCGCGCCCGTCGTGGCGACTGCACTGGGTGTGGCGTTGGCGATGCGCGGGGAGCAACCGGTGGCAGCATGGCTCCTCACCCTCCCCATCCTGGTGCTGTGGCTGGTGTCGCCCGTCGTCGGCTGGTGGATCAGCCAGCCGCTGGCACCTCCCGTCCCCAACCTGAGTGACGAGCAACGGGCCTTCCTGCGGACGTCGGCCCGGCGAACCTGGCGCTTCTTCGCTGATTTCGTCGGCCCCCAGGACAACTGGCTGCCGCCCGACAACTTCCAGCAGAATCCGGCACCGCTCATCGCTTCGCGCACCTCGCCCACCAATATCGGCATGGCATTGCTGGCAGACCTGGCCGCGTACGATTTCGGCTACCTCTGTGCCGGTGAATTCCTGCAGCGCGCCGGAAACACGATGGCCACGATGGAGAAGCTGGAACGCTACCGCGGCCATTTCTACAACTGGTACGACACCCGCACGCTGCAACCGCTCTATCCGAAATACGTCTCTTCGGTGGACAGCGGCAACCTGCTCGGCAGCCTGCTCACCCTGCAAGCCGGGCTGGCCGAGTTGAAAGACCAGCCGGTCCTGTCGCCCAATGCGTTTCAGGGCCTGCAGGATACCTTGCGGGTCCTTGCCGAACATGTCTCCGCATTGCCTACCCCCGATCTTGCGAAGAAGATCGGGGGGCTGCAGGACACGCTGCACGCGCGCACGCGGGACGGGCAGCCCCGGACACTGGCTGCCGCCGAAAGCGCGCTGGACGAAATTCACCGCACCGGCGGCGGGCTGGTTGCATGGCTGCCAGCAGATGTCGATATCGACGGCGAACTGTATTACTGGGCGCAGGCATTCGACCGGCAATCCCGTGCACTCCGCGATGACCTCGCATTCCTGGTGCCCGAACCGCAACACTTCGGCAGCATCCCCACGCTGGCAGAACTGGCAGACGCATCTGCCGCTGGCAGTGGCGCACTGGCGTCGGCCGGGGCTGCCGCGACACGCCATGAGGGCGCAATGGAGCGACTCGCGATCATCGACGATCTGGTGGAGCGTTGCCGCGAACTGGCGATGATGGATTTTGAGTTTCTCTACGATACCGCGTGCGGTTTGCTGGCCATCGGTTACGACGTGAGCGAACGGCGCCGCGATCCGACCTACTACGACCTCCTGGCATCGGAAGCGCGCCTGGCCAGTTTCCTGCTCATCGCGCAAGGACAGGTCCCGCAGACGCACTGGTTCTCCCTCGGCCGCCTGCTGACCAGTCATGGCGGCGACCTGAGCCTGATTTCGTGGAGCGGCTCGATGTTCGAGTACCTCATGCCGCAGCTGATCATGCCGAGCTACGCGAACACGCTGCTGGCGCAGACCTGCAAGGCCGCGGTGTCGCGCCAGATCGAATACGGCCGCCAACGCGCGGTGCCCTGGGGCATTTCCGAGTCCTGCTACAACGCCACCGACATCAACCAGGTCTATCAATATCGTGCGTTCGGCGTGCCCGGGCTGGGCTTCAAGCGCGGTCTGGGAGACGACCTCGTGATCGCACCTTACGCCAGCGCGCTGGCACTGACGGTGACGCCGCAGGAAGCATGCCGCAACCTGCAGTCGCTGGCCGACCAGGGGTTCCGCGGCAACTACGGGTTCTACGAGGCGATCGATTACACGCCCTCGCGCGTGCCACGGGGCAAGATTCGCGCCATCGTACGCTCCTTCATGGCACATCATCAGGGCATGAGCCTGCTGTCCTTCGCGCATGTATTGCTCAACCAGCCGATGCAGCGCCGATTCATGTCGCCCCCCTTCATCCAGGCGACTGAATTGCTGTTGCAGGAACGGGTGCCGAAGAAGGGCGCAACCCTGCATCCGCACGCCGCTGAGGTAAGCGCCGCGGCACGCCCGCCCGCCGCCGAAGAAGGCCCGAACATGCGCGTGTTTACCGATCCGGGCACGCTGCTTCCCGAAGTTCATCTGCTGTCCAACGGCAGTTATCACGTCATGGCGACCCAGGCCGGCGGAGGGTATAGCCGCTGGCGCGACCTTGCCGTCACGCGCTGGCGCGAGGATGTCACGTCCGACAACTGGGGCACCTTTATCTACCTGCGTGACCGTGACAGCGGACGTTATTGGTCGACTGCGCATCAGCCGACTCTGCGCCGTGCCGATCACTACCAGGCGATCTTCGTGCAGGGGCGCGCCGAATACCGACGGCGCGATCAGGCGATCGAAGCGCACACCGAGATCTGCGTCTCACCCGAGGATGACGTCGAGATCCGCCGCGTCACGCTTACCAACCATTCACCCCACCCCCGTCACATCGAGGTGACAAGTTACACCGAAGTCGTGCTGGCCCCGCTGAATGCCGACCTGGCCCACCGCACCTTCAGCAATCTCTTCGTGCAGACCGAGATCCTGCCCGACCGGCAGGCGATCCTCTGCACGCGGCGGCCCCGCACGCCGGGGGAGCAGGTGCCGTGGATGTTCCACCTGCTGGCAGCGCCGGGGGTTGCCGCCGGCGTGCAGTCTTACGAGACCGACCGCGCCCGCTTCATCGGCCGCGGTCGAACGGCGGCCAACCCGGTGGCGCTGGATCTACCTGGCCGCCCGTCGGCGTTGTCGAACACCGAAGGCTCGGTGCTCGATCCCGTCGTGGCGATCCGCCGTATCCTCACCTTGGCCGCCGACGAGGCGGTGGCCGTGCAGATCATCTCCGGTGTCGCAGACTCGCGCGAAGCCGCATTGGTCCTGATCGAGAAATATTGCGATCGCCACTTCGTCGAGCGGGCTTTTGAAATGGCGTGGCTCCAGAGTCAGGAGGTGCTGCGCCACCTCAACGCAAGCGAAGCCGATGCACAGGTCTACGGCCGCCTGGCAACCTCCGTCATTCACGCCAATGCCTTGCGCCGCGCCCCACCCAGCGTCATTGCCCGCAACCGGCTCAGGCAGTCCGGGCTGTGGCGCTTCGGCATCTCGGGCGATCTGCCGATCGTCAAGCTGCGCATCGGCGACCTCGCCCGCATCGACCTCGTCAAGCAGGTGCTGCAGGCCCACGCCTATTGGCGCATGAAAGGCCTGGCCGCGGACCTGGTGATCGTGAACGAGGATTTTTCGGGCTACCGGGCAGTCCTGCACGACCAGATCATGGGGCTGATCAACGCGGGGGCCGAAGCACACGCGATCGACAAGCCTGGCGGAGTGTTCGTGCGGCGTGCCGAAGAGCTTTCCGAGGATGAACGGGTACTGCTGCAGACGGTCTCCCGCATCGTCTTCAGCGATACCGCCGAGACCCTGATCGAGCCGCTGGAACGCCGCGTGTCCGAGGAGCGTGTGTCGGACCGTCTGGAGCCCGTGCAGGGCGCGGTCACCGAATCTGTTTATCCGCTGGCGGCGCGCGAGCGCATTTTCAGCAACGGCCTGGGCGGCTTCACGCCCGACGGGCGCGAATACGTCATCACGCTCGAACCCGGTCGAAGCACGCCGGCGCCGTGGGTCAACGTCATCGCCAGCCCCCACATCGGCACGGTCGTCAGCGAGAGCGGCAGCGCGTATACCTGGGTGGAAAACGCGCACGAGTTCCGGCTGACCCCGTGGCACAACGACCCGCTGTCCGACAGCAGCGGCGAAGCGTTCTACATCCGCGACGAGCAAACGGGCGCATTCTGGTCGCCGACGCCGTTGCCCGCCCGCGGCCGCTCCGGCTACGTATGCCGGCACGGATTCGGCTACAGCGTGTTCGAGCACTACGAAGCCGGCATCGCCTCGGAAGTGTCTACCTACGTCGCCATGGACGCGCCGGTGAAGTTCGTCGTGGTCAAGCTGCGCAACCGGTCGAAGCGCGCACGCAGCGTATCGCTGACCGGGTATTGGGAACTGGTGCTCGGCGAGTGGCGCCATACCAATCTGATGCACATCGTCACTGAAACGGATCCTCACAGCGGGGCGCTGTTTGCCCGCAATGCCTATGGTCGCGAATGCGCCAACCGTGTGGTCTTTGCGCAGGTCAGCGGGCGCGAGCGCTCGGTGAGCGGAAACCGTACCGAATTCATTGGCCGCAACGGCTCGTTGGCCAGTCCGGCAGCGATGCGCCGCAAGCGCTTGTCGGGCAGGACCGGTGCCGGCCTCGATCCGTGTGCTGCAATTCAGACCCGGATCGAACTGGCCGAAGGGCAGGAGCGCGAGACCGTGTTCATCTTCGGCGCGGCCAGCAACAGTGGAGAGGCACAGCAACTCATCCAGCGATTCGGCGGACCGGCGGGTGCACGGCAGGCCCTGGAAGCGGTGTGGGAACACTGGAACCACACCCTGGGTGCGGTGCATGTGGAGACGCCGGATCCCGCGCTGGACGTGCTGGCCAACGGCTGGCTGGTGTACCAGGCGCTGTCCTGCAGGCTTTGGGGACGCAGTGGTTATTATCAGTCCGGCGGCGCCTACGGTTTCCGCGATCAACTGCAGGACACCATGGCGCTGCTCCATGCGACTCCGTGGCTCGCTCGCGAGCAGTTGATCCGTTGCGCCGAGCGCCAGTTCCGTCAGGGGGACGTGCAGCACTGGTGGCATCCGCCGCACGGCCAGGGCGTGCGCACCCATTTCTCGGACGACTATCTGTGGCTGCCGTATGCGACCTGTCATTATGTGCGGGCGACCGGCGATACCGGCGTGCTCGACGAGTCCGTCCATTTCCTGGAGGGACGCGAGCTGAATCCGGAAGAGGAAGCCTACTACGACCAGCCGCAACGTTCGCCCGAGGCGGCCAGTCTCTATGAGCACTGCGTGCGCGCCGTCAAGCACGGCCTGCGTTTCGGCGTACACCAATTGCCGCTGATGGGAAGCGGCGACTGGAACGACGGCATGAACCTCGTCGGCAAGGACGGCAAGGGCGAAAGCGTGTGGCTGGCGTGGTTCCTGCTCGAAAACCTCGAACTGTTTGCCGGCGTGGCGCGGGACCGGGGCGACACGGATTTTGCCGACGCGTGCAGCAGCCAGGCGGCGCTGCTGCGCAGCAACATCGAGGCCGAGGCCTGGGACGGTGCCTGGTACCGGCGCGCCTATTTCGACGATGGCACCCCGCTGGGCTCGTCCACCAACGACGAATGCCAGATCGATTCGATCAGCCAGAGCTGGGCGGTCATTTCCGGCGGCGGCGATCCAGCGCGCGCCCGCCAGGCGATGGCGGCGGTGGACCAGCGCCTGGTGCGGCGCGATGCGAAGCTGATCCAGCTGTTCGACCCGCCCTTCGACAAATCAGACCTGGAACCCGGCTACATCAAGGGCTACGTTCCCGGCGTTCGCGAGAACGGCGGCCAATATACCCATGCTGCAATCTGGACCACGATGGCATTTGCCATGATGGGGGACACCGAACACGCCTGGGAATTGTTCGCCATGCTCAATCCCGTCAATCACGGCAGCACGCCCGCGGCCATCGAGCGCTACAAGGTCGAACCCTATGTCATGTGTGCGGATGTTTACTGGGCGTCGCCGCACACCGGCCGCGGCGGCTGGACCTGGTACACCGGGGCGGCGGGCTGGATGTACCGGATGGCCGTGGAAACCCTTCTCGGCCTGCAACTGGAAGTGGACCGTCTGCGCATGGCGCCCTGTATTCCGGCTCATTGGGATTCCTGCAAAATTCACTACCGCTATCGCGAGACAGTCCACCACATCACCGTCCGCCGCGTGGGCGAACAAACGGGACGGAAGATCCGCGTGACGATCGATGGCAAGGCAGTAGAGGGGGCGACCATCGACCCGGCAGGACGGCCGCAGGGCATCATTCCCCTTATGGATGACCGCAAGGAGCACCACGTCGAGGTGACGTTGAGTTAAAGAAATCCGGGTTTGCGCTAAAGGAACCCGGAATGGCATGGTTGCGTGATCGCGAATAAGCTGCGTTGATCAGACAGCGTTTTCGTGTGCCTCAAGTTCTTGCCCAACGCCTACCGTCGAATACTCGTAAGCGGCAAGTGGCACTTCTTGCAGTTCCCTATCTCTGAACCAAACAAAGGACAGACCATGAAGATCCAACTCGCGGCAACCTGTTTCGTCATTGGTACCGTGCTGGCTCCTGTTGTGGCGCATGCCGAAGACAAGGACTCCGACCGTACGCACCCCGTGACGTTTGTCAAAGACTCGGCAATCACCGCCAAAATCAAGGCCAAGCTGCTGGCCGACGAAAGGATGGGCAGCCTGAAGGATATCAAGGTCGATACCGACAACAAGGGCATGGTGGTGTTGAGCGGAAAAGTCAGCACCCAGGAAGAAGCGGATAAGGCCGTTTCAATCGCGCGCGAAACCGAAGGCGTGACCTCGGTCAAGAGCAATATTCGTGTCCAAAAGTAGGACCAAATTTCTGATGGCGAGCTGAGCTTCCGTGCGGAGCTTTTGCTATTTAAAAGTCCTGTAACGCGCAAGTTCGTCGCGTAGCCATTGACTACTCGTCATCTCTGCGCGGCCATCACATCGCACAGCATAGGCGCGGCCGCTCAAGCTGCTTTTGGTGGCCGCCCTTTCAATGAAATCTTCGGTAGTACCGATCAGATTTCTCGCCACCAGGTAGTCGTACTTGTCGCGCAGATGCGCTTGTGCCGTTCTCGAATCGTGCCAGTTGCCGTTGCGAAAAAAGACACATCCGGACCCCTCGACATAGCCAAGCAGAAAACTCACTTCTATTTGCACGGCAATAGGGGGCTCTGCATACGCGACAGGCGCCGGCAGGAGCCCTAGCGTCAGCACCAGGACTGGCGTCAATCGTGAGTGCATCGTTCTTTATCCACGGGAAGCAGTGACAAGATATTCACCTTGATGCGTTATCGGTCACTCATGGCTGGCTCGACGTCGTAATCGACGGGATGGCAACGACCCCGTCCACAACGGCGCCCCGGCGCATTGATCCGATGGCCGTGCTGGTTGTCGGCCTCGGCGCCGGTATGATTGCCACCGTGGCACAGATTGCCCTGTGGTGGCTGGCGGGAATGTCGATCCCCGGAACGCTTTTCCGTGATGCCCGCCTGACCGCCGCCCTGGTCATGGGTATCGATGTCCTTCCTCCGCCGTCGACGCCGCGATGGGACACCCTGCTCGTTGCGACACTGATCCACTTTTTTCTGTCCGTCGTCTATGCGCTGATCGCGGCGCCCCTTTCCGGTCGTCTGCGCAACGGCCCGGCCCTGTTCGCCGGAGCGCTATACGGTCTGGCCCTCTACGTAATCAATTTGTACGGATTCACGCTGCTTTTCCCATGGTTCGCCATGACTCGCGGCTGGGTGACCCTATTCACGCACCTCGTATTCGGCGTTGCGCTGACCGTAGCGTACCGGCCGTTTGTCCGCGCATGGCAACGACGTCGTACGAGCCGAAGACCTGTTGTACGGGCTTGAAGTCAGGCAGTACGTAGACGATGGCGCGGTGCATCGCCACGGCTGGACGGACATAGGTTTCGTAAAAATCGACCGGCACGTTGATGCAGCCATACGAAATGCGGTTGTCGTCGATCGTTGGCGTGGCGAGTCGCTCCAACCGCCGCTCGCTGGGTTGGGTGGCGCGCACGCGGTGCATCGAGACGGCGGCGGCGTAGTCGACCCAAACCACGTCATCGCCGTTCGAATTGCGACCGCGTTCGGCAACGAAGCGCCCGGCGGGGGTCGTCCGTTCCTCCGGACGCACCTCGGCAATCGGCCGCGACCCGATGCCAGGAACCGAGTCATCGCCCAGTGCCGCCCCGAGCAAAACCGGGCTTGCGCCGCGCAGGCGCGCTTCGGCATCGAAGACATATACCTTGGCATAGCGCTTGTCGACAATAATGAAATCGGCTTTTTCGTTGTCGCGCGAGTCCGCTATCCAGTCGGCCAGATGACGCGCATCCGGCGAAGGCCACTCATGGCCGAAATCCGCAGAACGGGTGTTGGGAATGACATGTGGCGCCTGAGATGAAAACGATGAAATGAATGCGGCAGGCAGAACAGGGGATCCAGCGATGGTGAGCCCAAACACGACCACGGACGCGGCCGCCCAAACGATCAACATCCAGCGGATGGCCCCGATCCGGCGTAATGCGACGTGGCCATCATCGGCAACGCGCAATCCCAGGAAGGGGCCGCCCCGCCGCACACCCCGTTCTTCCGGACGCCGGCGCCACATGGAGCGACCATCAGTTGCGGTCCGCACGTGCCACACGCTCGTTGTAGCTGCTCGAGCGCGGAGTCTCCGTGGCACCGGTTGAATCCTGACTCGTGGTGCTGGTGGAATCCTGGCGGGGGGTGGCAGCATCCTGGCTTGTGGTCGCGCTGGTCCCTGGCTGCGGCTCGCTGTAGGTGGACTGCGCGTAGGCAAGACCCAGCGCGCCCGCCAGCGAAACGGCACCAACGGTCGAGATAACGATATCTGATACTTTCATGATCACTCTCCTTTGAATTGTCACAATGCCGGGCGGCATGGACAGTGCTAAGCGTAAACTCGGGGCACGAGCGCTTCTGTAGGAGATGCTCAAGACTTCTGTAGGACGCGTCCGAAATGAGCGACCAAGACTGCTGAGGAAGCGGTTTCAGTCAAAACTTGCGACGACCCAGACCGAAAACCCTGCGAACCGTTTCTGTGCAGGCGCCAGGCAACACCCCCGCCTTCATGCTTGAGTTCTGCCACCGCTGCCAACGCCTCACGCCAAACCACCGGTCGCGCGGTAAGGATGGGTTTCATCGACGGCGGGTGCACTGGCGCGACTGGACCGCTTTATCGGCTATTGCGCCCCATTGACCCGCCCCGCGCGCTTGCAACGCCAGAAACACCTACAGCCAGTATTCAACGAACCGCGCCCCCCACTCCTTCAACCGGAACAGCAGTGACCGGTGTTTCCAGCGATCGAGATCGATGGCGTCGGACTCCGCCAGGTCCTTGGCGAACATGGCATCCATCTGCCGCGAAAAATCGTGGCCCAGGATCACCGCATTGAGTTCGTCGTTGTGCAGGAAGCTGCGCCAGTCCAGATTGGTCGAACCGATGGTCGACCAGACGCCGTCGATGGAAGCGGTCTTGGAGTGCATCACCGCGCCCCGTCGTTCGTAGATCTTCACCCCCGCGCGCAGCAGCTTCGAATAATGCGAGCGCCCGGCGTGGAACACCGCCCAGGAATCGGTACGGCTCGGCAAAATCAGCTTCACATCGACGCCGCGCTGCGCCGTACCAATGAGCGCCTCGAGCAATTGCGGATCCGGCGCAAAATAGGCGTTGGTGAGATATACGCGCTGTTCGGCGTGGTCGATTGCCGAAAGCAGCGTGAGATAGATCAGGCTGTGAGGCTCGTCGTAGGCGCTGCCAATGGCGCGCACGATCTCGTCACCCTGCCTGACGAGTTTGGGGAAGTAGTTTTTTTCGGCCAGCGGCGGTCCCTTTTGCTTGCGCCAGGTGTCCAGGAACAGCTTCTGGAATTCCGCCACCACCGGCCCCTCGATCTGCAGGTGGGTATCGCGCCAGCCCGTGGTCTTCGCATTCTCATCCCGGCCGGATCCGGAGGATGGCCTGCTGGAATACGTATTGCTGATATTGATGCCGCCGACGAACGCGACACGGCCGTCTACCAGCAGCAACTTGCGGTGGTCGCGGTTATTCAGCAGCCATTCCTTTTTATTCCCGGCCAGCGGATTGATCGGATTGAATTCGAGGACCCGGATGCCCCCAGCACTCAGGCGACCAAAGAATTCCTTGGGCGTATTCAGGCAGCCGACGCTGTCGTAGACCAGATTGACCTGCACGCCCGCGGCCTGTCTTTCCAGCAGCAGATCGGCGAACTTCCGGCCGATGTCGTCGTCTTCGAAGATGTAGGTTTCAAGATTGATGTGGTCCTTGGCGGCGCGGATGGCTGCGAACATGGCCTGATAGGTCGCCGGACCGTCCTGCAGCAGGGCCAGCTTGTTGCCCAGCACCAGCGGGCTGTCGCTGTTGATCGCCTGCTCGACGGCCAGGTGCTTCTGCAGGATGTCGGTATCGCCGGCGTTGCTCTCGAGTTTCTCGATGATGGCAGCACTCCTGCCTGGCGAAACGGGACCGCGCGCGCCTTCGAATTCCACCTGCTGGATGCGGGGCGTTTCCATTACGGTCGCGGCGTCGGGGAGGCTTGCGCATCCAGTGCACAGCAGACTGCATGTGACCACCGCGATGGGTAGTGCTGACGCAATCGAGCGGCGCGGTCCTGCCATTCTTGCCGGACAAAACCACTTCCGCATACCCACCCCCCGATAGCTTGACCTGCTGGATTTCACCGAGTCCGCATCCGGCCCGCCATGGCTGGCCGCCGGCGGCCTGCTCTGCAATAGCAGGGATTCACCCGGACCCATGGGCACGACACGGCCATTTCAGCCGGCATCCGTCCGGGGACCGCCTGCCAGAAATTTCACCGTTCCAGGCATGCCAGTCTGGCAGATCCGGCTGGCGAGATTTACGGGCCAGCCTCAACTGCGCAGCCTGCGCCCGACCCGCCATGCCAGCCAGCCACGCTGCAGCCATTTGCCGGCACGCCGGGGGCGCAAGGCGGCGAGCAGAAGTGCGGCGCCCGCTATCAGGGCAGGGTGGCGCCCGATATACCGAACCGCCGCCACGCCCTGGTCGACCCGCGCCAGGCGCGCACGCCACGGCACCAGGTTGTAGGCAAGCGCGGTTCGCTCGGCCGCAGCCTGCGCCACCAACTGGTGGCGACGTTCGGCGAGCTGGGCCGGGTTCCGCTTCATGATTCAGGGGTCAGCTGCTGCCGGTCTTTGGACAGTTCGGCCAGGCTCGCGTCGAACAGCCTTGGGCTGCTTCGGGCCTTGTGCATGGCAAGCCAAATCAGGCCGGCGCCGGCAGCCAGGAAAAAAGCCATCAAGCCGCCCAGCGCCGCCAGCCGATGTGTGTCCCAGAACGCCACTGCGATCAGGATCGCCAGCAGCAGGACGCCCACGCCGAGGCAAAACAGGGCAACCAGCCCCAACACCAGAAGCGTGGTGAAGTGTGCGCGCGCTTCGGCAACGTCGTTGGAAAGCAGCTCGAGTCGGGTATGAACGATACCGATCAAACCGCTTGTCAGCGTTTTCAGGGATTCAAACAATCCCCCCGCTGAGGCGGGAGATTTCTCTGCCATCCCGGATTAGCGCCGTCCGATCAGCAGGCCGATCACCACGCCGACGCTTGCAGCGATGCCGATGGCCTGCCATGGATGACCGTGGACGTATTCATCCGTTGCCTTGGCGGCGGCCTTGGTCCTGGCGACCAGAGCCGCCTCGGCCTCGCTCATTTTTGCCTTGACCGAAGCGAGGGATTCCTCCGCCCTGGCACGCGCTGCCGCCACCGCCTCGCCGCCATGACCTGCAGTCGCCTTCAGCAAGGCTTCCGCATCGGCCACCACGACCTTGAAATCATGGACCAACTGCTCTTTCGTCACCTCGGACGGGTCTGTTTCGGCAGACAGGTTTCTCGTGCTCATGGATATTTTCCTTTTCATTTATTAATGAACCAAAAGTCGACGTTCCGGTTGCCCAACGGACCCGGATCACGTGCAGTCCAAGTACCCTTTCAAGAAAACCTCACCTTGAAATACAACCTTAGACACTCCCAAACCCATTGCAATGATCGCGATGCCTGTACACGGACGAGCCGGGGGCCGCCTCACGTTGATTTTGTCATTTGGAAAACAGCCTCGCAGGTCGAGTCGGCTTCAATGATTGCGGCACTCGGCAGAATTGCCTGCCTGCTCGATATAGGCGATCAGGTCGGCGCGTTCCTGCCTGTCTTTGACGCCCGCATAACCCATTGTCGTTCCAGGGACGGTTTTCATCGGATCGGCCAGAAAACGATCCAGGGTTTTTCTGTCCCAGACCCAATTCACCCGCTTCATCGCGTCCGAGTACTCAAATCCCGGCACGCTGCCTGCGCGCCGTCCCAACAGTCCACAATGTTTGGGGCCGGTCCGGTTATAGGCGAGCGCGTGGCAGGCGAGGCAGCGAGCATAGACCGCTTCGCCTGCTTGCGGGTCACCAACGGGCAGGCGTGTTTCAGCCGTCACCCCACCGGCTGCGGCAAGCGCCAGACCAAGAAACGCTTGCGTCAGTCCCGGCAGCTTCACGACATGAACGCGGAAGGGACAGGCTCCTCGCCCAGCGCGTTGCGCAGGACGGCCCAGTGCATCGCTTCGTCGCCCAGAATGCTCGCGGCCGCCTGGGCGAGATCGCGGCTGTCCAAGACCGGCACCGCACCGAGATAGGCACTCACCGCACCTTTTTCCAGCATGGCGGCAAAACGCAGGACATCCGCCTGTGTCTTGAGCGTTTCCACCGGAAAGCCGTATTTTTCCTTTGCCGACACGGGTTTGCCGCCAAGCTTGACGATGGTTTTTGCCAGCAAATCGGCATGTTCCTTGTGGTGTCCCTGAAACGTCACCGCAAGATTGAGCACGGGCTTCTGCAACAACCCGCTTTCCGCACCGACCTGGTAGGCGGCGACCGCTTCCAGCTCGGCACCCAGTGCACTATTCAGTACGCGCACGTCGGAGGCGGAGGCGTCATTCACCTTCGCTCGTGCCTCCCTTCCGGCGAGCAGGAAAATAGCCGCCCCCGACAGAAGGAGGGTGGATTTTCCAAGAAAGGAGCGACGCGTTTCGACGCCCTGGATTGTGGGGAGCGAGGTGTTGCGAACTTGAATACGGGTGTGCATGGTGGTTCTCCTTTTCATCAGGGTGCCGCGAACAAAGCGGGTCCGACTGTCACAAAAATCGGAAAGCGTGCGGGATTTACCCGTTTCGTTCGTAGCCGGGTGAGCATACGAGCGAACCGGGCCAGCGAATTAGAGCTTGTCACCCTCTCCCGTGTAGAACACGTCCCAGCCACCGCCGGTGCTGGGGGCGCCTGATGGCGCGCTCAGGGCGCCCTGGCTGGCGGCAGGAATCGGGTCGCCCTGCTTCATGTTGAAGGTATCCCAGCCCTTGGTCGCGCTGGCACCTGACGAGGTGCCCACGTAGTCCTTGCTGGCAACGGGGATCGGGTCGCCCTGTCCCATGTTGAACGTATCCCAGCCCTTGCCTGGGGCGGATATTGCGGCGGGGGCCAGCAGGATGCCGGCCAGGCCGACGAACCCGACGATGATGGTGGAAGTTTTGAAGGTGTTCATGATTGACTCCTGAGAAGTGAAACGCGTCTCGCGAAACGGGTCGTCCGCACACCTGGCCACAGCCGTTCGTGAACGGATTCCCCACCGAACCTGTCTGTTCCGCTGCCGCCAATCAACACGGATGATTCGTGCTGAACAGTCAGGCAAAACCAGGCCTGCGAATTGGCCCCCGCCTACTCAATGCACCAGCGGGATACGGTCGCAGCGCTCACCGGCAAATGAAAAGGCCTCGCCGTGATTGGTCGACGTTCCGGTTGCAACCGGACTCGGATCAAGTGCAGTCCAATCTGCCCTTCCAATAAAACCTCACCTTTAGATACCACTTTAGACACTGTCAAAATCAATGCAATGATCGCTTGTGCTGGCTTCGAATCCCGCCACGCTGCCTGCACGCCGTCCCAACAGTGTTCGGTCCGTCGTTGCATCATTAGATGACAGCAAAGAGCGCCACGTTTCCAAAATCGCCTGAGGGTTGCCCGACCCCGTCAGGTCGCTGGATCAGGTCCGTACATGAGAGGTTCGCCACCGCCGCTGAATGGCGTGTCGGAGTAGTCTGTCGCAAGCAGCCGTTCGGCATGAATCCTTGCCGGTGGCTGTCAAGATCGCATGGCGGGCAGCGTCGGCGACAATCCGCTGCCACAACAGCCGACACGCCGATGGTTGACGAGGTTAGCCTCGGTGATCGCAACGGGTCGTACCGATGTCCTTGCAAAGTTCCGCGCAACGACGAGGCTCGAAGGGG
>JANJWF010000191.1 GCA_024709685.1 Thiobacillus sp.
CTGGATGGACTGCGTTGCATTGAGCAGAAGATTCCAGAGCACGGTCTCAAGTCCGTCCGCGTCGAACACCAGCAACGAGGAAAAATGCGAGATATTCCTTATCAGTTCGATGGAAAGGCCTTCCTGGCTGATATGCCGCTCCAGCAGGGCACAGGTCTTCCCGACCACCTGCTCCAGCACGATGGGTTTGCTGACCGGGGCGTGCGGCTTGCCGAAAGACAGGAAATTGCTGGTCAGATTGGTCAGCCGTTCGACCTCACCCTGGATGATTTCCAGCGCGGCATGGCTGCGCGGCTTCTCGACAGCGTCCGACCGCAGCACCGCGAGACAGTTGTTGATAGCAGACAGCGGGTTGCGTACCTCATGCGCGACCGACGCTGCCATCTGGCCCATGACCGCCATGCGCTCGCTGCGCAGCTTGTTTTCTTCTGCCAGCTGGAGTTGCTGATTGAACTCGGCAAGCCGTGCGTAGTTGCGCGCATTGTTGATGGCGATGCGTACCTGGCCCGCGAGCAGTGCGCCCTTGTCCAGCGTGGCGGCGCTGAACCGCACTGGATCCTTGCGTGCCAGCACCATCACACCGATGAGATCTTCGCCGTCAAGCAGCGGGAACAGGGCGAGCGCCTCCCACGGGCAGCCTTGGGGCTTGCTGAACGGGGTGGGCAGGGACTCGTCCTGCCATAGGACGCCAATCGGGTGATAACGGCCGCTGATGCCCCGCAACAGTGTGGAACACTGCTCGCCGTCCCCGCACCAGGCTTCGAGTTCCGCCGATACCTGTTGATTCGTCTCCCCGAACCACCTGGCGGCCAGAGAAAAACGCTCCGCATGGCGACTGTCCGGCAGCCACACCAGCGCGCCGTCGCTTTCGAACAGTGCCGCACTTTCCTTGCACACCGCCGCCAGCACCCTGTCGAGATCCAGGGTGGAGGTGAGCATGCCGGACACCCGCAGCAAGGCCATTCGGAAATCGTTGGCATCCTGCCGTTGCTGGTATAGCAGGGTGTTGTGCACGATGGCACCAACCTCCACGGCCAGCGCCCGCAATGCGTCCGGGTTTTTCTGTCCCGCTCCCGGTTGACTCGACAGCCGCAGACGTCCGACCTCTTCTCCGTTGGCGGTGAGTGACAGGCACATGAAGATCTCGCCCGATTCGTCGTGTCGCCTGCATTCGAAGACCTCTCGGGTCGACCCGACGGGATGACAGAGGGTGGCGTTGCAGACGGGTGCTTGCCCGAAAACGCGCACCGGCCAGCGGCTCTTCAGGCGGCGTACCCGCCGATCGAACTCGTCCGCCTCATCCGGGGGAAGGCGCAGGATGAGTTCGCAGCTGGTGAGCCCGAGCAACTGGTGTATGGCCCGGGAGACCACGTCGAGGGTATTGTCCAGATTGAGGGTGAGCATGCTCTCCTGAACCATGCGGTTGCGGATGCCGAGCTCCCGGTTGAACGCCTGGATCGCTCGCTGTGAACGCGCCAGGCTGCGGTTCGCCCGGGCCAGGGAATGGCGCGAATTCTCGATCGTGCGCAGCGCCAGCAAAAAGCCGACAAACACGATCATCATCGTGCCGAGATAGAACAGAAGCTTGGTGCCGTGCCACATCCACCAGGCCAGGTCCCACATGCCGGAGAAGCTGAACAGGTACGCGCTTTGCGCGAACACCACCAGCAGACTGAATGCCAGCAGCACAAGAACCTGGTGGTGTTCGCGGAAGTGGCGGAAGAATGCGATGGCGGCCAGCACATAGAACATGCCGGCCAGATAATGGAGCGTATGGACGGCGGCAGGAAAGGCGTGGGCGTTCTCGGCAAAAAGACCGGGGATGAGTTGGCGATAGAGCCACGCAACGCCTGCGGCCAGGGCGAGGCCGAGCCCAACCGTCAGCAGATCCGCCCTGGAAAAGCCATGGCTGCGTTCGGCCGCGATCCGGACCAACACCCCGGCCAGGATGAAGGCGCTTCCCAGAAAGGTCGACAGAGTGTGATAGAGAACGAACGCCGCCGAATCGGTGAATGGGCTCGTCCATGCATGCAGCATGTCGAGTACGCCCATGACCAGAAACCCCAGGCCGAACAGAATCATGCTCGGGTTACGCCGCTTCAGCGAGACCGACAGGATCATCGCCGCGATGGTCAGGGCGGTCA
Source organism: Thiobacillus sp. (assembly GCA_024709685.1). Lineage (GTDB taxonomy): Bacteria > Pseudomonadota > Gammaproteobacteria > Burkholderiales > Thiobacillaceae > Thiobacillus. The sequence continues at coordinate 2,145 of JANJWF010000191.1, forward strand.
GGCCGCAGAAAGCCTCGATGAGAAGATGGCTCTCGGGCTCGATATAGTGCTGTTGCAGGTCGGGGAGCGAGAACCGCGGAAGCACCAAGACCGGCATGCCCAGCAACAGCACCAGCCAGACCAGAACCCCGGCTTCCGGCAGGCTGATCCACCGGTGCCGCGCGGCGGCGGCAACCTGCCGGACGGCGCTTAGAAACGCAGCAAGGTCGGAAACGGGAGATTTGGCAAACATGGGCTTCACCGTCATCAAGCCGGCAGGGCTTTAATGTTACGCCTCAACCGGGGCGGACCCATAGCAGTTCCGGACCATCTTGCGCCCGGGCGTCCACCGGCACAAACCGTTCGGGCCAGCGCGAAGCGAGCCAGCTGAAAAGCGTGGGAATGACCACCAGATTGAGCAGGGTCGAACTCAGCATGCCGCCCAGCAGGACGATGGCCAGCGGACGCTCCATTTCCTTGCCGGTCGGGTCGCCAAAGATCAGGGGCGTGACCGCCAGCGCGGCCGTAAAGGCCGTCAGGAGGATCGGCACCAGACGGTCGCTCGCACCTCTCAGCGCGACTTCGGCAAGGCTCAGCTGCCGCTCGGCCTGCATCAGGTGCTGGTAGCGGGAGACGAGCAGCAGGCTATTCCGGGTCGCGACACCGAACAGCGCCACCAGGCCGATCATGGACGAGACGTTCAGGGTCTCGCCAGCCAGCGCAAGGGCGAATACGCCTCCGATGAGCGCCAGCGGCAGGTTGGACATGATCAGCACCACCAGCGGCCAGTTGCGGAAAGCCTGGAACATGATGAGCGTCATCAGCACCAGGGCGGCGGTCCCGGACAGCAGCAGATTGCGCGTGGCGCGCTGCTGGCCTTCGAAATCGCCGCCGATCTCCAGCGCGTAGCCCGGCGGCAACTCGACCTTTTCCCTGATGCGGGCCTGCGCTTCGCGCACGACGCTGCCGAGGTCCCGCCCCTCGGTATTCCACTGCACGACCGCGCGGCGTGCGCCGCTGTCGCGGTTGATCATGTAGGGCTCCTGCACGGCGGTGAATCGCGCCAGATCCCGCAACGGGACGACCATGCCTTCGGGTGAAATCAAAGGCATCTCGCCCAGCGTGCGGATATCGGACCGGGCCCCCTCGTTGACTCGCAGGAACAGGTCGAAGGTTCGGTCATGCTCCAGCACCTTGGAGGTCACCACGCCATTGAATGCCTGCTCCACCTGGGACACGATGGCACCAGGCGTAAATCCATAGGCTGCGGCGTCGGCCCGGTTGACGTGCACATCCACGCCCGGCACCAGAATCATCGGCTCCATCTGCAGGTCGACGATGCCGGCAACTCCCTGCACCGCCTGATAGATCTCCTTCTGCTTCTGCTGCAGCACCGCGAAATCCTGGCCGTACAGCTTCACCGCCACCTGCGAGCGCACCCCCGAGAGTATTTCCGACATGCGATGGGTAATGAATTGCGAGACGTTGGTCGACATGCCCGGAATCTGCCCCAGTTGCTCGCGGATGCGCTGCATGACCTGCGGCACGTTGGGGGTGCCCGGTTTCAGTGCGACGTCGAATTCGCTGAAATTGACCGGCTGGGCGTCTTCATCCAGCCGCGAGCGGCCGGCGCGCTGCGCCAGGCTGGCGACCTCGGGCATTTCGCCGACCAGTTTTTCCACCTCGCGGCCCATGCGCAGATTCTCCTCCAGCGAAGTGCCCGGCATCATGGTGGTGGCAATCACCAGATTGCCCTCGTGGAAGGGGGGAATGAAGGAGCGGCCGAGCCCCGATAAGGTAATCACGGCCGCTACCAGCAACACCAAGGTGCCCGCGAATACCGGCAGCGGCCACGCCAGGAGGTGTCCGAGCAGACGCTGATAGCGCGCCAGCAGGAATTCCGAGATCGGACCGAGCCCGTATTGGCGGGCGTGCTGCTCGTTGCTCATCAGGTAGTAGCTCAGCACCGGCACCAGCGTGATGGCGACGATCAGCGAACTGGCAATGGCGGCCAGGTAGGCGATCGCCATGGGTTGAAAGATGCGGCCTTCGATGCCTTGCAGGAAAAAGATGGGAGAGAATGCCACCAGGATGACAAGGGTGGCGAAGACCACCGAGTTGCGGATCTCCCGCGACCCTTCGTAGACGATTTCCAGCGCCGGCAACGGCGCGGCGGCCCGCTTGTTCTCGCGCAAGCGGCGCAGGATGTTCTCGACATCGATGATGGCATCGTCCACCACTTCGCCGATGGCGAATACCAGTCCGCCCAAAGTGAGTGCATTGATGCTGATATCCAGCATCCACAGCACCAGCACGCCGGCCATCAGCGACGTGGGGATGGCGATCAGGCTGATCACGGTCGGCCGCCAGCGGAACAGGAACAGCAGCAGGACCAGCGCGACGATGATGGACGAATGCAGCAACGCATCGCGCAGGTTGTCCATCGAGGCCTCGATGAAACTGGCCTGGCGGAACACGTTCGGGATCAGCTGCACGTCCTTGGGCAGGCTCTCCGCCATCCTGGCCAGCACTTTTCCCACGTTGCGGGTGGTTTCCATGGTGTCCGCCCCCCACAGCTTGGACACCGTGCCAATCACCGCCGGACCGCCGTACATCTGGCCATCGCCCCGCTTCACTTCGCTGCCGAAGCGCACTTCGGCGACGTCGTCGATATGGATCGGCTGTCCATCGCGCATCACAACCAGCGTCTCGGCCACATCGCGCAGGCTTTCCACCTTGCCGTTGGCGCGGATGAAATACTCCTCTTCGGAACTGGGATAGACGAAACCGCCCGGCGCCACCAGATTGGCGGTACGCAAAGCCCGCGTCACCATGTCGGTCGATACGCCGTACTTGCGCATGCGCAGAGGATCCAGCAATACCTGATACTGCTTCACGCCGCCGCCCACCGCGACCACCGACGCCACGCCGGGCTGCGCCAGCAGCCGGTTGCGGATGTCCCAGTCGACAAGGGTACGCAGTTCGTGCTCGCGATTGCTGCCCGACCAGTCGACGAGCCCGAATTTGAGCAGCCAGCTCACCGCCGAGGTCACCGGCATCATCTGCGGTGTCTGGGCGCCGGAAGGAAGCTGGCCCTGCACGGTCTGGATGCGTTCCTGGATGATCTGGCGCGCACGGTAGATGTCGATGCCCCACTTGAAGACGATGGTGATGCGCGACAGGCCGATGGAGGAATTGGACCGGATCTGCTCGATATACGGCGCGCCCTGCAGGACGACTTCGATCGGCCGGGTGACCAGCGTTTCCACGTCCTTGGCGGAATAACCCGGCACCTCGGTCTGAATCTGCACCTGCGGCGGCGCGTATTCCGGAAACACGTCCACCGCCATGCTCAGCGCCGCCACGATGGACGCGCCCGCCAGAATCAGATAGAGCGCGATCACCGTCAGGCGGTTTCTGAGGGACCATCGGATTGCCCAGTCAAACATTTATCAGCCCGTCGTCGATTCAGTGATCGTCATGGTGGTGGTCACCCGCGTCTGCGCCGGCCCCCGCCGAAATGCGATAAAACCCTTCCAGCATCATCTTTCCGGCCACCACCAGCCTTTCTCCCGCATCCACGCCTTTCACCTGGAGCGACGTCGGCGACTCGGCCAACAGCACCACCGGCTTGCGCAGGTACCGGCCGGGAGCGACCTGAACGTATACCACCGGGCGAATGGCCTGCCCCAGCACGGCCTGGCGCGGAACCCAGACACCGCTGCGCTCGCCCAGCTGCAGACTGATATCCACGGCCTGACCCACCGCCGCCCCGGCCGGGGTCTGGCCCAGGTCCACCAGAAACCGCGCGCGTTGCGTGGCCGGATCCACCACCGGCAATACCTGGGTAATGCGCCGCTCGATCTGCCGGCCGTCAGGCAGACTGATGCGAACCGACAGGCCGGGCCGCAACAGTGGCCGCTGGTCCGGATACACATAACCCTCCACCCAGGGGGCGGTCTTGGCTGCCACCATCCGCGCTACGGCCTTGCCGACCACCAGGAACTGCTTCATGGTTCGGTCACCCGCGTTCACCAGGGAACCCGGCTGGACGAAAAGCTCCGTGACGAACCCGTCGGTGGGCGCCTCGAGAATGATGTGCTCGACGACCTTGCCGTGCTCGATGAGGTCGGCGATCTGCCTGTCATTCATGCCCCACCAGCGCAGGTTTTCCTTGGCATCCTTGAGGTAGTTCGGCAAGCGCCCCTCTTCACGCAGCACCTGCAGCTTGTCCTCGTTCTTGAGGAACTCGAGATATCCGCGCTGAGTGGTGATGAACTCGGGGTTGAAGACGGAGACGATGGGCTCACCCTTGCGCACGCTGTCCCCCACGCGGACGAATACCTCCGCCACCTGGCCGCTGACGGCGAGGTTCACGTCGACCATGGCCTGGCTGTTGGGAACGACGAGGCCATAAGTCTTGAGCGT
>JANJWF010000193.1 GCA_024709685.1 Thiobacillus sp.
TACAGATGCTCGTCGCGCGTCAGGTCCTTGAATTGCAGAAAATGCTTCAGCATCAGGCCGCCTGCTGCAGGTAATTCTTGACGATTCCCGACACCGCGGCGACCAGCGCGTCGACCTCGGCTGCACCATAGATCAGCGGCGGCACCAGGCGGATGACGTTGTCGGCGGTGACGTTGATCAGCACGCCGGCGTCGCGCGCCACGCCGACCAGTTCGCCGCACGGCCGGTCGAGCTCGACGCCGATCATCATGCCCTCGCCACGGATGTCGACCACGCCGTGGACGCCAGCCAGTGCAGTACGCAAACCATTACGAATCGCCTCGCCACGCACCCGCGCGTTGTCGAGCAGTTTCTCTTCCTCGATCGCATCGAGCGTTGCCAGTGCCGCAGCGCAGGCGAGCGGATTGCCGCCGAACGTGGAGCCATGATTGCCCGGCTGGAAAACATCGGCTGCGACGCCGCGCGCGAGGCAGGCGCCGATCGGCACGCCTGCGCCGAGGCCCTTGGCCAGCGCCATCACGTCGGGCATCACGCCGGAATGCTGGAAGCCGAACCAGGTGCCGGTGCGGCCGATCCCTGTCTGCACTTCGTCCAGCATCAGCAGCCAGCCGTGGGCATCGCAAATCTGCCGCAGCCCGGCGAGGAATTCCGAAGGCAGCACGTTGATGCCGCCTTCGCCCTGCACCACCTCGAGCAGCACTGCGACCACACTCTTGTTGTGCTCGGCGACGTGGCGGATCGCCGCGAGGTCGTTGAACGGCACGCGCGCGAAGCCCGACAGCAGCGGCTCGAAACCCGCCTGGATCTTGCGGCTGCCGGTCGCGGTCAGTGTCGCCATGGTGCGGCCATGGAAGGCCTTTTCCATCACGATGATGGTCGGCACCTCGATGCCCTTGCCGTGACCATACAGGCGCGCCAGCTTGATCGCCGCTTCGTTGGCCTCGCACCCCGAGTTGCAGAAGAAGGCCTTGTCCATTCCCGACAGGTCGCACAGCCGGTCGGCCAGTTCTTCCTGCCGCAGCACGCGGTACAGGTTGGACGAATGGATCAGCGTTGCGGCCTGGTCGGCGACCGCCTTCACCAGCCTGGGGTGCGCATGGCCGAGGGCGTTCACCGCCACCCCGGCGACCGCATCGAGATAACGTTTGCCGGCTTCATCCCACAGGTAGGCGCCTTCGCCGCGCACAAAGGCGACGGACTGGCGGGCATAGGTATTCATCAAGTGTTCGGACATGGCTCTAAGCTCTACTTATGCAAAGGCGGAAACAAGTCAAAAGCAATACGGCGGCCTGAGCCGCCGTATCCTTTCGCGATATTACTACGCTCGCGTTTTTTGGGCTATCAGAAGCCGTGCACCCCGGCCCCCATGAAGAACAGCATGGGAATGGAGAGCATCGTATTGGTACGCGAGGCGAGGAAGGCGACGCGACGCGCCTTGTTCTTCTGCTCGTCGGAAGCTGGCGTCATGCCCAGAATCTTCTTCTGGTTCGGCCAGATCAGCGCCCAGACGTTGAACAGCATGATGGTCCCCAGCCACGCACCGATGCCGATAAGCGCCGTCTCGGCCTGAAGGGTGAAGGCCGGCACGAAGCGCGGCCCGAGCAGGGCTGCGCCGGCGAGCCAGGTCACGACTGCAGACCAACGGAAGAACAGCAGCGCGCGCGGCGCAACGTGCTTGGTGATGCCGGCCGCAGTGCCGTCGGCGACGGCATTTTTCAGCGCGGCGACCTGCACGAAATTGAAGTAATACAACAGGCCGATCCACATCACACCGGCCATGAAATGGATCCAGCGGAAGACTCCCATCGAATATTCCATGCCCATTACCTCACGATCAGAAAATTGTTGGCGAACACGTACAGCACCACCAGCAGAACCACGCCGGCGATGACGGTGCCCCACAACGAATCAAGCGGATTTTTCATCGTTCCCTCCCTGAAATGATTATCGAATGAATTGTTGACCAATTTGGTCGGATAAAGCGCGCCAGTATCTTCAAAAGCCACCCGTCGTGCAAGCCGCCCTGCTTCATGCCTTGAGGGTGCGTGCTAAAATCCAACGCTTTTTAAGCTGCCCATCCCATGGATGACACCAACGCGCCCTTCATTATTCTGGGCACCACCACCAAGAGCACGAAGTTCCGGCCGAGCGACTGGGCCGATCGCCTGGCGAGCGTGTTTGCGATGATCGACCCCAACAATCGCACCAATTATTCGCCCTACGTGCAGCCGACCACGCTGGACGGCATCCGCTGCGTGGTGGTGAACAAGAAGCTCAAGGCTTCAGACCCCATCGCCTACCGCTTTCTGCAAAGCTTCGCCGAGCGCAATGAATTGGCGACCGAGAATGCGGACTAAGGGTCGCCCAGAATAAAAAAAACGCCGCAAATGCGGCGTTTTTTTTGGTCGAGGCCTCCAATTCAGAGGCGCCAGCCGACTCAGGCCATGCTCTTGACCGCCAGGGACAGGCGGCTCTTGTGGCGCGCAGCCTTGTTCTTGTGGACGATCCGCTTGTCGGCAATGCTGTCGATCACGCCCATGGAGGCCTGGAAAACCTGCTGGGCAGCAGCCTTGTCGCCTGCCTCGATCGCCTTGCGAACCTTCTTGATCGCAGTGCGCAGCTCGGAACGCTGGCTCATGTTGTGGTCGCGCTGGGCGCTTGCTTGACGTGCGCGCTTGCGCGCCTGGGCGGAGTTCGCCATGTGTTCTGCTCCTGTGGAGCCCTGCACGTTGTGCCGGGCAAATTAATCTGGTCCGGGGTCCGGCGGCCCGTTTCGGACGGAGCCGCCTCACCAAAGCCCGCGATTGTACGGGACAACCCGACAAAAAATCAAGCGCCAGTAGCGACCGGAGTTGCGGTGCGCCTGCGCGACCCGCACAATGCGCGCACAATACGGCCCGCCCATGAATCTTCTCAAAGCCCTCGCTGCGGTCAGCAGCATGACCCTGCTCTCCCGCATCCTGGGATTCGTGCGCGACGCCATCGTCGCCCGCGTGTTCGGCGCCGGCCTGCTGACCGACGCCTTCTTCGTTGCCTTCAAGATCCCCAACCTGCTGCGACGGCTATTTGCCGAAGGCGCGTTCTCGCAGGCCTTTGTGCCGATTCTCGCGGAATACAAAAACCGCAAGGGCCACGACGCCACCCAGACCCTGGTCAACCAGGTCGGCACCGCCTTGACGCTGGCACTGATCGGCGTCGCCCTGCTGGGGGTCGTGGGTGCGCCGTGGGTGGCGTACGTGAGCGCGCCGGGTTTCCGGGCCGACCCGGACAAGTTCGAACTCACCGTTACGCTGCTGCGCATCATCTTTCCCTACATCATCTTCATCTCCCTGGTGGCGCTGGCGGCGGGCATCCTCAATACCCACAGCAGGTTTTCCGCGCCGGCGTTCGCGCCGGTGCTGCTCAACGTCGCCATGATCGCCGCCGCGCTGTGGCTGGCGCCCTACTTCGACCCGCCGGTGCTGGCGCTGGGCTGGGGGGTGGCGCTGGGCGGCGTGCTGCAACTGGCGTGGATGCTGCCGCACCTGCTGAAAATCCGCATGCTGCCGCGCCCGACCCGGCACTTCGACGACCCCGGCCTCAAGCGCGTCCTGAAACTGATGGCGCCCGCCACGCTGGGTGTATCGGTGGCGCAGATCAGCCTGCTCATCAATACCATCTTCGCGTCCTTCCTCGCCACTGGCAGCGTGTCGTGGCTGTACTACGCCGACCGCCTGATGGAGTTTCCCGCCGGCATGCTGGGGGTGGCGCTGGGCACCATCCTCTTGCCCAGCCTGGCCAAGCATTACGCCGACGACAACCCGTCCGACTATTCGAAACTGCTCGACTGGGGGCTGCGCCTGACCCTGCTGCTGGCACTGCCTGCCGCCGCCGCGCTGGCAGTGCTGGCCGTGCCGCTGATCACCACACTGTTTCACTATGGCGCCTTCACCGCCAGCGACGTGAGCATGACCCAGCGGGCGCTGATCGCCTACAGCCTCGGACTGGTCGGGTTGATCGTGGTCAAGGTGCTGGCGCCCGGGTTCTATGCGCGGCAGAACATCAAGACTCCGGTCAAGATCGCCGTCGTCACCCTCGTCGCCACCCAGCTGATGAACCTCGCCTTCATCATTCCGCTGGGGCATGCAGGGCTCGCGCTTTCGATCGGCCTGGCTGCCTGCCTCAACGCCGGGTTGCTGCTGCACCTTTTGAAAAAATACCGGATCTACCAGCCGCAGCCCGGGTGGATCGGCTACTTCTCGCGGGTGCTGCTGGCGGTTGCGCTGATGGCGGCAATGCTCTTCTATGCCATGGGCGACGCGCAATGGTGGCTGGCCGCGGGCTTCCTCGACCGCACGATGCGGCTGTCGCTGCTGGTCGGCGGCGGCATCGCGCTGTATTTCGGCGCGCTCGGCCTGATGGGTTTCCGCCCGCGGCAGTTTGCCCGGCGCGCGGCGGAATGATGAAAGCGGGCTTCATCAGGCTTGGGGAGCGGGGCGTTCGAATCGGCTAGAATAAGCGCTTTTCGGCATCCCAGCCTGCAATGCGCATCACGCACGGTTTTCGTTCGCTCGGCATCCCCCACGCAGTCACCATCGGCAATTTCGACGGCCTGCACCTCGGGCACCAGGCCATGCTCGCCCGCTTGCAGGATGTGGCGCGGTCACGCGGGCTGCCGAGCTGCGTGCTGAGTTTCGAACCGCATCCGCGCGAATTTTTCGCACCCGAACAGGCGCCGGCGCGCCTGTCCTCCCTGCGCGAAAAGGCCGAATGCCTGCAGCGGCTGGGCATCGACCGGCTGCACGTGTTCCGCTTCGACCGTGCGTTCTCGTCGCTTGGCGCCGAGGCATTCATCGAGCAGGTACTCGGCCGTACACTGCAGGCGCGCTATGTGCTGGTGGGCGACGATTTCCGCTACGGCGCCAAACGTGCAGACGATTTCGCCCTGCTGAAAAAGGCCGGCGAGTCGCTCGGCTTCGACGCCGAGTTTCTGCCCACCGTTGAAGTCGCTGGCGAGCGCGTCTCGTCGACTGCCGTACGGCAAGCGCTTGCCGCCGGCCAGATCGAGCATGCCGCGAGCCTGCTCGGCCGCCCGTACAGCATTTCCGGGCGCGTGGTGCACGGCGACAAGCTGGGACGCGACATCGGCTTTCCTACGGCCAACATCCAGCTCAAGCACAACCGGCCGCCGCTGATGGGCATCTTTGCGGTCGAACTCTACGGCCTCAACGGCGAGCCGTTGCCGGGCGTGGCAAGCCTGGGCAAGCGCCCCACGGTGAAAAGCCCGGATGCGCTACCCGTGCTCGAAGTACACCTGTTCGATTTCACGGCGGAGATCTACGGTCGCCGCGTGCGTCTGGACTTCCTGCACAAGCTGCGCGACGAAGAAAAATATCCCGACCTCGACAGCCTGGTTGCACAGATCCGGCGCGACGTCGACAACGCCAGACAATTCATGAAGCAGCGCCGCGCCTGATTCCAAACCATGCCTGACTACAAGAACACGCTCAACCTGCCCGACACGCCCTTCCCGATGCGCGGCGACCTTGCCAGGCGCGAGCCCGGCTGGGTGAAAAGCTGGCAGGAGAAGAAACGCTACGAGGCGATCCGCAAGGCGGCGGCCGGACGGCCGAAATTCATCCTTCACGACGGCCCGCCCTACGCCAACGGCGACATCCACATCGGCCACGCGGTGAACAAGATCCTCAAGGACATCATCGTCAAGGCGAAGACTTTGAGCGGCTTCGACGCGCCCTACGTGCCGGGCTGGGACTGCCATGGCCTGCCGATCGAACTGCAGGTCGAGAAGACCCATGGCAAGGACATCCCCCCGGCCAAATTCCGCGAGCTGTGCCGCGAGTACGCGACCGCACAGATCGAGCGGCAGAAGGCCGACTTCATTCGCCTGGGGGTGCTGGGCGACTGGGATCATCCGTATCGCACGATGGACTTCCAGTTCGAGGCCGAGGAGTTGCGCGTGCTGGGGCAGATCCAGCGAGCAGGCTACCTCTACCAGGGCGCCAAGCCGGTGCACTGGTGCGTCGACTGCGGCTCGGCACTCGCCGAGGCCGAGGTCGAATACGAGGACAAGACCTCGCCGGCGATCGACGTCGGCTTCGCCGTGGCCGACCGTGCCGACCTGGCGCACCGCTTCGACATCGCGACCATCGACGAGCCGATCCAGCTCGTCATCTGGACCACCACCCCGTGGACCCTGCCCGCCAACCAGGCGGTCGCGCTGCACCCCGACTTCCAGTACGCGCTGGTGCGCACCGGCAAGGGCCTGCTGATCCTTGCCGAGAGCCTGCGCGAGGCCGCGCTCACCCGCTACGGTCTCGCCGAGGGCGCCGAGGTCGTCGCGCACACCACCGGCCAGGCGCTCGAGGGCGTGCTGCTGTGGCACCCGTTCCAGGAACGCCAGGTGCCGGTCATCGTCGGCGACCATGTGACCGCCGACGCCGGCACCGGCGCCGTGCACACCGCCCCCGGTCACGGCCTCGACGACTACGTCGCGGGCAGCCGCTACGGCCTCAAGGTCGACAACCCGGTGGGCGACGACGGCCGCTTTTACGCCGGCGTGCCGCTGGTCGGCGGCATGAGCATCTGGCAGGCCAACCCGCTGATCGTCGAGACGCTGGAGGCGAACGGCGCGCTGCTCGCGCACGAGAAGTTGCTGCACAGCTACCCGCACTGCTGGCGCCACAAGACGCCGATCATCTTCCGCGCAACAAGGCAGTGGTTCATCGGGATGGATGACAGGGGCCAGGGCGAAACCCTCCGCGAACAGGCGATGAAAGCGGTTGACGCGACGCAGTTCTTTCCGGCCTGGGGCCGCGCGCGGCTGGAGGCGATGATCAGGAACCGTCCCGACTGGTGCGTCTCGCGCCAGCGCAACTGGGGCGTGCCGATGCCCTTCTTCACCCACAAGGAAACCGGCGCGCTGCACCCGAAGACGCCCGAGTTGCTGGAGATCATCGCCAAGCGCGTCGAGCAGCAGGGCATCGAGGCCTGGTTCGCGCTCGACCCGGCCGAGCTGCTGGGCGAGGATGCCGCACACTACGACAAGACCGGCCACACGCTCGACGTCTGGTTCGATTCCGGCGTTACGCATGCCTGCGTGCTGAAGCGTCGCCCCGAACTCGCGCACCCCGCGGACCTCTATCTGGAAGGCTCGGACCAGCATCGGGGCTGGTTCCAGTCAAGCTTGCTCACCGGTTGCGCCACCGATGGACGCGCGCCCTATCAAGCACTGCTCACCCACGGCTTCGTGGTCGACGGCCGCGGCCACAAGATGAGCAAGTCGAAGGGCAACGTCGTCTCGCCGCAAAAGGTGATGGATCAATACGGCGCCGACATCCTGCGGCTGTGGGTCGCGACCACCGACTATTCCGGCGAACTGACCATCTCGGACGAGATCCTCAAGCGCGTGGTGGAGAGCTACCGGCGGATCCGCAACACCTTGAAATTCCTGCTCGCCAACCTGTCGGACTTCGACCCCGAGGCACATGCGCTGCCGGTGGCGGACTGGCTGGAGATCGACCGCTACGCGCTGGCACTCACCCGAAAATTACAGGGCGAACTGCAGGCGCATTACGACGCCTACGAATTCCATTTCATCGTGCAGAAGCTGCAGTCGTTCTGCTCGGAGGACCTCGGCGGCTTCTATCTCGACATCCTCAAGGACCGCCTTTATACCGGCGGCACCGACAGCCACGCACGGCGTGCCGCACAGAACGCACTATTCCACCTGACGCATGCGCTGGTGTGCTGGATGGCACCGGTTCTGTCGTTCACCGGGGAGGAAGTGTGGGAACAGCTCACCCGCGAGGATGATTCGGTGTTCCTGCACACCTGGCACGACCTGCCGGAACAGGCCGGCGAAGCCGATCTGCTCGAGCGCTGGACCCGTATCCGCGCGGTGCGTGCCGACGTGCAGAAGGAGCTCGAGACCGTACGCGCCGCCGGCGGCATCGGCTCCTCGCTGCAGGCCGAGGTGACGCTATACGCCAGCCCCGCCACCCAGGCGCTGCTGGCCCCCCTGGGCGATGATCTGCGCTTCGTGCTGATCACCTCGCAGGCACACGTGATCGCGGCCGATGCCGACCGCGTCGAGGTCACGCCGAGCGCGGCAAGAAAATGCGACCGCTGCTGGCATTACCGCGACGACGTCGACGCGCACGCCGATCATCCCGGGCTGTGCGGGCGTTGCGTGAGCAACCTTTTCGGCGACGGCGAGGTGCGCACATATGCCTGATTCGCGACCCGCTCCGATCGGCCCGAAGGCGGGCCTCCTGCATGCCGCCCTTGCCCGCAGGAGGGGCGCCCCGCCCCGATTTTCGCACCGCCAATTCGGCCCGGGGGCGGGCCTCCTACCAGGACTGGCCTGTCTCGGATCGAATCGGACATTGACGTAATGAAACTCCTCACCGACCCCGAAATACGTAAGACGCAATGAAATTCCTCACCGACCCCGCAATGCGCAAGTGGCTGGGCCTGGCGCTCACGATCATCGTGCTCGATCACCTGACGAAATTCTGGATATCGTCCACGCTCGACTACCAGGAGGCCGTTCCGGTGCTGCCGTTCTTTTCACTGGTGCTGGTATACAACACCGGCGCGGCGTTCAGCTTCCTCGCCGATGCCGGCGGCTGGCAGCGCTGGTTCTTCATCACGGTGGGCGTGATCGCGACCGTGATCATCGTGCGGCTGCTGAAGCGTCACGCGCACGAGCCGCGGCTGGCTTTTGCGCTGGCACTGGTGCTGGGCGGTGCGCTCGGCAATGTCATCGACCGCGTGGTGCTGGGCCATGTGGTGGATTTCCTGTATTTCCATTACCACGATCTTGCCTGGCCGGCGTTCAACGTGGCGGATTCGGCCATCACCGTCGGCGCCGTCCTGCTGGTCTGGGACAGCCTGCACGGCAAGCCTGCCGCCCAGCGCTCATGAACGGCCGTACCGTCGCCCCGGGCGACACGCTGCAGCTACGCTACGCACTGCGCCCCCGCGGCGGCGCCGACCTTGTTTCCAATTTCGACGACCCGGAACCGGAAACCGTGACGCTCGGCGACGGCACGCTGGCGCCGATGCTGGAGCAATGGCTGATCGATCTGGCGCCCGGCGAGCGCCACGTGTTCCTGCTCGACCCCTGGCAGGCCTTTGGCGAGAGCCAGCCCGATCTGGTCCACACCCTGCCGGGAACCGATCTGCCGCCCGACATGGAATTCGTAGTCGACCAGCTGGTCGAATTCGCGATGCCGAACGGCGAGACCGTCGCCGGCCGCATTCTTGAGATCGGCGATGACGCGGTGAAGGTCGACTTCAACCATCCGCTCGCCGATCTGGCCATAGAATTCGAAGTGGAGGTGGAACGGATTCTTCCCTCTCCCGGCGAACGCCAGGCCCAACCCGATTAACGTCCGCATCCTGTGACACCGGAATCCGCCATGACGCCCACCATCCTTCTCGCCAACCCACGCGGCTTCTGCGCAGGCGTCGACCGTGCCATCGCCATCGTCGAGCGCGCGCTGGAAAAATTCGGCGCACCGATCTACGTGCGCCACGAAGTCGTTCATAACACCTTCGTCGTCAACGACCTCAAGGCCAAGGGCGCGATCTTCGTCGAGGAACTGGCCGAGGTGCCGGCGGGCGCGACCGTCATCTTCAGCGCGCACGGCGTATCCAGGGCGGTCCGCGCCGAGGCGGAGGCGCGCGGC
>JANJWF010000001.1 GCA_024709685.1 Thiobacillus sp.
AACAGGCCGGCAAGAAGATCCGCCTCACCGCCGACGGCCAGCAGCTCGCGCAGGCCAGCCGCGAGATCTTCGGCATCCTCGACCGCTTCACCATGTCGGTGGATGAACGTCGTGGACTCAAGCAGGGGAAACTGAGCCTGATGGCGATCACCACCGCCTCCTACTTCGCACCGCGCCTGTTGGGCGAATTCGCCAAGCTGTACCCGGGAATCGACGTCTCCCTGCGCGTCACCAACAAGGAGCAGGTGCTTGCCAGCATCGCCGAAGGCCTCGACGATCTCTACTTCCTCGGGCAGCCGCCGGAGGACATCGACGTCGTCGCCACCCCCATCATGGACAACCCCATCATCGTGCTGGCCGCGCCCGACCACCCGCTGGCAGGCAAGAAGAAGATTTCGCTGGAGCGCCTGGCGCTGGAACCGTGGCTGATGCGGGAGCGAGGCTCGGGCACGCGCATCGCGATCGAGCGGCGCTTCGCCGAACACGGCATCACGATCCACCCGCGCCTGGAACTGGGCAGCAGCGAAGCCATCAAGCAGGCCATCCTCGCCGGCCTCGGCATCTCCGCGCTCTCCCGCCACGCGCTCTCGCTCAACCAGCCCGGCCAGTTCGCCGTGCTCGACGTCGAGGGCTTTCCCATCCTGCGGCACTGGTATGCCGTCTACCCGGCGGGGCGTCAGCTGTCGGTGGTGGCGCGGGCGTTTCTGGATTACCTGCTCGGGCGGGAGGATGCCGCGCCTGCGTCGGCGGGTAAACTGAAGTTGTCCTCGGATTAGGCGGTTAGGGCGACTAAAAAGCCATGTCGATTTGGCCGGTTGAAACCGTGGTCTGTCCCCTATTGTTGCGGCCTTGGTATTCATGTTGCCTCCCTCTCCGGCTGCAGCGCGACCATGTTGCGCCACGCCTCGTCGGCCAGCTCGCGCAGCTCGGCGACCATGCCACGCGTCTCGGGATGCTCGGCGCAGGTGTCGGCGAAGTTCTCGACCCACACGGCGAGGCTGCGCCATTGCGGGATGCTGGGCTCGGCGCACGCTGCGGCCCAGCGCTGGTGGATGATGGCTGGCAGTTTTCCGGTGTTCGTGTTCATGGTCTGTCCTTTCACCATTTCGGGTTCGAATACATGCCGGAACCGATGGCCGCGCGCCCGCCTGCTGCGCCCTGGCCGCGCTGATTCTGGCGGATGTCTGGGTTATGACCTTCGCGGTAGACGGTCGAGCCGGGGCCGCCGACGATGCCGCTCGGCTTGTCGCTGTCCGGGCGCTTCACGCGCTTGCGTTCGGCGTAGGACTCGGCGATCGCCACGCTGTTGATCTTCTGCCGCAGCAGATAGGCGTCGCGCACTTCCTCGGCGCTCTCAGTCACGTTCACCAACGCCATGTAGCTGCGTGCCCGTGGCGCGCTGGACGCGATCTCGCGCTTCTTGAGCATGCTCGACACCAGCCCGCGCACGGCATGAGGCTCGGTATCGGAATCGACGGCGACGACCGCCGCCACCACGCGTCGTAACCGGCCCACGGCTGTGCGTGCAGGAAGTCGATGATCGCCTAGCGCCGCTTCTGTGCACGCCGCAGCCTGGGCATCGCGTAGTCGTCGCGCTTGCTCATCGAAAGCCTCCCGGCGCGGAAAGCCAGTCGTGCTGCTCGACCGTTTCGTAGTCGTCGCGGATGTCGCCGATGCCGGAGACCAGAATCGGCGCGTGCTCCTCTATCGCGCGCGCGACGTCGGTGTCTTCGGCTTTGACGTAGCCGCGGCGCGTGTCACCCAGCGGCAGCGGGCAGTAGGGAATCGGCGTGGCGTAGGCGCTCATTGGCCCCCCGGAGCCGACAGCAGCGGCTTGAATACGTCGATCAGGGTAAGCGCGACGGTATACATCAGGTCGAGTGCCACGACGATGATCACCAGCGCGGTCCTCATGACAGCACCTGCCGGATGAGTGCGAACACGAAGTAGATGCCGATCACCGACACGCAGATGGTGAAGATCTGCGCAGACATGCGCAGGCGGCACTCCTCTCGGCGCAGGACGGACTCGGCAGCGCGGACGAGGGCAGAGCGGTTTTGATGGTGTGGTTCATGCTGCGACCCTCCGTTCCTTGTCGTGGATCGCCTCGACCGCGAGGGTGAGCGCCAGTGCAGCGGAGTCGTCGAACATCTCGACCACGTCGGCGGCGCATCCCTGGTCTCCAAGGACTTTCGCAATCTCGTGGAGCTTCACGTTCAGCTCCCACCAGTCTTCGGTCATCCCGGAAGCCGCCCACATGCGACAGAGGCGCTGTTCAGTCAGTGTTGTCGTTGCCATTCCAAACCCTCCTTTGATGCCGCGTTCAGGGGCGGCCTTAACTGAAAAATAGCCGACCAGTTACTAATGGCAAGTAACCGAACAGATAATTTTGGGACCGTGGGCGAAAAAAAACCGCCGGTTGGCGGTTTTATGCGCGCGGACGGTCGGGTCAGCGTCGTGGCGCGGGGAATATCACCACGTTTTCGGCGGCTGCGGTGGTTTCAATGGTTTGACCAGACTGCGAGATTATCAGCTGCATGGCGGCCTGCTTGCTCGCCTCCGATAGGGTTCTGAAGTGATGCAGCAGAGTCGCTTCCATCGGGCTTACCCTGCACAGGTTGAATTGTGCTTCCATCGGTATTGCCTCCCATGTTTGTCATTTTGCCTCCGCTTTTATTGTGCGGGAGAGCATATCACGCGAATATAAAGCGATGGGTGGTTGGCTATTTGCCCCTGAGTTCATGGACGACGTGAAGCGTGGTGGTCCGGCGGTCTTCCCTGAGAAATGCTTTCGCGGCCGCCTTTATGGCGTTGCAAAGGAAGGTCCTGCCCTCGTCGGTAGCGTTAGAGAATATCCAGGCAAACTCGGCGACCACCTTGGCGTCGTTCTCAGAAGTCACCACTCCATCTAGTAACGAGTCCAGCGAGCCATGCGACTTGCCGAGTTTGGCTTCGATGGCGCGCGCGCTCTCCTCCGATATGCCCTGGCGTGCCTTGTCATTCGAGGTGATCCAGCGGTGGATCTGGGGGCGCTTGATGCCGAGAGCATCGGCGCACTTGCCGGCGTTCCCACCGAAGTCCGTCTCTACTATGTTGCGAAGGTTCAATAACCTTGCTGTCTTTACGTCCATTACGCATTGAACCATCGTCGCTCTCTCGCTGGCTATTCCCTGAGCAGTTACTAAATCTCCTTGACAATGGATAACCGCATGGTTCTCTTGAGTGTTATGGGATTCAAGACCTTCTTCATGGGCATGACCGTCGCCGAGCGCGAGAGCTTTGCCGCGCGCTGCAACACGTCGCGGCAGCACCTCACAAATATCGCATACGGCAAGCCTGCCGGTGAGAACCTCTGCATCAATATCGAGCGCGAATCGGTTGGAAAGGTTCGCTGCGAGCAACTTCGGCCTGACGTTGACTGGGCCGTCCTGCGCAACTGCGACTGCAGCAAGGTCGCATTTCACCGTCGTACCGGGAGAGTCCAAGGGACTTGCGTCGTGTGTAGCTGCTGCTTCGGTTTCTACTCCATTCATGGGGAATCCTGCCCGCGAGGCTTCACCATCTAGGGGTTCGCGCTTAAGTTGGCTTTACCAATGGCCAAATACGAAGCGCAACCATTGTAGATGAGCGCGTGCAGAATCTTGTGGATTTCACTGACTGCTTTGCGCACCAATGATGCCACTTTTCGCACGATCAATCACTGGCCGCTTCGGCCGACAATCAGTCATACTTGACGAGTATATCGGCTGACCTATGGCGAACCAGCTCGTCACGGAAGCACGTATC
>JANJWF010000002.1 GCA_024709685.1 Thiobacillus sp.
CCAGTTCATCGTCAACCCGCAGGAGACCAAGTCGGTCACCTTCATCGCCGACAAGCCCGGCGTCTACTGGTGCTACTGCACCAACTTCTGCCACGCCCTGCACCTCGAAATGCGTACCCGCATGATCGTCGAGGCTTGAGCCGTGTCTTATCCTCTTTCCCTGAACAGGGAAAGAGGATATCCTTATACGCTAATAAAGGGTGGAGGGAATCCGCGTCCGAAAGGGCGCTGTTGGCTCGTTTATGCGTGTTCGAGCCGTCATCGTTGTGAGGCTTGCTGACGTTTCATGATTCATCTGACCCGTTTCCTCAAATCATTCCTTCTTATCTGTGGCATCTCGGTTGGCGGACTGGCCGCCGGCGCAAGCTACGAGGCGCCGATGCCCGTAGAGCTGGCAACCGACCCCGACCTCTGCGCATACCTTCCGTGCAAGGATGTGATGCCTGACGCCGACAGCTTTTCACCCCGTATGGGTAAGCCTGCCTACGTCGAGGCCTACCAGCACACGAATGGCGGTCATAAGTCCGAGAAAGATGAAAGCGACAACAAGAACGGCAATGGCGAGAAAGGTGCTCGTGGTGAAGGCGGCCATGGCGAAAAAGGCGACCATGGCGAGAAAGGTGCTCGCGGCAAGCAAGACGATCATGGTGAAAGAGACCGTCGCAAACTGATCGGTTACGTCTTCCTGTCCACTGACATCGTTGATATTCCCGCCTACTCGGGCAAGCCCGTCGTGACGCTGATCGGCATGGACACCAAAGGCATCGTCACCGGTGTCCGGGTCTTGCGGCACTCCGAACCGATCCTGCTGCTGGGCATCCCCGAGTCGGAACTCACCCGGTTCGTCGACCAGTATGTCGGCAAGTTCGTAGGCTCCAAAATAGAAGTGGGTGCCGGCAAGCCAGGTGTGATCGGCCTCGATGCCATCACCGGCGCCACCGTCACCGTGATTGCGGAAAACCAGGTCGTCCTGCGCAGCGGCCTGGCGGTTGCCAGGCAGGTGGGCATCATCGAACCCACGGTTCGTCCCCAGGTGAAATTCACCCAGGTGGAGGGTAAACGCGACTGGGACACCCTGGTCAAGGAAGGCAGCATCCAGCGGCTCAAGGTCGCTACCACTGAAGTCGGAATGCCACGCTCCCCCCAGCCCTATATCGATATCTATTTCGGATACCTCAATGCGCCAGCGGTGGGCCGTAGCGTGCTGGGGGACTCTGTCTACGAGAGCCTGATGTCCCGGCTCAAGCCCAGCGACCATGCCATCTTCCTCATCGCCAACGGCAAGGAAACATTCAAGGGCTCGGGCTTTGTGCGCGGCGGGATCTACGACCGGGTCCAGGTGTCGCAGGACATGGACACGTTCACTTTCCGCGACCTGGATTACCTCAATCTGTACGGTATCGAGGCCAAGGGTGCGCCGGCTTACCACGAGTCGGCCATTTTCATCATCCGTTCAGAGACATTCAGCGCGGCCTATCCGTGGAACCTGGTGTTTCTGGCCAACAAGATGGACCCGCAGACGGGTGCCAAGACCTTTGTCAACTTTACGCGTGAGTACTGGCTGCCCGCCCGCTATCTTGAAGGCGGACATCCGAAAATCGAAGTGCCGGAAGCGACCTGGGTGACGGTTTGGAAAACACGCAAGCTCGAGCTCGGACTGTTCCTGCTCTGGCTCGGCGCCTCCGCATTGGTGTATTCGCTGCGAGACAAGCTGGTCAGACGCTCGACGCACAAGGATACGCGCTGGAAGGATTTCCCCAGATATTTCCTGTGGATTACGTCGATCGGCTTCGTCGGGTTCTACCTTCTCGCGGTGCCTTCCATCACGCAGGTGCTGACCTGGTTCCACGCCATCCTGTTCGAGTGGCGCTGGGAGCTGTTCCTGTCCGATCCGTTCATCTTCCTGTTCTGGATTTTCATCATCATCAGCGTGTTCTTCTGGGGACGCGGGATGTTCTGCGGCTGGATGTGCCCCTACGGCTCGCTGTCGGAGCTCGTCTACCATATCGCGGGCAAGCTCGGCCTGAAGCGCTATCAGCGCCACTTGCTGCCGCAGCGCTGGCATGATCGCCTGAAGTGGGTCAAGTACGGCATTTTCACCGGATTGCTTGTGGTGTCCTTCTATTCCATGGGACTGGCCGAGAAACTTGCCGAGGTCGAGCCGTTCAAAACGACCTACCTGGTAGGGGGATTCTGGAATCGCACCTGGCCCTTCGTGACCTTCTGGGTGATCCTTTTCGGCGCCTCGATCTTTTTCGAGCGTCCGTTCTGCAAGTATCTGTGTCCCTTGGGCGCCGCCCTGGCAGTCCCTTCGACCTTCCGCTGGTGGGGACTCAAGCGCAAGAAGGAATGCGGCCCCTGCGCCGCATGTGCCGTCGGCTGCGGCTCGCAGGCCATCGACAAGACCGGCCGCATCGACCAGCGCGAATGCCTGCTGTGCCTCGACTGCCAGATCCTCTATTACGACGATCACGCATGCCCGCCACTGGTGCAGGAACGCAAGCGTCGCACCAAGGCGGGCGAGCCGCTGACCCCGGTCGGCAAGGACGGCTACTTCATTCCCATCGTGCCGGCCGTACCGTCTCCAGCTCCCGCAGCGCGTGCAAGCCTGCCCGCCTTCATCGGGCAGGAACTCTTCGATCACCTGTTCCCCTGGAGCCGCAAGGTGTTCCAGCAACCGATCCTGCTGCAGGCCATCACGTTCGCCCTGGCCGTGCTCGTCACCTGGGTCTGGGTACTTGGTGCCGTCGGGCAGATCGGCCCCGGCCTCGTACTGGGCTGGTGGCTGGCCTGGAGTGCATATGAAATCGTGGTACGCATGCGCTGCAAGCCGTACGTCAAGGAGGGTCCATGGTGGGGACGCAACCTGCGCCCGGCGTCGTGGGCCGACATGGCCTCCTACGTCTCGTTCAAGAACCTGCTGATCGCTGCTACATTGTTCCTGATCATGAAGAGCGCCGGGCTTCTGGACTACCTGCAAGGACTGCCTGCGCTGCAATGGCTTTACTAGGTCGGATCGGCGCACTGCTCTGCCTTTTGGCCGCAGGCAGCGCGCTTGCCGGCGAAGTCACGGTGCGAAAGGGACAGTCCATCGCCGCTGCCATCGCGCAGGCTGCGCCCGGCGACGTGATCCGGGTGGAAAGAGGGCACTACCCGGAGCGGCTGGTGATTGACAAGCCCCTGACGCTGAAGGGAATCAATCGGCCGACGGTAAGCGGCGGCCTCCAGGGTGATACGATCCGCATCGTCGCCGAGGACGTCGTCGTCGATGGATTGATCGTCAGCGATTCGGGCGACAGCCTGCTCGACCAGAACGCCGGAATCTACATCCAGCCGGGTGCACATCGCGCAGTTGTGCGCAACTGCGACCTGACCTACAACCTGTTCGGCTTCTGGATCGAGAAATCGAACGACGTGCGCATCGAGAACAACCTCATTACCGGCAAGCGCGATTACCGGTCTGCCTCGCGCGGCAATGGCATCCAGCTCTACAACACCAACGGTGCGCGCATCATCGGCAACCGGATCAGCTTCGTACGGGATGCGGTCTACGTCGATGTTTCGCACCACGCCATCTTCCGCGGCAACCGCATGCATCACAGCCGCTACGGCACGCACTACATGAACTCCTACTACAATCTGTGGGAAGGCAACGACTCGTACCACAACCGCGGCGGCCTGGCGCTGATGGAAGTGCGCGACCAGGTGGTTCGCAACAATCGCGCGTGGGCCAATTCCGACCACGGCATCATGCTGCGGACGATCCAGGATTCGGTGGTGGAGAACAACGTGGTGGCCGGCAATGCACGGGGATTCTTCATTTACGACGCCGAGTACAACACCCTTCGTGGCAATCTGATCGTCGACAACATCGTGGGCGTGCATCTGTGGGCCGGTTCCTTTCGCAATGTGGTCGAACGCAACGATTTCATCTCCAACCGCGAGCAGGTCCGCTACGTTGCCTCGCGCGATGAAACATGGGGCGCCAAGGAAGGCAATTACTGGAGCAATTACGTCGGCTGGGACCGCAACGGCGATGGCATAGGCGACGTGCCCTACGAAGCCAATGACGTGGTCGACCGGCTATCATGGCGCCATCCGATGATGAAGCTGCTGCTTGCAAGCCCGGCGGTGCAGACCCTGCGCATGGTGGGGCAGCAATTTCCACTGTTGCGCGCACCCAGCATCGTTGACCCCCATCCACGCATGAATCCTGACCACAAGAACTGGAGAGACTGGCTTGGCAAGCATTTCCCCGGCACCCGCTGAGGTGCCCCCCGTTTCGAATGCCGAAACCGTCGTCACCGTACGTGGTGTCACCAAATACTATGGCGCGGTGCATGCGGTGGATGGCGTCAATCTCGAAATCGCTCGCGGCGAAGTGTTCGGACTGATCGGCCACAACGGCGCCGGCAAGAGCACCCTGTTCAAGATGATGCTCGGCCTGATTCCCCTCACGTCCGGAGAGATTCTCATCGACAACGCATCCGTGTCAGGCAGCGGGTTTCGTGCGGTACGCCGAAAGATCGGATATCTGCCCGAAAATGTCGTGTTCTATGAAAACCTGACCGGACTGGAGACGCTGCAGTTCTTTTCGCGGCTCAAGGGCGCGTCCCTGCGGGACTGTGCCCCGGCCCTGGAGCGAGTGGGACTGACCCACGCGGCAAGGCGGCGCGTACGCGAATACTCCAAGGGCATGCGTCAGCGCCTCGGCTTTGCGCAGGCGCTGCTCGGCCGGCCGCAGATCCTGTTTCTCGATGAACCGACCACCGGGCTGGATCCTGAAGCGATCCGCGAGTTTTACGTGATTCTGCGCGGACTCAAAGCGGAGGGGGTGACGGTCGTGCTGACCTCGCACATCCTGGCCGAAATCCAGGAGCGGGTCGACCGCCTCGCGATCATGTCCGAAGGCAGAGTCCAGGCTATCGGCAGCGTCCAGGCATTGCGCGAGCGGATGGATCTGCCGCTGTGGTTCGACATCCGCATCGCCGCAGAACACTTTGACGCGGTGCGGTCCGCCTTGGGCCATCTGCCGATCAGCGCCATCGAAGCGCACGACGGCCACGTTGCGGTGCAGTGCCGGCGCGAAACCAAGATGGCCGTGCTCGAAGCCCTTGCTGTGCTCAACGGCAAGGTGCTCGACCTGCACGTGCGCGAGCCGTCGCTCGAAGACGTATTCTTCGGCTTTTCCGACTAGAGGCGCGCCAATGGAACTTACCCCGATCGGCATCATCGCCGGCAAGGAATTCTGGGATCGCATCCGCAACCGCTGGGTGCTCGCCGTGGCATTGGTGTTTACCGTGTTCGCACTGGCCATTGCCTACTTCGGTGGGGCGCAGCAAGGTTCAGTGGGGTTTCGCTCGATCGAATTCACCATTGCCAGCCTGGTCAGCCTCGTGATCTATCTGATTCCGCTGATCGCGCTGATCCTCGGTTTCGATGCCATCGTCGGCGAGCGCGAACGCGGCTCACTCGACCTGCTGCTGTCGATGCCGATCACCCGTTTCGAACTGCTGCTGGGCAAATACCTCGGCCTGGCGGGGGCACTGGCGTTTTCCACCGTGGCGGGATTTGGCCTCGTCGCGATCGTGCTGGCCACGCAACTCGATCTCGCTGCCCTGTTCCACTACTTCGGCTTCATGCTGAGCTCGGTTCTGCTCGGTATGGCCTTTCTCAGCCTTGCAGTGATGATCTCGGTCTTTGCTTCGGATCGTACTCGTGCATCGGGCATGGCCATTGGCATGTGGTTCTTCTTCGTGCTGGTATTCGACCTGTTGCTGCTGGGCGCACTGGTCGTTACCGGCGGTCACTACGGTGGCGAGATCTTTCCCTACCTGCTGCTGGCGAACCCGGCTGATGTTTTTCGCATCCTGAATATCTTTTCCATGGAAGACGTCCGCACCCTCTACGGACTGGCGACCGTCTTTCCCCGCGCACTCGCCGACCCCTGGCTGCTCGGACTGGTGATGTTCGCCTGGATTGTGGCACCCTTGGGTATTGCAAACTGGAGATTCCGCAAATGAACCTTGTCAGACCAACGCTCGTTCTTGCCGTGCTGGCGACGGCCGCACTCAGCGCATGCGGGAAATCGGAGACCACAACCAACGTTGCACCCATCGAGATCACCCAGAGCACGTCCTGCACCCTCGATGGCATGCTCCTCGCCGATTATCCCGGTCCCAAGGCACAGATCCACTATGCCGGGCAGCAGGACCCGGAATTCTTCTGCGACACAGTGGAGATGTTCAACGTTTATCTCAAGCCGGAACAGGTCAGGGCCGTGCGCGGCCTTTTCGTTCAGGACATGGGCAAGACGGACTGGGAACAGCCCCAGGATCACTGGATCGACGCGAAGAGCGCCTTCTACGTTCACGGCAGCAAGCGCCGCGGCTCCATGGGGCCGACCATTGGGAGCTTCGCGCTGGAGGCCGATGCAGCCAAATTTGCCGCCGAGTATGGCGGCAAGGTCTATCGTTTCACTGAAATCACGCCTGATATGGTGGTGCTGGACGGTGGTGCACTCCATGACAGCAACATGTAGAGATCATGCCCAATTTTTTTGAGAACCTCGATCCCGAAACGGCGGAGGAAATAGACCAGTTGTCGCGGCTGGCCTATGAATTGCGCGAGAACCGCAATGCCGTTCTGGGTCCCTACGGCGCAGAAGACGAGGCCGCCCTGCTGCAGCGCATCCAGGATGGCGCGGTGGCGGAGCATCCAGCCTACGAGCACTACCTGTCTACCCGCATCTTGGCCGATACCCGCGAAACCGTCCGTGAGGTGCTCCGTGAACGTTTGAAGGAGGTCAACCGGATATCATGAGCCTACACCTTGAACTCGGTTCGGCCATCGAGGCGGCCTTTGGCGACGACCTGGATTCCCCGGTCGAACAGAAGCAGGATGCTCTGATCATCCGCCTGAAAAATGGTGTGACGCTGAACGTGTGCTATGCCGCACCCGATGCCTATTCACTGCGCTGGGTCTATGGAGACGGCGATGTCGAATTAGGCATCGACACCGCTCCACTGCATCCTGGGCTTTCGACCTTCCCCAACCATTTCCATGACCTGGACGGCCACGTTGCCGCCGACCCGATCACCCGGTCCGGCGCGCTCCCGCAAGAGAATCTGCAAAAACTGGTTCGCGCCCTTCTCGACGACCCGCTCCTCGGGGCTGGAAACATTCCCGATGCGACTGCGAACTAAGCTGCTGTCGGCGGGTGTCGTGCTGTCGGCCCTGGCAACCCCTGTTCTGCTGATGCCACGCGACAAGCCGGCAAGCCGGAATTTGGAGCACGTCGCAAACGATCTTTGCATCGTCGCGCCTGCGACGCCCTACGATCCTGCTTCGGGGCTTGAAATGCTCGATCCCAGGGCGATCCCCGCTGCGGCGCGCTGCCCGGTGTGCGGCATGTACCCTGCACGCAACCCTCGCTGGGCCGCACAAACCCTGTTCAAGGATGGCGCCGCACACTTCTTCGACTCGCCGATCGACCTGTTCGCTTTCCTGCAAGCGGTCGACCGCCATGACAGGCGCTACACGTCGAACGATGTTGCAGCCAGTTTTGTAACAGACTTCGAAAGCGGCCAGTGGGTCGAGGCCAGGAACGCCTTTTTCATCAACGGCTCCAGCACCCTCGGTCCGATGCGCGACGCTGACCTGCCAGCGTTCGCCAGCCGCAAGGCGGCCGACACGCTCGTCCGCAGCCAGGGGGGCAAGGTGCTGACGTTCGCCGAAATTACCCCCGAACTGATCCACTCGCTGAGCCGCAACCTGCACCATCGCCACTAACCGCAGGAACTGATCCGATAAAAAAACGGGGGAGATTTGCATCTCCCCCGTTTCTACTTTCAACGGCCGGGCCGTTGCGTAGATCGGCTTACTGCGACAGGGACACCATGTAGTCCACCGCCGCCTTGACTTCTTCGTCCTTGAGAGTGGTGGAACCGCCACGTGCCGGCATCGTGCCTTTCGCGCCGGTGAAACCTTCCAGTGCGTGCTTGTAAAGCATGTCCTTGCCCTGCGCGATACGCGGGCCCCAGTCGGCTTTGTCGCCGGGCTTCGGCGCACCGGCAACTCCCGCCGCGTGGCACATCGAGCAGACGTTGCCGAAAACCTTCTTGCCATCGGCTGCGGCTACGGCAGGCGCGGCAGCGTCCGCTACTGCGGCCTCGGGAGCCGGCGCTGCGGCCTCGGGAGCCGGTGCCTCAGGGGCCGGTGCTGCGGCTTCGGGAGCGGGCGCTGCAGCCTCCGGCGCGGGTGCTTCCGGCGCGGCGCTTTCTTCCTTGCCGCAAGCACTCAACAAGGCCGCAAGGGAAACGGCCAGTACGAGTGATGTCATTTTCATTTGAATCTCCTGTTGAATCGGGTTTGAAAGCCTGGGATGAATCTGGCCGATGCGAACGGGCGGCCATCGTGTCACGGACCGGCCCTGGAATTTCGGCTCAGCAGCATCGACGCGGGAAAATATAGCACACCCCTTTCCGGCGAATCTCCGGGCCGAGGGATTATCGCCATCGCTCCACGATGGATCAAAGGCAGCATCCCGGTCCGCGCACTTTTGTAAATATCATGTGAAAACATTGACTTACGCATCTACCACCTATACCTCTTTAGAGGTAATCCCTCGACCTTCGGACCGGCGGCTCAAATCGACATTTCAGATAAGCAACTCCGGTTACTAGAGTAATTAATGAGTAATCAGGGCGTCAGGGTTTGGCCTGGCGGCGGCAACGATCGGCCCACACCGCGGCCTCCACCCGCGAGCGCAGGTTGAGTTTTTTCAGCAGGTGCTTGACGTGCACTTTCACGGTACCTTCGGCGATGCCCATGTCGCGGGCGATCAGCTTGTTGCTCTTGCCCTCGACCAAATGGTCGAGGATGCGATTTTCCTGCTCGGTCAGCCCTGCTTCGTTGAGGCTGGTCGGACGGCTTTTCTCGCGCAGCGAGGTCACCAGCGACTGGGTGAGGCGCTCGCTGATGGTAATCTTGCCCCGTGCCGCCTCGGCGAGTTGCTGCATCAGGTCTTCCGGCTCCATATCCTTGAGCAGGTAGCCATCGGCGCCCGCCTGCAGCGCGGCCATCAGGTCTTCCGTCTGATCGGACACGGTCAGCATGATGACCCGCGAATCGAGCCCCTCGTCCTTGATCGCCTTCAGCACTTCCACGCCGTTCATGTCCTTCATGTTGAGGTCGAGCAGGATCATGTCCGGATGCAGGCGATGCGCAAGCGCGATGCCTTCGCTGCCGCTCGCCGCCTCGCCGATGAAGCGGAATTCCGGCGCAGCCTGGATCAGCTGGATCACGCCCTTGCGAAACAACGGATGGTCATCGACGATCAGGATGGTCTGGGGGTCTGGCGCAGGCATGTGATTTCAACTCAGTTGAACGGGGTGAATGGGAACGCTGCCCTCGCGCCGGGTGCTCGGCATGAAGTGCAGGGTGACGCGGGTACCGAGCGTGGGCAGATTCTCGACACTCAGACGACCGCCCAGGTTTTTCGCGCGCTCTTCCATAATGGTCATGCCGTAATGATGCGCGCCAGCAACCCCATGGATACCGATTCCATCGTCTGTGACAGTGGCCGATACCGACCCGTCGCTGTTGCACGTCACCCTGACCTCGGCCCGGTGCGCCTGGGCATGATTGAGCACGTTGGACAGCGCCTCACGCACGATCTGCAGAGCATGGATTTCCTCGTTGGGGGTGAGCGAGCAACCCGCCAGATGAGCCTCCAGCGTGATCGGAATGCCACCGCGACCGGAGAATTCAGTCACCGTGGTTTGCAGCGCAGCCGCCAGCCCTTCCCCCTCGATGCGCAGCCGGAAGGTGGTAAGCAACTCGCGCAATTGGCGGTAGGCGCTGTTGAGGCCCTCGCGCAATTCGGCCAGTACTTCGCCGGCTTCTGTGCCGGTACCCGAACTGTCGACCAGTGGTTTCAGGCGGCTGACCTGGATTTTCATGTAGGCAAGCGATTGTGCCAGCGAATCGTGCAGGTCGCGCGCCAGTGCGGTGCGCTCGTCGAGCAGCGACAGCCGGCGACTCTGCTCGGTGCGCCTTGCGGTTCCGATGGCGATGCCGATATGAGTTGACAACGCTTCCAGCAACTGAATCTGCCACTGCGCCAATTCCTTGCCAGCCAGCATTTCCAGCTGCAGCACGCCATAGAGTTGCTCGGTGTCCTTCAGCGGCAGCGACAGCACGCGCCGACCATCATTGAGCGGGTGGACAGCGAGCGCCGGGTGAGCCAGGCATTCGGCGCAACTCATCAGGCCGCACGGGTCGACCGCCCCGTGCCTGGGCTGCAGCGTCGATGCAATGACCCGCCCGCGTGTATCACCCACTTCCAGCAGACAGGCCAACCCATGCCCCAGGCCGAGAACATTTTCCAGGTCCTTGAGCAGGATGGCGTAGGTATCAGGCGCAACGGGTCCGTTATAGAGTCGCGCGATGGAATGATAGAGCAGTTCCAGCGAGCGGTTGGCGATGGTGAGTTCGGCGGTTTTTTCCTCCACCCGGGCTTCCAGGTTCTGGTACAGCATGGAGAGGTCCTCCGCCATGTGGTTGAAGGCCAGTCCCAGCCGCCCGATTTCGTCTTCTCCGCTCAGGTCGTTGCGCACGGCGAGATTGCCTTGCCCGATCTGGTCGGCCAGTCCCAGCAGCCCGCGCAGGGGGTGAACGAGAATGTTGTTGACCAGATAAATGGACAGGATCACCACAAGAATGGTGGCAATGACGGCAGCACCGAGGATGACGCGCATGACCAGGATTTTCGCTTCGGCGGCATCTTCGATCTGTTTGACCAGATCATTGATATGGGCAACGAACCCGGGGATTTCGTCCAGAACCGTCAACTCAGTAGTCGTCGGGAGGGGCGTGGTCGGAGGGATCAGCAGGTCGGGCTTGATTCGGGTGCGCCAGCTGCTTTCAACCTCTCGGTAAACCTGCTTGAGCGGGGTGGTTTCATCATCTGGCAGGACTGAGAGGATGGGGCCTGCTTTCAAATCACCTTCAAACCGGCTGATTGCATGTTCCAGGTCTTTTCTGTGCTCGGGCTTGCCGTTCTGCTGGAGACGCTGATAGATCGAAGCCATTCGCCAGCTTTGCATCCGCAAGCTGCCGGCAAGGTTGATCGCCTCGCCACTCCCCTGGATGGTTTCCGCCACCATCCATGACGTGGACATGCTGGTCACCGCCAGCACGGTGATGGCCACAAACATGCCGCCCAGCCGCAACAGCAGAGAGTTCTCCAGTTTATTCCCCACCAAACGGCCCACTTCTTTTCTCCACGCGATCGGCTGTCGTTCCTGTGCACCAAGCGTAATACACCCCGTCATCCAGCGTCGCGGATAAAAGGGTATACCTCTTCTTCGCCACCGAGTTTGTGCCGATCGTTTCGAGCCAAAAACAACAATAAAAAACAACACATTAGCAAATACCATCCCTATCCCTAAAGAGGTATCCGGCCTGCTTCCCGGCCCTCCTCCCCCTCTGGCAACTGCGGGTTCAACGGCGTAAAAAACACTTCGACGTCTTTTTATCTCACCAGTCCAGTGCGAGGTGATTCATGGAAACCCAACAATACAAGGCATGGTCGGTCGTCAGCATGAGCACGCTGGCGTTCACGGTCTGCTTCATGATCTGGATGATGTTCGCCGTCATCGGCGTTCCCATCAAGCAGCAGCTGGGCCTGAACGAAACCCAGTTCGGCATCCTGGTTGCGACGCCGGTGCTGACCGGCTCCCTGATTCGCGTCCCGCTCGGGATGTGGACGGACAAATTCGGTGGACGCATCGTGTTCTTCATCCTGATGCTCACCACCGTCATCCCGATCTGGCTGATTTCCTACGCGACCGAGTTCTGGCATTTCCTCCTGGTCGGCCTCTTCGTCGGCATGGCAGGCGGGTCGTTCACCGTCGGCATTGCCTACTGCGCCCGCTGGTTCCCGCGGGAGCGGCAGGGACTGGCGATGGGCATTTTCGGCGCCGGCAACACGGGAGCCGCCGTCACCAAGCTGCTCGCGCCCATTATCGTGGTGGGCTACGGCTGGACGATGGTGCCCAAGGTGTATGCGGTCCTGATGCTGGTGACGGCCATCCTGTTCTGGTTCTTCACTTACACCGAGCCTGCCCACCAGGTCGGCAAGTCCGTCACGATCCGCGAGCAGCTTGCCGCCTTCAAGGACCCGAAGGTCTGGCGTTACAGCCAGTACTACTCGATCGTGTTCGGCGGCTACGTGGCGCTTGCGCTGTGGATGACCAAATACTACGTCAGCGAATACGGCTTCGATCTCAAGACCGCCGCGATGCTGGCCGCCGCGTTCAGCATCCCGGGCGGCGTGCTGCGCGCGGTCGGAGGCTATTTCTCCGACAAATTCGGCGCGCACACCATCACGTGGTGGGTGCTGTGGATTTCGCTGGTCTGCCTGTTCTTCCTCTCCTATCCGCAGAGCGCCATCAGCATCCAGACCATCACCGGCCCGACGACTTTCCACCTCGGCCTGAATGCGACGACCTTCACCATCATCATGTTCACCCTTGGCATCGTCTTCGCCATCGGCAAGGCCTCGGTCTTCAAGTACATCTCCGACGACTATCCCGACAACATCGGCGTGATTTCCGGCGTGGTCGGCCTTGCAGGCGGCCTGGGCGGCTTCCTGATGCCGATCATGTTCGGGGCGCTGGTGGACCTGACCGGCGTGCGCTCCTCGGCGTTCATGCTGATGTTCGGCGTGGTGTGGGTGTCGCTGATGTGGATGTATTTCACCGAAGTACGCGAAATGGATGCGGCCCGTGGCAGGAAGCGGGTCTTGACCGCGGACGTCATGGAGTAATTGTGTTGATCAGCCGAATGGAGGGCAAGGGAGCATGAATCTCAGAAACAAGCAGCACGGCACCGTAGGCGTCGCAGTCGGAGGACGCGAACGCGAACGCGAGCGTGTTCCCACGGACATTCCAGAATGGGATGTCGAGAATCCCGCGTTCTGGCAATCGACTGGCAGATCCGTCGCCTACCGCAACCTGTGGATCTCGGTGCCCAGCCTGCTCAATGGCTTCGCCATTTGGCTGATGTGGGGAATCATCACCGTGCAGATGCTGAACCTGGGCTTCCCCCTCAGCAAGGATGAAATGTTCACCCTGACCGCCATTTCCGGCCTGGCGGGCGCGACCCTGCGCATCCCGGCCTCCTTCTTCATCCGCATCGCCGGCGGGCGCAACACCATCTTCCTCACCACCGCCATGCTGATGATTCCTGCGATCGGCACAGGCATCGCGCTGCAGGACAAGACCACCCCGCTGTGGGTGTTCCAGCTGCTGGCGCTGCTGTCCGGCATCGGCGGGGGCAACTTCGCCTGTTCGATGTCGAACATCAGCACGTTCTTCCCCAAACGGCTGCAGGGCACCGCACTGGGCATCAACGCAGGTCTCGGGAATTTCGGTGTGACCACCATGCAGATCCTGATCCCGCTCGTCATGACCGCCGGCATCTTCGGCAGTTTTGCCGGCGGCGCCATGGAACTGGTGAAGGACAGCGGCTGGATCTTCGGCAAGATCCTGGCGGGCACCCCGACCTTCGTCCAGAATGCCGGCCTCGTCTGGCTGCTGCTGCTGGTGCCGCTGGCCTTTTTCGGATTTTTCGGCATGAACAACCTGCTGACGGTCACGCCCAATATCGGCTCAACGATCACGGCTTTCGCCAAGATCCTGTGGCTGTATGGCCTGGCCTTCGTGACGGCCGGCGTGGGACTCTACTTCTACCTGCCTGCGCCGACCGGTCTGGGCCTGCTCAACATGTGGGTGGCGCTGCCGCTGATCATGGTCGTTACGCTGATGGTGATGAAGCTCGCCGCCTTCGGTGAGATGAAGGGCAACATCTCCAAGCAGTTCGAGATCTTCAAGAACAGGCATACCTGGTCGATGACCGCGCTCTATCTGGTCACCTTCGGTTCTTTCATCGGCTTCTCGATGGCGCTGCCGCTGTCGATCACCGTGATCTTCGGCGACACCCACGTGTTCGATGCCGCGAGCGGCGCCTGGGTGCACGCCAAGAACCCCAACGCGCCTTCCGCGCTGCAATACGCCTGGATCGGTCCCTTCGTCGGCGCGCTGATCCGCCCGGTGGGCGGCTGGATTTCCGACAAGGTCGGCGGCTCCATCGTCACCCAGATCATTTCCGCAGTGATGGTGGCGGCGTCCGCCTACGCCGGCTACATCATGATGCAGGCCTATCAGTCGGCCACGCCGGAAATCTACTTTACCCAGTTCCTGGTGGTATTCGTGGTGCTGTTCGCCGCCACCGGCATCGGCAACGGTTCCACCTTCCGCACCGTCGGCGTGATCTTCGACCGCGTCCAGGCCGGACCGGTGCTCGGCTGGACCTCGGCGGTCGCCGCCTACGGCTCCTTCATCGCACCCGAGGTGATCAAGAACCAGATCAAGGCCGGCACCCCGGAAAACGCCATGTACGGCTTCGCCGTCTTCTACGCGGTGTGCCTGATCATCAACTGGTGGTTCTATCTGCGCAAAAACGCATACATCAAGAACCCCTGAGCAAAGAACAAAACTGAAGGAGCAATGCAATGAGTCACTTCCTGGATCGACTGACCTACTTCACCCGCCCGCGTGAATCCTTTTCGGGCACACACGGCATCACCACCTGCGAGGATCGCAAATGGGAGGATGCCTATCGCAACCGCTGGCGCCACGACAAGGTGGTGCGATCCACCCACGGGGTCAACTGTACCGGCGGCTGTTCGTGGAAGATTTTCGTGAAAAGCGGCCTGGTTGCATTCGAAATGCAGCAGACCGACTACCCCCGCACCCGCGAAGACATGCCCAACCATGAACCGCGTGGCTGCCAGCGCGGCGCTTCGTTCTCCTGGTATCTGTATAGCCCGCACCGCATCAAGTATCCGCTGATCCGCGGACGCCTGCTCGACCTGTACCGTGCCGAGCGCAAGGCTGGCCGCGACCCGGTCGACGCGTGGGCGGCCATCCAGGCCGACGAGAAAAAACGTCAGCAATACGTGGCCGTGCGCGGCCTCGGCGGATTCGTCCGCTCGACCTGGGAGGAAATGACCGAGATCGTCGCCGCCGCCAACGTCCACACCATCAAGAAATGGGGACCTGACCGGATTTACGGTTTTTCGCCGATTCCTGCCATGTCCATGATTTCCTACGCCGCGGGCTCGCGCTACCTCTCCC
Organism: Thiobacillus sp.; assembly: GCA_024709685.1. Lineage (GTDB taxonomy): Bacteria > Pseudomonadota > Gammaproteobacteria > Burkholderiales > Thiobacillaceae > Thiobacillus. The sequence goes on from JANJWF010000002.1 coordinate 15,204, forward strand.
TCATCGGCGGGGCCTGCGGCTCGTTCTACGACTGGTACTGCGACCTGCCTGCCGCCTCCCCGCAGACCTGGGGCGAGCAGACCGACGTGCCGGAAGCGGCCGACTGGTACAACTCCACTTACATCATCATCACCGGCGCCAACCTGCCGATGACCCGCACCCCGGACGCCCACTTTGCGGCCGAAGTCCGTTACAAGGGCGCGAAAATCGTTGCCATGGCCCCGGACTATGCGGAGTTCTGCAAGTTCTCCGACCTGTGGATGCCCATCCGCCAGGGCACCGATGCGGCGGCATTCCTGGCGATGGGCCATGTGGCGCTGAAAGAGTTCTACATCAACAACCAGGACCCGTACTTCCAGGAATATGCCCGCAAGTACACCGACCTGCCGATGCAGGTGATGCTGCGTCCGCATGAGAACGGCACCTACGTGTCCGACCGCATGCTGCGGGCTTCCGATTTCGACGGCGCGCTGGGTGAAACCAACAACCCGGACTGGAAGACCATCGTCTTTGACGAAAAACGCGGTGCATTTGTCGTACCCAACGGCTCGATCGGTTTCCGCTGGGGTGAGGAAGGCAGGTGGAACCTGTTGCCGAAGAACGCAGCCGACCAGAGCGAAATCCTGGCCGAGCTGTCCTGCATCGAGCGCAAGGACGAGGTGGTGTCGGTGGGCTTCCCGCACTTCAACCACGACGAGGATGCGCTGCTGTTCCGCAACCTCCCCGCGCGCCGCGTCAAACTGGCGAACGGCGAGACCGCGCTGGTCGCCTCCGTGTTCGACCTGCAGGTCGCCCAGTACGGCATCGACCGTGGCCTGGGGGGCGGCAACGTCGCCAGGGACTACAGCGATGCCAGCGTCGCCTACACGCCGGCCTGGGCGCAGAAGGTGACGGGCGTGAAAGCGGCCGATATCGAGCGTACCGGACGCGAGTTCGCGTACAACGCCTCCAAGACCCAAGGCAAGTCCATGGTCATCATGGGCGCGGCGATCAACCACTGGTATCACAACGACCTGTCCTACCGTTCGATCATGAACCTGCTGCATATGTGCGGCTGCGTCGGCCAGACCGGCGGCGGCTGGGCGCATTACGTGGGACAGGAAAAGCTGCGCCCGCAAGCGGGCTGGGCGCCGATTGCCTTCGCGCTCGACTGGCAGCGGCCGCCCCGCCACATGAACTCGACCTCCTACTGGTATTTCCACACCGACCAGTGGCGCTACGAAACCCTGGATGCCGACAAGCTGTTGTCGCCTGCAGGAAAAGGCAGGAACAAGGGCTATTCGCTGGCGGATTACAACGTCGCCGCCTCCCGCATGGGCTGGCTGCCGACCGCGCCGCACTGGAACGCCAACCCGCTGGAACTGGTCGCCGATGCCGAAAAAGCCGGCGCCACCGACGAAGCCAGTATCGGCAAGCACATCGTCGGCAAGCTGCAGGACGGCTCGCTGGATGTCGCCTTCGCCGACGTCGACAATCCCGTCAACTGGCCCCGCAACCTCTTCGTCTGGCGCGCCAACCTGATCGGCACGTCCGCCAAGGGCCACGAGTACTTCCTCAAGCATCTGCTGGGTGCGCAGAACGGCGTGCTGCAGGAAGGCGGCGCCGGGCGCGACAACAAGGAAGTGAAGTGGCACGAGGAGGCACCGATCGGCAAGCTCGACCTCATGGTGGATATCAATTTCCGCCTCAACTCC
>JANJWF010000036.1 GCA_024709685.1 Thiobacillus sp.
CACCACGTCGATGTGCACGTTGGGCATGGTGCGGCGCATCTTGTCGGCGAGGTACTCGCCCATTTTCATACGCGACTCGTACACCGACACGCCGTCGATGATCGAATCGGGTCGCGCCAGATAGACGAACTCGAACATGCAGGACGCCTGGACGGTCTTGCTCGCGCACTGGCGGCTGTGGAAATTGCCCTGGATATCGATCAGCACCGCCTCGCCCGGCGCGATGTCACGCAGCAGCTTGAACCCGAGCACGTCCAGCGCCACCGATTCGGACGCCACCAACCACTCGGTGCCCGCCTCCGTGTCGTTGCGACCGATGACCAGCGGACGGATGCCGTACGGGTCGCGGAAGGCCAGCAGGCCGTAGCCGGCGATGAAGGCGACCACGGCATACGCCCCCTTGCAGCGCGAATGCACGCCCGTCACCGCACCGAAAATCGTGTCGAGGTTCAGCTGCCGGCCCGACGCGCGCACCTGCAGCTCGTGCGCCAGCACGTTCAGCAACACCTCGGAATCCGAATTGGTGTTGACGTGGCGCAAATCGGAACGGAACAGCGATTCCTTCAGTTCGTGGGTATTGGTGAGATTGCCGTTGTGCCCCAGCACGATGCCGTACGGGGAGTTCACGTAGAACGGCTGCGATTCGGCCGATGACGATGCGCTGCCGGCAGTGGGATAGCGCACATGTGCCACGCCCATGTCGCCCAGCAGGTTGCGCATGTCGCGGGTACGGAACACGTCGCGCGCCAGGCCCTGCCCCTTGTGCATGTGAAAACGGCTGTCCTCCGCCGTCACGATGCCTGCCGCGTCCTGACCGCGATGCTGCAGCACCATCAACCCGTCGTAGAGAAGCTGGTTGGCCGCCGAATTGGAAACGACTCCGATTACCCCGCACATGCTGCGCACCCATCCATAAGATTATTCAAAGCGAATGTATTTCGCCACGTCTGTCGGCACCAGCGGCAAGGCAAACTGCGCCATGACCTGCAGGCTGTGCGACAGTGCTGCCTGCTTCCAGAAGTCGGTACGCGGCAGCGCGGTCAGGCCGGCCGCGAGCGTCAGGCCGACGAGGATCAGCAGCCCCTTGGCCAGCCCCAGCACGCCGCCGAGCACCCTGTCGGCAGCGCCCAGACCGGCCGACTTGGCCAGCGAAGCCAGCAGATGCCCCAGCAGCAGCATGGCGATCAGCACGACCAGGAAAATCACCGCAAACGTCGCAAAATATCGAACCGATGGGTTTTCGACCGCCAGCGGAAGCAGAGGTGCCGCCATCGACGCGCCCAGCCTGCCCAGAACAAACGCCAGTATCCACGCCGCCAGGGAAAACAGCGTGTCGACCATGCCGCGCATCAGGCCACGCACCACGGACAGCAGCAGCACCAGCAGCACGATGAGGTCGAACACGCTCATTGCGTGAGGATCTGTCCGGACATCCCGTTTTCGGCCAGCTTCGCCGAAGCCGCCACGGCGGCGTCGCGCGATTTATAAGGGCCTACACGCACCCGCGTCAGGGCACCGACCTTGTCGGTGTAGACAGGCAGGCCGGCCAGCGCTGCCTGCCCCTTGAGCGCATGGGCCTTGGCAGAATCGGACAGGGCCGCCAGTTGCACCACGTACATCTCGCCCGGCGCAGCCGGCTTCGCGGCCGGCTTGGCCGGCTCCCGTTGCGTGGGCGGCCGTGCGGCCTGGGGCTTGGGCGGTTCGGGCCTGGGCGCGGGCTCCGGGATGGCCTCATGGGAAGCTGACGGTTCCGTCACCCCTGCCTGCGGGGGGACGGCGGGTGCAGGGTCGTCCGCCTGGCCAGGCATTGAGGAAGGCGTGGGCGCATCGGCAACCTCCGCGGGAGGCGCCGCCATTTTGACTGCCAGCGAACTCGCCGGCGGCGGTTCGTCCTCCAGCAGCAGCGGCAGCATGATCACCGCAAGCAGGGTCAGCGCAACCGCACCGATCAGCCGGCGTCGGGCGCGGCGTTTGATGTCATTTTCACTGGTGGATGGCGGCATGGTCGAGCACGGCGGCAACGGTATAAAACGAACCGAAGACGAGAATTCTATCACCTTCGCGTGCCTCGCTTCGCGCCTCGGCAAGCGCTGCGTTCACATCCTGCTGCACCCTGATCGGTGCGGATTCCGCATGCTCGCGCAGGATGCCGGCCAGGGCCGCGGCGTCGCGTGCGCGCGGCGAATCAGGCATGCATGTCCACCAGGCATCGATCTCGCCGGACAAGGCGGCGAATACCCCCGCCGCGTCCTTGTCGGCCAGCATGCCCACGACCGCCAGCGTTCGCCCCGCTGCCGGCTGGTCGCGCAGCGTGGCGGCCAGCGCCCGCGCCGCTTCCGGATTGTGCGCGACGTCCAAGATGACCTCGGGCGCCCGGGCAATGCGCTGGAATCGTCCTGGCAGGCGCGCAGCAGCGAGTCCCTTGCGGATCGCCTGCCCGCTCATCGGCAAACGGGTACGCAGGGCCTCGAGCACCGCCAGCGCAGCGGCCGCGTTGCGCAACTGGTAGGCGCCTGCCATGGCGGGCAGTGGCAAGGCAGGCCATCTGACTTCGGTGCCGCGGTAGGTCCACTGACCGTCCTCACGCTCTGCGGCAAAGTCGCGCCCCACGCGGCGCAGGTCGGCACCGATGTTCCGGGCATGTTCGAGCAGGCTTGCAGGCGGACGGGGATCGGCACAGATCGCCGGACGGCCCGCGCGAAAGATACCCGCCTTTTCGAGGCCGATCTTTTCGCGGGTGTCGCCCAGGTAATCCATGTGGTCGAGGTCGACGCTGGTGACGACGGCAGCATCGGCGTCGAACACGTTCACCGCGTCGAGCCGCCCCCCCAGGCCGACTTCCAGAATGGCCACGTCGACACCCGCGTCGACGAACTGCATCATCGCGCCCAGCGTGCCGAATTCAAAGTAGGTCAGCGACGTATCGCCGCGCGCGGCATCGATCCGGCCGAACGCCTGCACCAGGTCGATATCGCTCGATTCCACGCCCTCAACCCGCACGCGTTCGTTGTAGCGCAGCAGGTGCGGCGAGGTGTAGACACCGGTCTTGTAACCGGCGGCACCGAGCATGGCTTCCAGGTAGGTGCAGGTGGAACCCTTGCCGTTGGTGCCGCCGACGAGGATAAGAGGAAAGGCCGGTTCGAGCCCGAGGGCATCCCTGACGCGGCGTACCCGGTCCAGCCCGAGTTCGATGGTGCTGGGATGCAACTGCTCAAGCCGCGCCAGCCATGCGGCCAGAGACAGGCTAGGCGGCAAGCGCTGGGCGTCCCATCATGATCGTCAGCATGGTCGCCAGTTCGTCGCGCATCTGGCGACGGTCGATAATGCGGTCGATGGCACCCTTCTCCTGGAGGAATTCGGCACGCTGGAAACCTTCCGGCAACGTCTCGCGCACGGTCTGCTCGATCACGCGCGGGCCGGCGAAGCCGATCAGTGCATTCGGCTCTGCCACGATGAGGTCGCCCAGCATGGCGAAACTGGCCGACACGCCGCCCATGGTCGGATCGGTCAGCACCGAAATGAAGGGCAGACGGTTGCGCGACAGCTGCGTCAGCGCGGCCGACGTCTTCGCCATCTGCATCAGCGAAAACAGACCTTCCTGCATGCGCGCGCCGCCGCTGGCCGAAAAACAGATGAAAGCCGAGTTCGACTCGATCGCCGCCTCCACGCCCCGGACGAAACGCTCGCCGACCACCGAACCCATCGAGCCGCCCATGAACTTGAACTCGAACGCCGCCGCCACCACCGGCACCGCCTTGACGGTGCCGCCGACCACCACCAGCGCGTCGGTCTCGGAGGTGCCGGCCTGGGCTTCTTTCAGCCGGTCCGGGTATTTCTTGCTGTCCTTGAACTTCAGCGGGTCGAGCGGGGTGACCTGGTCGCCGATCTCGTGCTGCCCCTCGGCATCCAGCAGCATGGCCAGCCGCGCACGTGCGCCGATGCGGTGATGATGGCCGCACTTCGGGCATACCTCGAAGTTGCCCTCCAGGTCGGCACGATAGAGCACCTCGTTGCATGCCGGGCACTTCGACCACAGCCCTTCCGGCATCGATTTGCGCACTTCAACCCGGCGTTTGATCTTGGGCGGCAGTATTTTCTGGAACCAGCTCATTGTTTCTCCCTTGCTTATTTCGATGCCGCGTCGACGCCGCGGCGCAGTTCGGCCACCAGGTGCCTGACGCGCTGGACGCACTCGCCGTCCGGTGCGGTTTCGATCTCGCTGATGATGCGGCTTCCCACCACCACGGCGTCGGCAATCCGCGCGACAGCTTCGGCCGTTGCCGCATCGCGAATACCGAACCCAACGCCGACCGGCAGATCGCAATGCTTGCGAACCATGGCAAGCTTGCGCGCGACTTCCCCGGTATCGAGATTCGCGGATCCGGTCACGCCCTTGAGCGAGACGTAATAAATGAAACCGCCCGCCACTGCAGCGACCTGTTCCACTCGCGATTCGGGGGTGGTCGGCGACAGCAGGAAAATCGGGTCGAGGCCGTGTGCCTTGAAGACGTCAGACACGCCCGCCGATTCCTCGGGTGGAACGTCCACGGTCAGTACGCCGTCCACTCCGGCCGCCTTCGCAGCCTGGGCAAAGGCCTCGTAGCCCATGTGCTCGACCGGATTGGCATAGCCCATCAGCACCACTGGCGTCGTCGTATTGGTCTTGCGGAATTCGGCGGTCATCGCCAGGACGTCCTTGAGCCCGACCTTGTTCGCCAGCGCCCGCTCGGACGCACGCTGGATGACCGGTCCGTCGGCCATCGGGTCGGAAAACGGCACCCCCAGTTCGATGATGTCCGCCCCTTCCTCCACCAGCATGTGCATCAGCGGCACCGTCAGGCCTTTGCCGGGATCGCCGGCGGTGATGAAGGGGATGAGGGCTTTCCTGTTTTGCGCCTTCAGCGCGGTAAAGGTCTGGCCGATGCGGCTCATGGTCGGGTCTTCAGAAAGAAACGGTTCAATGGGTTCATCGGGGTTACAGGGTAATCCCCGACACCTTCGCCACAGTGTTGATGTCCTTGTCGCCGCGTCCGGAGAGGTTGACCAGGATGATCTGGTCCTTCTTCATGGTCGGCGCGAGCTTCTTCGCGTGGGCCACGGCGTGACTCGACTCGAGCGCAGGAATGATGCCCTCGAAGCGGCACAGGTCGTGGAACGCGGCCAAGGCTTCGTCGTCGTCGATTGCTACATATTCGGCACGACCGACGTCCTTGAGGTAGCTGTGCTCGGGGCCGACGCCGGGGTAGTCGAGGCCCGCGGAGATGGAATGGGTCTCGATGATCTGGCCGTTCTCGTCCTGCATCAGGTAGCTGCGGAAGCCGTGCAGCACGCCGGGGGTGCCGGCGGTGAGCGTGGCGGCGTGCTTGCCGCTGCCCACCCCGGCGCCGCCCGCCTCGACGCCGATCAGGCGCACGTTTTCATGCGGGATGTAGGGATGGAAGATGCCGATGGCGTTGGAGCCGCCGCCGACGCAAGCGATCACGACATCCGGTTGGCGCCCGGTCAGCTCCGGCATCTGCTCGATGCATTCGCGGCCGATCACGCACTGGAAGTCGCGCACCAGCATGGGATAGGGATGCGGGCCGGCGGCGGTCCCGAGAATGTAAAAGGTCGATTCGACATTCGTGACCCAGTCGCGCATCGCCTCGTTCAACGCGTCCTTCAGCGTCTTCGAGCCGCTGGATACGGGCACCACGGTCGCGCCGAGCAGTTTCATGCGGAAGACGTTGGGCGCTTGCCGCGCGACGTCCTCGGCGCCCATGTAGACCATGCATTCCATACCGTAGCGCGCCGCCACCGTTGCAGAGGCGACGCCGTGCTGGCCCGCACCGGTCTCGGCGATGACGCGCTTCTTACCCATCCGCCGCGCCAGCAGCGCCTGGCCGATCGTGTTGTTGATCTTGTGCGCGCCGGTGTGGTTGAGGTCCTCGCGCTTGAGGTAGATCTGCGCGCCGCCGTACTGCTCCGAAAGCCGCTTGGCGTGGTACACCGGGCTGGGGCGGCCGACGTAGTGCTTCAGTTCGTATTCGAACTCGGCCATGAAGGCGGGATCCTGGCGCGCGCGGTCGTACTCGATGCGCAGTTCGTCCAGCGCGGATATCAGGGTTTCGGCGACGAAAATGCCGCCATAGGGGCCGAAGTGGCCGCGTGAATCCGGGAGATCAGTCAGCTTCATCATCCTAGGAACCGCAGTGGGACACGCTCGGTAGCGCGCTTGGTTGTGTGAATGCCGCGAAGCGAGGAGGCGGCAGGCCAGCGCCTGCAACGACGAGCGACAAAGGCAGGCACGCGACCAAGCGTGCCAGCGGGCGTGTAGCGGCGTCACTTCGGCGAGAAATGGGACCAGCGGGCAAATCAATATTCATAATCAATTTTATCAATCCGTGAGCGGCCCACTGCGGTTTCTAGGATGCAGCTTTCGCGTTCGCAATGAATCGCGCAATCTTGTGCGCGTCCTTGATGCCTTTGGATGCCTCGACGCCGGAAGAAACGTCTACGGCCCAGGGGCGCACGCGCTGCACGGCCTCGATAACATTGTCCGGCGTAAGCCCGCCCGACAGGATGACCGGTCTGGGCAGATCCGGTGGAATCAGGCCCCAGTCGAATCGTTCTCCGGTGCCGCCCGGCACGCCCGGCAAGAAGGCATCCAGCAACAGCCCGCGCGCGGCCCCGAAGTCAGCCGCGTATTTTAGCAAATCCGTGTCCCGATTCACGCGCACCGCCTTGATCCATGGCCGGCCGTGGCGTGCACACTCGGCCGGCGTCTCGTCGCCGTGGAACTGTAGCAGATCGAGCGGAACGGCCTGCAGGACCGATTCGATGAAGGCGGCCCCGGCGTTGACGAACAGGCCGACCGACTGGACGAAGGGCGGCAGTTCGCGCACCAGCGCTGCGGCGGCCGCTATCGTCAGATGGCGCGGGCTCTTCTCGTAAAAAACGAAACCCAGCGCGTCCGCTCCGGCATCGCAGGCGGCATGCAGGTCCTGCAGGCGGGTGATGCCACAGATTTTTACGCGAACAGCCATCGTTCCGAGCTTTCCGGCAGGGCAAAGTGCGCAGGATACCGGATGTGGGTGAGATACAAGCCAGCGGCATCGAAAGTCGGCGCAGCGAGCGTGCGGTCACGGCCTTGCAGGATCTCGTGCAGCCACGCCGGCGGTTGGGCGCCCGCGCCGACCTGGACCAGGCATCCCATCATGTTGCGCACCATGTGGTGCAAAAAGCCGTCGGCCTGGAAATCGCACAGCAGATAGTCGCCACGCCGCTCGATGTGTGCCCGTCGCAGTTCCTTGACGGGCGATTTCGCCTGGCATTCGGCGGCGCGGAAGGCGGAAAAATCGTGCGTCCCGATGAGATGCGCTGCCGCCCGATTCATCGCATCGGCGTCGAGTGGACGGTGGTGCCAGCCGATCAGCCCCTGGTTGAGGCCGGGCCGTACCGGGTGATTCAGCAGCACGTAGCGGTATCCACGCTGCATGGCGGCAAAGCGCGCGTGGAAATCGTCGTCCACCTCGCGCGCCCACAGCACCGCCACGCCGGGCGGCAGATGGCTGTTGACGCCACGCACCCAGGCGGTGAGCGGTCGCTTCGCGCGGCTGTCGAAATGGGCCACCTGGAATGCGGCATGAACGCCGGTATCGGTCCGGCCCGCCGCAGTGACGCCTGTCTTTTCGCCGGCAATGGCCGACACCGCGGTCTCCAACGCATCCTGAACGCCGCAGCCCTGCGGTTGCGACTGCCAGCCGCAAAAACCGGCGCCGCAATATTCCAGACCCAGCACAATCCTCATTTCAGCCCGGCCTCATGCCAGCGCGATCCCCACCAGGAGCAAGCCCGCAAGTATGACGGCGCTGTCACGGCTTTGCCAGCGTTCGACTTCCAGGGCATAGGTGGCAGGGGTCTCGTCGTCGGGGAGCGGCGCACGCAGGGCATCCAGCCAACGCGCCGGCTTGGGGGCGCGTTCGACATAATCCAGCGTCAGTCCCAGGCGGACCGCAAAGGCGCGGCGGTCGAAGCCGAACCAGGTCAGCGGTTTCGCCAGCGCGTAGAGGCCGTAAATCAGGCGCGGGCGCGACGTATAGGCCAGCAGCATCGCCAGTCCGGCGAGCATCAGTAGCAGTCGCCCGGCGCGCAGCGCGCCCGCCTGAAGACCTTCGACGCTGGGGCTGGCCCATCCCAATTCGGGCCACAGCACCGGTCCGGGCAGCGAATAGGCGTAGGTCAGCACCAGCACCGCCATCAGCCAGCGGGTGCGGCGCAGCAGGCGCAGCAGTTGAACCCGGGCAGGCGCAAACAGAAAGGCCGTCGCTGCGACGACGGCCAGGATGGCGAACTGCAGCGTGGCTGCACGCTCCACCGCCACTGCCCACCCGCACCACAACAGGATGCGGGCGACCGGGTGCGGAAATTTATCCAAGCGAACCCATCAAGCCTTTCGCATCGGCTTTCTGGCTCGCGCTACCCTCGGCCAACACCTCGTTGAGGATTTCGCGTGCCCCCTCCTTGTCGCCCATTTCCACATAGGCACGTGCGAGGTCGAGCTTGGTTCCGACTTCGTCGAGTTCGCCGCTTGCGGCTCCACCCAGATCGAGGTCGAAACCGCTGAAGTCATACTTGCTGCCGCCGCCGGCCAGGCCGGCCTCCGGCCTCGAGGGGTTGTTACTCGGGGGCAAATCCAGATCCGGCAAATCGAACCTGAGGTCCTGGGTGTCCACTTCCAGGTGGCCCGCAGCGGGCGCTTTCGAGGCCGAGCGGGGCGTCTCGAAATCGAGCACATCGCCGGCGGACTCGAAGTCCAGCGGCGAACCGCCTGTCATGGGCTCGAAGACAGTCTCGGGTTCGGCGAAAGACGGGGCCACGGGGCTTGCGGCAGCCACGGGCTTCGACACAACAGGCTTGTCCGCGAATGCCACGGCGCCGCCGGCCACTGCAGCGGTGGCGGTCGCCGTTGCGGTGCCGAAGGATGCGCCGGGCGCGCTTCCGTACATCGGGTTGGTCGGGTCGATGTTGCGGCCCATTTCACAGGCCTTGTCCCACAACGAACTGGGCTTGCTGCCGAGCGCGGCATAGAGTTCGCCTGCGGCGGCCTCGAACTCCGCGACATTGTGACGTGCGGCAAAGATTTCCAGCAGCTTGATGCGAATTTCGTGACGATCCGGGTTCTTGCTGATGGCTTCCTTGAGGATTTCCTCTGCCTGCGCATCGCGCCCGTAAGCCATATAGACCTCGGCTTCGGCGATAGGGTCGACGTCATGGGTATCGATCGTGCCCAACCCCGCCTGGCTGAAATCGGTCAGAAAAGAGGAATCGCCGGTATTGACGCTACCACCCGACGCTGCGCCCGCGGCGTTGGCAGGGCGGATTTCGCCCGCCAGAAGGCTGTCTTCCAGCGCGATGCCCGGCTTGCGGCGGCGACCGCCCGCCGCCATCATCCACCACAGCACGCCGCCGAGGCCAAGTGCGGCCAGGCCACCGCCCCAGTACAAGGGGTCGGCGAGCAAGGGGTCGTACCAGTTTTCGGCAGGTGCAGGGCTGGCCTGCGGCGATTCCACGGTCGGTGCCAGTGCGGGAGCGGGTTCGGGTGCCGCCGGCTCAGCCGGTGGGGGTGCCTCGGCTGCAGGAAGGGGAAGCGAATCCTCGGCTGCCGGTGCGGGCGCCTCGTTTTGTGTTTTCTCCTGCAGTTCGGACAGCTTCTGCATATCCTGGATCTGCTTTTCAAGCATGGCCACGCGTTGGCCCGATTCGCTCAGCGTTTTTTCACGTGCGGTGGCGTCTTCTCCCTGTTCCTGGGCACGCAGATTCTCCTCGACCGCGGCCGCTGAGGCAGCGACGGAAGGCGTGACCTTGGACAGCTTCAGCACGTCCTTCTGGGTATCGGTTGCCGGCTCGGCACGGTCTTCCACCTTGGGGGTGATTTTGCCGCTGCTGGCCTGGCCCGACGCCGGCTGCGCCTCGGGTGCGGCACTCACCGTCGCGGCCAGTTTCTGCCGGTAGGCATGCCAGTCGGCTGCCTGCAGCTTGAGTTCGCGCACGGCATCCTGCTGCGATATGGCGGCCACTTTTTCGGCCGACGGCACGCTGAGCGTCTTGCCCGCTTTCAGGCGGTTGACATTGCCGACGAATGCCTGGGGGTTCTCCCGGTAAAGACCCAACAGGGTCTGTTCAAGGCTCACGGCGTCCGGGCGCACCCGTTGGGCGATGCCCGTCAATGTGTCGCCCCACTTCACCCGCACACTATCGGCCGCAGCAATTTCTTCTGCTGGCGGAACAGGCGTGGGTTGGCCCAGGGTTTCGGCTGCCGTGGCCTCGGCCTGCGACGCGGGTTCGGATCCGGCCGCCGCGGGCGGTGCTTCGGGCGCAGCCTCAGGTGGGAGGACTGGAGCGGGTACGGGTTCGGCCGCAAGCTGGGCTTCGGGCGCAGCCTGAGGCACGGATTCGGCGGCAGGCTGCGCGTGGGGTCCAGCCTCGGGAGTGGGCGCAGTCGCAGCCGACGCAGGCTCCTGGGTAGGCCTGTCTGCGGGTGCCGGCGCCGTTTCCACGACCACCGGCGACACCGTCTGTGTGACGGCGGTTCCCGGCGGATCGAGCAGCATCGTGTATTCCCGCACCAGCTTTCCCGAGGCCCAGTTCAGTTCAACCAGCAGGTCGATGAAGGGATCGGTCACTGGTCGGGTGGAGGTCACTTTCAGGGCGGCCTTGCCATTGGGTTTTTTCACGACCTTGAAGCGCAGCGTGGACAGCACCGGCGCGAATTCGACGCGTGCGTCACGGAAGGCCTGGTCGGAAGCCAGGCTAGCCGACAAACTGTCGAGTTCGGCCGTATCTGCCGCGAATAACTCGATCTCCGCAACCAGCGTTTGACCCAGCGCCGAGGCAACCGACAGCTTGCCCAACCCGGCTGCGTTCGCCATCAGTGGCACGACGATCAGGCCCGAGGCCACCAACTGGATGGTGAAGCGCTTCAATTTCATCCCGTTTCTCCTAGCTCGCCCCACACAGCGGGGCTATGGATTCCTTGACGCCAATATTGACGGCTCGGTGTGCACAATCTTTAACGCCGGCCTTGAATCTGCTGCCTTCACTCGTCGCTCAGGCTTCGAGCAAAATTCGCAGCATACGCCGCAGCGGTTCCGCGGCACCCCATAGCAACTGGTCGCCAACCGTGAAGGCGGTCAGGTACTGCGGCCCCATGTTGAGCTTGCGCATGCGGCCGATCGGCACCGCGAGCGTGCCGGTCACCGCCGCCGGCGTAAGCTCGCGGATGGTGATATCGCGGTCGTTCGGCACCACCTTCACCCACTGGTTGTGCGCGGCGATCAGGCTGTGGATGTCGGCGAGCGGCACATCCTTGGTCAGCTTGACGGTGAGCGCCTGTGAATGGCAGCGCATCGCTCCGACGCGTACGCACAGACCGTCGATGGCGATCGGGTTGTCGCTGCGGCCCATGATCTTGTTGGCCTCGACCTGCGCCTTCCACTCTTCTTTGGACTGGCCGGATTCGAGCGCGACGTCGATCCACGGGATCAGGTTGCCGGCGAGCGGCACCGGCCAGGCGTCGACCGGGTAGCGGTCGGAGCGGATGAAGTCGGCTACCTTGCGATCGATTTCGAGAATGGCAGAAGCCGGGTCGCCAATCAGGTCGGTCACTTCGGCGTGCACTGCACCCATCTGCTGGATCAGTTCCCGCATGTTGCGCGCACCGGCGCCGGAGGCCGCCTGATAGGTCATCGGCGACACCCATTCGACCAGCCCCGCGTCGAACAGCCCGCCCATCGCCATCAGCATCAGCGACACCGTACAGTTGCCGCCGACGTAGGTCTTGACGCCGCTGGCGATGCCGTCCTGGATGACTTTCCCGTTGACCGGGTCGAGGATGATGATGGCGTCATCCTTCATCCGCAGCGCCGAGGCGGCATCGATCCAGTAGCCTTTCCAGCCCGCCGCACGCAGCTTCGGATACACCTCTTTCGTGTAGTCGCCGCCCTGGCAGCTGATGAGGGTGTCGCATGCCTTCAGTTCGTCGATGCTCTGGGCGTCCTTCAGTGGCGGCACGTCGCGGCCGAGGTCGGGCCCCTTGCCGCCGACGTTCGAGGTAGTGAAGAAAACCGGCTCGATATGGTCGAAATCGTGCTCTTCCTTCATGCGCCCCATCAGCACGGAACCCACCATGCCGCGCCAGCCAATCAGTCCAACCTTCATCATGTTCATCTCCAGAAAATCCGTTCGCGCATTCCCAGCAGGCAATGCATGCCAAAAATCATAGCGCCTTGACCACCGCGTCGCCCATTTCGCTGCACGACACCTTGTGCGTACCTTCGGTCCAGATATCGCCGGTGCGCAGGCCCTGTGAGACCACCTGCTTCACCGCTCTTTCGATACGGTCGGCGGTGACCAGATCGGCGAAGGTGTAGCGGTACATCATCGCCACCGACAGGATGGTCGCCAGCGGATTGGCCAGGTTCCTGCCGGCGATGTCGGGGGCGGAACCGTGGATCGGCTCGTACATGCCCTTGTCGTGTTCGTCCAGTGATGCCGACGGCAGCATGCCGATCGAGCCCGACAGCATCGAGGCGGCGTCCGACAGGATGTCGCCGAAAATGTTGCCGGTGACGATGGTGTCGAACTGCTTGGGCGCACGGATCAGCTGCATCGCCGCGTTGTCGACGTACATATGGGAAAGTGCGACCTCGGGGTAGTCCCTGGACACCTCGATCATCACCTCCTTCCACAGCTCGGAGCATTCCAGCACGTTGGCCTTCTCGACGGAGCACAGCTTCTTGCCGCGCTTCATCGCGATGCCGAAGGCGACGTGCGCCACGCGGCGAACCTCGGATTCGGAATACAGCATGGTGTTGAAACCGACGCGCTCGCTCCCCCCGGTTGGGCTTGGCCTCATTTCGATGCCGCGCGGCTGACCGAAATACACGTCGCCGGTAAGCTCGCGCACGATCATGAGGTCGAGCCCCGACACCACCTCGGGTTTCAGCGATGACGCCCCCGCCAGCTCGGGATACAGCAGCGCCGGACGCAGGTTGGCGAACAGGTTCAGTTCCTTGCGGATGCGCAGCAGGCCGCGCTCGGGACGCAGCGGCCGGTCGAGCGTGTCGTATTGGGGGCCGCCGACGGCGCCGAGCAGCACTGCGTCGGCCTCGCGCGCAAGCTCAAGCGTCGCCTCCGGCAGCGGATCGCCCGCCGCGTCGTAGCCGGCGCCGCCGATCGGCGCGGTTTCCATTTCGATCCTGGCACCTTCAGTGCGCAGGGCCTCGAGTACCTTCACCGCCTGAGAGACGATTTCCGGGCCGATGCCGTCACCCGGCAAGACTGCAATCTTCATTGTTGTGATCCACTAAATAGCCAGGGCGCCTCAACCCTGCGCCGTTCTTCATACGCCTTGATCTTGTCGGACTGCAGCAAGGTGAGACCGATGTCGTCGAGGCCGTTCAGCAGACGGTGCTTGCGTCCCGGATCCACCTCGAATGCCAGCACCTCGCCGCCTGGTGTGGTCACGGTTTGCCCGCCGAGGTCGACCTTCAGGCGGTAGCCCGCGCTTGTTTCGCACTCACGGAACAGGCGGTCGACCACCGTTGCATCGAGCACGATGGGCAGGATGCCGTTCTTGAAGCAGTTGTTGTAGAAGATATCGGCGAACGAGGGCGCGATGATGGCGCAGATGCCGTAGTCTTCCAGCGCCCACGGCGCGTGCTCGCGGCTCGAGCCACAGCCGAAGTTGTCGCGTGCCAGCAGCACGCTGGCACCGGCGTAGCGCGGGAAATTCAGCACGAACGCGGGGTTGGGCTTGCGCGTGGCGGAGTCCATGCCGGGCTCGCCGTGGTCGAGATAGCGCCACTCGTCGAACAGGTTGGGGCCGAAACCGGCCCGCTTGATCGATTTCAGGAACTGCTTGGGGATGATGGCGTCGGTGTCGACGTTGGCGCGGTCGAGCGGCACCACCAGTCCATCGAGTATCGTGAATGCCCGCATCTATTTGTCACCGGCCCGCTCGATTGCGGTGCCCGCCATCTCGATATCCTGGCCCAGGCCTTTTACGGTGTTGCCGCCTGCCAGCAGGGCCACGGCGATCATCGGTTTCATGGGTTCTCCTTAAAAATGACGCACATCGACAAAGTGCCCGGCACACGCCGCCGCCGCGGCCATCGCCGGACTGACGAGATGGGTGCGTCCGCCCTGCCCCTGCCGCCCCTCGAAGTTGCGGTTGGAGGTGGAGGCACAGCGCTCGCCCGGCTCCAACCGGTCGGCGTTCATCGCCAGACACATCGAGCAGCCGGGTTCGCGCCATTCAAAACCGGCTTCGATGAAGATCCTGTCCAGGCCTTCGGCCTCGGCCTGCTGCTTGACCAGGCCGGACCCCGGCACCACCATCGCCAGCTTGACGTTGGGTGCGACCTTGCGGCCACGCGCCACGCTGGCGGCTTCGCGCAGATCCTCGATGCGGGAGTTGGTGCACGAGCCGATGAACACTTTCTCTACCGCAACCTCGGCGAGCGGCGTGCCGGCTGCAAGGCCCATGTATTCCAGTGCGCGCGTCCAGTCCTGCCGCTTGACCTCGCTCGGCGCATCGGCCGGGTTCGGCACCCGGCCATTGATGGTGGTCACCATCTCGGGCGAGGTGCCCCAGGTGACCTGCGGTTCGATCTTCGCGGCGTCGAGCTCGACCACGCGGTCGAATGTCGCGTCGGCGTCCGAGTGCAGCGTGTTCCACCACGTTACCGCCTGTTCCCACGCCGCCCCCCTAGGGGCATAGGGGCGGCCCTTGACGTAGTCGATGGTGGTCTGGTCGACCGCCACCATGCCGGCGCGCGCACCGGCCTCGATCGCCATGTTGCACAGCGTCATGCGGCCCTCCATCGACAGCGTGCGAATCGCCGCGCCACCGAATTCAATTGCGTAGCCGGTGCCGCCGGCGGTGCCGATCTCGCCGATGATCGCGAGCGCGATGTCCTTGGCGGTGACACCGCGGCCCAGCGTACCTTCGACTTTCACCAGCATGGTCCTGGACGGCTTCTGCCACAGGCACTGCGTCGCCAGCACATGCTCGACCTCGGAGGTGCCGATGCCGAACGACAGTGCGCCGAACGCGCCATGGGTCGAAGTGTGCGAGTCGCCGCACACCACCGTCATACCGGGCAGGGTCAGCCCCTCCTCGGGACCGATGACATGGACGATGCCTTGTCGAACGTCGTCCATCCTGAATTCGGTGATGCCGTATTCGGCACAATTGGCGTCGAGGGTTTCCACCTGCAAACGCGACACCGGGTCGGCAATGCCCTGCGAGCGGTCGGTCGTCGGCACGTTGTGGTCGGGCACGGCGATCGCCGCGTCGGCGCGGCGTGGGCGGCGCCCGGCCAGCTTCAGCCCCTCGAACGCCTGCGGGCTGGTGACTTCGTGTACCAGATGGCGATCGATATAGAGCAGCGTGGTGCCGTCGGGCTCGACATGAACGACATGGGCATCCCACAGCTTCTTGAACAAGGTTTGACCGGACATGCGGAATAAGCAAAACAGCGTAAAACAGTGATTATTTCATAGCTTTGGGCCTGCTGGCACGAGTTTCGCTCTTGATTGAGGCCGGGCGCCCCCAGACGGCGTACACCAACCAGGCCAGCGCCGCGCTCGCGGCAGCCAGCGTGAAGGTCCAGGCCGGCCCCAGCGATTCCCAGGTCATGCCGCTGGCCAGGCCGCCGATGGTGCCCCCGATGCCGTAGGACAGGCTGGTGTAGAGCGCCTGCCCGCGCGCCTGGTGGCGACCACGGAAATGCTGGTGGAT
>JANJWF010000048.1 GCA_024709685.1 Thiobacillus sp.
CGTCGTCCAGCCGGATGTGCTCGTACATGTCGTCGGAAGCGATCAGCACCTGCGGATGCTTCCTCAGCACTTCGCCTAGCGCAGCGAGTTCGTCGCGGGTGTAGACCGCGCCGGTGGGGTTGGACGGGCTGTTGATGACGACGAGGCGCGTCTTGGGGGTGATCGCCCCCTCCAGCTGCGCCGGGGTGATCTTGAAGCCCTGCTCGATGCCGGCTTCGACGATCACCGGCTTGCCGTCGGCGAGGATGACGATGTCGGGATACGAGACCCAGTAGGGGGCGGGGACGATGACCTCGTCGCCTGGGTTGATCACCGCCTGCACCAGGTTGAAGAAGCTCTGCTTGCCGCCGCACGACACCAGGATCTGCTTTGGCGTGTAGTCGAGTCCGTTATCGCGCTTGAACTTGGCGATGACCGCCGCCTTCAGGCCGGGGGTGCCGTCGACCGCGGTGTATTTGGTGAAGCCGCCGTTGATCGCCTTGATCGCCGCGTCCTTGATGTGCTGCGGCGTGTCGAAATCGGGTTCGCCGGCGCCGAGGCCGATGATGTCGCGCCCGGTCGCCTTGAGTGCGGCGGCGCGGGCGGTGACGGCCAGGGTGGGCGAGGGTTTGATGGCCTTTACGCGGCGGGAGAGTTCCACAGGGTTTCCTTCATGCGCTCCGCGGATGGCGGAGTGCTACTATCGACAAGTTTCAGGCCGCGCGATTCTACCTGTGTTCGTCACCTTCCCCAATAGCCCGTTCCGTCTGTTCCAGCCGTTCCCGCCCGCTGGCGACCAGCCGCAGGCCATCGCCCAACTGATCGAGGGCATCGAGGACGGGCTGGCGTACCAGACCCTGCTCGGGGTGACCGGCTCTGGCAAGACCTACACCATGGCCAACGTCATCGCCCGCACCGGGCGGCCGGCGCTGATCATGGCGCCCAACAAGACGCTGGCGGCGCAGCTGTATGCCGAGATGCGCGAGTTCTTTCCGGAAAACGCGGTCGAGTATTTCGTCTCCTACTACGACTACTACCAGCCGGAAGCCTACGTACCGGCGCGCGACCTGTTCATCGAGAAGGACTCGAGCATCAACGAGCACATCGAGCAGATGCGGCTGTCGGCGACCAAGTCGCTGCTGGAGCGGCGCGACACCGTGATCGTCTGCACCGTGTCGGCGATCTACGGTATCGGCGATCCGTCGGACTACCACAGCATGATCCTGCTCCTGCGCCAGAACGAGAAGATGACCCAGCGCGACGTCATCACGCGGCTGACGCAGATGCAGTACGACCGCAACGACATCGAGTTCAAGCGTGGGGTATTCCGCGTGCACGGTGACGTCATCGACATCTTCCCGGCGGAACACGCGGAGACCGCGATCCGCGTCGAGCTGTTCGACGACGTGGTCGAAACCATGCATTTGTTCGACCCACTCACCGGGCAGATCCTGCAGAAGGTTTCGCGCTTCAACGTGTTCCCGTCGAGCCATTACGTGACGCCGCGCGAGACGACCTTGCGTGCGATCGAGCAGATCAAGGTCGAACTGCGCGAGCGGCTGGAGTTCTATTACGCCAACAACAAGCTGGTCGAGGCACAACGGCTGGAGCAGCGCACTCGCTTCGATCTGGAAATGATGGTCGAGCTGGGTTTCTGCAAGGGCATCGAGAACTACTCGCGGCATCTGTCCGGGCGCAAGCCGGGCGAGCCGCCGCCGACGCTGATCGACTACCTGGCGAAGGACGCGCTGATGATCATCGACGAATCGCACGTCACCGTGACCCAGGTCGGCGGCATGTACAAGGGCGACCGCTCGCGCAAGGAGAACCTGGTCGACTACGGTTTCCGCCTGCCGTCTGCGCTCGACAACCGCCCGCTCAAGTTCGAGGAATTCGAGGCGCTGATGCCGCAGACGGTGTTCGTCTCGGCGACACCGGCCAAATACGAGGCCGAGCATTCCGGCCAGGTCGTCGAGCAGGTGGTGCGTCCGACCGGGCTGGTCGATCCCATCGTCGAGGTGCGCCCGGTGGCGACCCAGGTCGACGACCTGATGAGCGAAGCGAGGAAGCGCACCGCCGCCGGTGAACGCGTGCTGGTGACCACGCTGACCAAGCGGATGGCCGAGGATCTGACCGACTACCTGGCCGAGCACGGGATCAAGGTGCGGTATCTCCATTCGGATATCGACACGGTCGAGCGCGTCGAGATCATCCGCGACCTGCGGCTGGGCGAATTCGACGTGCTGGTCGGCATCAACCTCCTGCGCGAGGGCCTCGACATTCCCGAGGTGTCGCTGGTGGCGATCCTCGACGCCGACAAGGAGGGCTTTTTGCGCTCGGAGCGCTCGCTGATCCAGACCATCGGCCGCGCCGCGCGGCATCTGCACGGCACCGCGATCCTCTACGCCGACAAGATCACCGATTCGATGCAGCGCGCGATGGGCGAGACCGAGCGTCGCCGCAACAAGCAGATCGCTTTCAATGCCGAGCACGGCATCACGCCGCGTGGGGTAGTCAAGCGCATCAAGGACATCATCGACGGCGTCTACGACGCCGACGCCACCCGCCAGGAACTCAAGGCAGCGCAGACCGCGGCGGAATACAAGGTCATGGACGAAAAATCCTTGACCAGGAGGGTCAAGAAGATCGAGAAGGAGATGCAGGACGCCGCGAAAAACCTGGAGTTCGAAAAGGCCGCGGAATTGCGTGACCAGTTGAAAGAGCTGAAGGCGCTGCTGTTCGGGGTGGAGGAGCGGGAGTAGGGATTGCTCTCGATCAGTTGGTGCGAGTGCCTGTCGGATTGGCTCAGATCACCAATCTTCTGCACAATGCCGTTTTTGCCTCACAGGAGTCCCCCATGGCTTCGGGACAAATCCACATCGCCATCCTGAACCCCGGCGTCGGGATCACGCCGCTGCGCCTGCGCGGCTGGCTGCAGAGGGAGGCGGCGGCGATCAACAAGCGCGCCAACCCGGGCGACGGGGCGATTCTGCGGCTGTTTCTGACCAAGAAGTTGCGCTACGGCCTGCCCGCCAAGAAGCTCGACGTGATCCTGCAGGCACTGACCGAAAGGTATCCGGCAATCCTGCGCATCGAAACGCAACTGGTCGAAGCGCCGCTGACGCCGGAGGAGATGGAGGAACAGACCCGCATCGCGAATGCCCATCTGGATAAGTTTCGGCAGCGGGCGGAAGAATACGCCAGGCACAAGCAGGCCGAGGCGCTGGAGAACGCGCGGCCCACGCCGATCCAGTGGCACAAGTTGAAGAGCGCGCTGGATTGAGTTCGTCCGCGCCCGCTTTCCAGGCGCGGATTTGAGTTTCGTTGATCAAGGATTCACATGGCTGTCAGGGTTTTATTCGTCTGCATGGGAAATATTTGTAGATCGCCGATGGCGGAGGGCATGTTCCGCAAGGCAGTACGCGAGGCGGGGCTGGGAAGCCAAATCGAGATCGATTCTGCGGGCACGCACGCGTACCACGTGGGCTCGCCGCCCGATCCACGTGCGCAGCAGGCGATCCGCCAACGCGGCGAGGACATCAGCGACCTGCGCGGACGCCACGTCGCGAAAGAGGATTTCGAGCGCTTCGACTATATCCTGGTGATGGACGGCGACAACTACGACCGCCTGATCGAGCGCGCACCGGCACACCATCACGGCAAGATCCGCCGGCTGCTATCGTTCAGCCGCAAGTACCCCAACCTCGACGTGGTCGACCCGTATTACGGCGGCGCCCGGGGCTTCGAGGAGAACCTCGACATGATCGAGGACGCGGTGCAGGGCCTGATCCGCGAAATCACCGGCGAGAACCGGGTGAAAACGCGCTGAATCTTCGCCGCACTGCAGAATGGACAAGG
>JANJWF010000121.1 GCA_024709685.1 Thiobacillus sp.
TCGCAGAGATCCGCACCCTTATGAATGGGAGGGGGTGATATGGCCAGGAAACACGGCTTCCGGGTTCAGGTCGAATTCGACCAGGCCGAGCAATTTCTTGAATGCCTCGCGCCCGATGGAAATCTCACTTTCCAGACATTCTCGGATAGGCCAAAGGGCAGTGCGGGCATTGGCCCATCAGGCGTTCGATCCAAAAATTTGAATCGCATTCTCCAAGGCAGTTTCGCCCAGCATGCCCCCGTGTTGGCGCAAATCAATGCCCAGGGCGCTGGCGTTTTTGTGATGGTCAATGAAGGCGACCAGAAGGGGCGAAAGAAGGAAAACGTAATCAGGGCCCGCGCCCTGTTTGTTGATCTGGATGGCTCGCCACTTGCACCCGTTGTCCACGCAGCTGTTAAACCCCATCTCGTCGTGGAATCGAGTCCTGGCCGCTACCACGCCTATTGGCTTGTAAAAGACTGTGCGCTGGACCAGTTCCCGCAACTGCAAGCGGCACTTGCGGAAAAATTTGGTAGAGATCCGACAGTGAAGGACCTGCCTCGGGTTATGCGGCTTCCGGGGTTCTTTCATCAAAAGGGTGAGCCCTTCATGACCCAACTTCTCCGGAGCCCGGCATGACAATGGAATATACCGTAGCTGAACTGTTCAGCAGGCTGGAGATTAACGTCACAGCCGCCCGTGCAGCAAAGCGAGCAAACAATGGACGAATGTCTGCGATGGGCGAGGGGAGGGGAATTGCCGAAGGGTCGCGCAATGCCGCACTGACCAGTTTCGCGGGCAGCATGCGCAACCGCGGCATGTCGGAAGACGCCATGTTCGCTGCACTCCTTGTAGAAAATTACGAGCGCTGTGCCCCGCCTTTGGATGAGGATGAAGTGCGCAGCATCGCGAGGTCGGTGGCCAGATATGAGCCTGGTCCCGTGGCGAGTCTGCCGGCCCATTCAAGAGCCGACTTGGCATCGATGATCGAAGGCACCGATGATCTTTATGAACTGACCGGGTGTGTCCTCCAACTGGTTGCGACCAGCGAACTGCGCGAAGCAGAGCGCGAAACACTGTACAAGGCCATCAGCAAGAAAGTAGGGGTGACTCTCGCCAGCCTTAGGCGCGATGCAAGAAGCTTTCAGAATGCTCCTGGCGAAGCAACCCATCACCTTGCGGTCGCGCGCAGGGTGATTCAGTTCCTGGGAGAAGACAACCTGTTGCACGCTCACGGATCTCTCTGGGTTTGGACAGGCCGGGTGTGGCGTGAGATTGATGAGCGTGAAATCAGGCAAATCATTCACGCGGAGGCCCTGCAGACTGAGCTGACGGCTGGTGTTGTGACCTCGGTTGTCGACCTAATCAAAACGGAGACGCATCGGCCTGGGCATCGCTTTGATCAGAACCCAAGCACCATCAATTGCACCAGTGGCGAACTCAAGTTAGAAGACGGCAGCTGGAAACTTTTGCCCCATCATCGCGAACACTACCGTACCGCAATGATTCCGGTGGCCTATGATCCAGCCGCACAAGCCCCTCGTTTCGAGCAATTCCTAAGTGAGATCGTTGCAGGAGACGAGGATGCGGCTGAGAAGATCAGGGTTGTAGAAGAGGCGCTGGGATACACGCTACTTCCTTCGTGTCATTTGGAAAAGTTCTTCATGCTTATCGGCGCAGGCGCCAACGGGAAATCGGTACTGCTTGGTGTAGTGACTGCGCTTGTTGGTCGTGAGCATGTCTGTGCCGTGCAGCCAAGCCAATTCGAGAATCGCTTCCAGCGCGGTCACCTTCAGGGACGGCTGGCCAACATCATTACCGAAATCGCCGAAGGTGCAGAGATTGCCGATGCACAACTCAAGTCCCTGGTGTCGGGTGAGATGACCACTGCCGAGCACAAGCACAAGGACCCGTTTGACTTCGTTCCCTATGCCAAGCACTGGTTCGGTACCAACCATCTTCCCCACACTCGGGACTTTTCCAATGCGCTCTTTCGCCGCGCTGTGATCCTTACGTTCAACAACACGTTTGAGGGTGCCCAAAGAGATGTGGGCTTAGCCGAGCGGCTTCGAGCCGAGCTCCCTGGCATTCTTAATATGGCATTGGCCGGGCTCAAGAGGCTGCTTGAGAAAGGCGCCTTCACAGAATGCGCAAGTAGCGTGAAGATAGCCCAAGAGTGGCGCCTCGAGGCGGATCAAGTCGCACAGTTCGTCGGGGATGCTTGTGAGACGGGTAAGGGCCTTAGTTCTTCGTCCGCTGACTTGTATATGAGTTACCGCTTCTGGGCAGACGGTGCAGGGGTACGCCGTACCTTAAACCGCAACAACTTCACCAACCGGTTGGAGCGGTTGGGCCATTCGAAAAAGCGCGGTACCGGGGGTACTCGCATGATTGATGGTCTCAAGCCCAGGGGAGGTATCCAGCCAATGGACAAGTAGTGACACGAGTGACGCAAGTTTTAGGATTGCAGTCTTGAGAATATTCGAAGGGCCCCCATTTTTAATTGTGTATATCTGGGGGCATGTCAGAAAATGTGTCACTTGCGTCACTCTCAGGCCCTTGGTCAGCCCTGTCCCAAGTCTTAGGCTGGGGACTTTCCCTCGATGATCGCGAACAGTTCTCGGTCGCTCATGGCC
>JANJWF010000135.1 GCA_024709685.1 Thiobacillus sp.
CTGCTGGTAACGCCAGCAGGTATCGAACAGCAGATCCATGGCCTGGCGCGTGGTGCGATGCACCACGTCGTGCTTGCGATTGGTGTTGCCGCGGCCGGCGTAGTTGAGGTGGGACAGGTAGAACTTGTCGAGGCGCTCGTCTTCCATCAGCTGCAGCAGCCCGGGCAGGTCCTGCGCGTTGTCCTGGGTCAGGGTGAAGCGGATGCCGACCTTGATGCCGCGGTCGCGGCACAGGCGGATGCCGTGCAGCGAGGCGTCGTAGGCGCCTACCATGCGGCGGAAGCGGTCGTGGGTTGCTGCAATGCCGTCGAGCGAGACGCCGACGTAGTCGAAGCCGATGGCGGCGATGCGGTCGATGTTGGCTTCACTGATGAGCGTGCCGTTCGAGGAGAGACCGACGTAAAAGCCCATCTCCTTGGCGCGCTGCGCGATGTCGTAGATATCCGGTCGCAGCAGGGGTTCGCCGCCGGAAAGGATGAGCACCGGCACGCGGAAGCGCTTGAGATCGTCCATCACCGTGAACACCTCGCGGGTGTCGAGCTCTCCGGGAAAGTCCTTGTCGGCCGAAATCGAATAGCAGTGCTTGCAGGTGAGGTTGCAGCGCCGCACCAGATTCCAGATCACCACCGGGCCCGGCGGGTTGCGCTTGATGCCGAGTGCGGTCGGGTGAGCGAGTTCTTGCATGTATTGCGAGATGCGGAACATGTCTTCTCCTAAGCGCCGATGCGCAGCCCGGTCTTTTTCAGGATGCGCGAGCTGTACAGAATGTCGTTGCCTCGGCTCGCCTGACCCAGCACCCCGGCAATAAGCCGGGCCTTGGCTTCCACTTCGTCCTTCGTTTTCCCGTGCACCATGGCGAACAGGTTGTACGGCCAATCCGGAAGATGGCGCGGGCGCTGGTAGCAGTGGGTGACGAATTCCAGTTGGCCGATCCGTTCCCCGAGTTCGTCAATGCGATCGTCGGCGACGTCCCAGACCGTCATGCCGTTGGCGCGATAGCCCAGCGCATAGTGGTTCGGTACCGCTCCGATGCGGCGGATGATGCCCAGATCGAGCATGCGCTGCATGCGCTGCATCACCTCGTCCACCGGCAGGCCGAGCTGGTCCGCGACCGCGTGATATGGGCGGGCCGTCAGCGGCAGTCCGGCCTGGGTCGCCTGGACAATGCGGCGATCGGCCTGATCGAGCAGATTGACGTTGTGGGGTGCGTTCATACGTGCAGTTTCAGCTCGACGAAATACTCGCGAATCTTGGGCATGTTGTACACCGGATAGCCGGTTTCACGTTCGATGCGCGCGATCGTTTCCTGCTGCGCATCCGGGGTTTCGGTGGCCAGCACGAACCACATGTTGAGGCGGTGGTTGCGCGCGTAGTTGTGTGCGACCTCGGGTTGCTTGTTGACGATGTCGGTCACCCGGTCGAAGTCTGCCGGCGGGATCTCCATGGCCGCCAGGCTCAGCGCGCCGCCCATCTGCGCCGCATGGTACATGGGGCCGAAGCGCGAGAGGAGTCCGCGCGCGAGCAGGCTCTCGATGCGGGCAATGACGGCGGCCTCGTCGCTGCCCACGCGTGCGGCCACCTCGGCATAGGGGCGCTCGCAAATCGGAAACCCGCCTTGCAGGGTGTTGATCAGGGCGCGGTCCAGATCATCCATCAGGCCGCCTCAGCCTCTTTGCGGGGCTGCGTCTCGACGTAGCGGGCGCCGGTCTGCTTGAAGCGTTGTCTGCTGAACAGAACCTCGCACGGAAAATCCGTCAGTCCGCACTGGTCGCGGATGTGCTCATGGTGCGCCAGCACGGCGTCCCGATCCTTGCCGTGGATCATGCAGAACAGGTTGTAGGGCCAGTCGGGCAGGCGGCGGGGACGCTGGTAGCAGAGGTTCACCAGGCCGGACGCGCCGACGCAGCGTCCGGCCTCGTCGACGCGTTCGTCCGGGATGTTCCACACCACCATGGCGTTGGCGCGGAAGCCCAGTTCGTGGTGACGGACGATGATTCCCAGGCGCTTGATGATGTCGTGTTCGAGGAATTGCTCGAGGCGGTTCAGCACGTCGGCCTCCGAGGTGCCGATGGCGGCGGCGACTTCGGCGTAAGGGTGCGCCACCAGCGGCAGGCCGTCCTGAATCGCCGCGACCAGCGCGTAGTCGATGCCGTCGAGTTCGAGCGAGCCTTGGGGGGCTGGTTTCTGCCGGTGCCGGTGCGCCAGGGCGACGGTGCGCCGCAGGTCGAAGCCGAGGTCGATGTGGTAGTCCTGCACCATGGGCAGGCGCATGATCGGCAGCCCCGCCTGTTGCTCGATGTCGCGCAGCACCCGTTCCAGATGTGCGGAATTTGCGGCGGTGGCGACGAACCAGAGGTTGAACCGGTGTTCGCGCTCATAGTTGTGGTTGATTTCCGGATAAGCATTGACCATCCGCGCCACTTCGGCGAGCCGTCCTTGCGGGACGGCCATGGCGGCGAGCGTGCTGACGCCGATACGGTTCGGGCGGAACACCGCGCCGACACGGCTGATCGCTCCTTCTTGCCGGAGACGGCGCAGGGTGCCGAGTACTTCTTCCGTATCGAGGCCCAGTCGGTGCGAAATGGCATCGAAGGGCGTCGGGATGAGGGGAAAGCCGCGCTGGAAATCATTGAGCAGGTTGAGTTGAACGTCGCTCATAGTCCGATCCTGTGGGCACGCACGGTGAAGAAGATTCCGCTCGGGCTCTGTGCGGGCAGGGCGCCGATGCGGGCGAACGAATCCGGGTCGTAGATTTCGATGCGGTTCTCGTCGCGCAGCGAGAGCCAGACCTGCTCGCCACGCGGGGAAAATTCAAGGTGCAGCACGCCTTTCCCTGGCTTGAGGGTCTGCACGATGCGCTGCGAGGGCAGATCGAGCACCTGTATCGTGTCGTTGTCGGGGAATGCGAAGTTGATCCACACCTGGCGGCCGTCGGGCCTCGCGACGGCGAAGACCGGCTGGCCCGCGACCGGGATGCGGCCGATCTCGGTCCAGCTGTTCTGGTCGGCGATGATGACTTCGTGCTTGCCGACCCCGGGCAGCACGAT
Organism: Thiobacillus sp.; assembly: GCA_024709685.1. Taxonomy (GTDB): domain Bacteria; phylum Pseudomonadota; class Gammaproteobacteria; order Burkholderiales; family Thiobacillaceae; genus Thiobacillus. Next base: position 3,048 of record JANJWF010000135.1, read on the forward strand.
GCGGCTGCCGGTCGCCGCCCAGCCTTCCAGGTGGGGCATCTTGTAGACCGGCAGCTTCTCGCCGTGACGTCCGAACTCGACGAGGGCGCGCCTGACGCCGGCGTCGAGGTCCCACAGATCCAGCAGGGCCACGCCATCCTCGCCGAAGAGACCGGCGGCGTAGTGGCGGCCGTCGGAGGTGATCATGCCGTCGTAGGGCTCCTTGCCGACGCCGGCGAACTTGTGAAGAACCGGCTGTTTCGGGTCGTGCATGTCGGCGACCCAGATCTCGCCGGCCTCGAACAGGCTGAACACGAATCGCTGCCCGGGGGCGTCGACCAGGCCGACGACCTTGGAGCGCTTGCCGTCGGCGCCGACGGCGGGAATGTCGGCGACGAGCGTGAGATCGTGAGCGTCGAACACCTTGACGCCGCCAGGCTCGTAGTTGGCGACGGCGACCAGCCTGCCGTCGGCCGAGATGGCGCCGCCGATGCTGTTGCCGCCCTGGATGATGCGGCGATCGATGCGCTGGGTCAGCAGATCGATCTTGGTCAACCCGCCGTCGCGGCCGAAGACGTAGGCGTAGCGCGCGTCGCGCGAATAACTGATGGACGCGTGCGACAGATCGCCCAGGCCTTCGATCCTTGCCAGGCTGGTGCGGTGGGTGGTGTCGAGGATCTGTACGCTGCCGCTGGCGCGTTCGACGACGACGCCGAGGTCGCCGGTGCCGCGCAGGCCGGTGCCGGCGCAGCCCGCCAGAACACCGAGGGCGAGCAGAAAAAGGGTGGAAATCCTAGCGCGCATCGGGAAACCCCTTTTGCAGGCTGTCCACGATCCATGACGCTTCGGATTCGGAGAGGAAGGTGTTCCAAGGAGGCATGGGCGTACCGGGCCGACCATGAACAATGGTGCTGACGAGTGAATCAGCGGGTTTGTCTTTCAGTGTGTCGGGCGTGAGCGCGGGGCCGAGGCCGCCGCGAAGCTGCATGCCGTGACAGGAGCCGCAGTCCTGGCGCACGAGGCGAACGAGTTCGCTGCGCCGTTCGGAATCGAGCGGGGGCGAATCGGCGAAAGCGCTGCTGAAGGCTAGGCCAATCATCATTCCCGCTGTCGTCAAGGTTCGCATGTGTGTCGGTTTTCGCCGTTGAAAAAGCGGCGGGGCGAATCGGCTGCCCCGCCTTGCCTGCTTAGTAGACGTCGTGCTGCGTGTTGTAGACGTTGAACTTGCCGGTCGGCGTGATCAGGCGCTTGTCCTTGATTACGGCCTTGAGCTTGCGCGTTTTGTCATCGATGACGACGATGGCCGATTCCTGGGTCTTGCCGTTCCACACCGAGAACCAGACCTCGTCACCCGCCTTGTTGTACTCAGGCTGCACCACGCGCTTCGGTCCTTCGCCCAGGTTTGCCAGCGCGGCGATATCCAGGACCTGCGGCGCCTTGTCGAGATTGCCGATGTCATAGATGGCAACGGACTGGCTGATCGCCGCATCCGGGTTGAGCGTGGTGTCGACCCACAGGTTCTTCGACTTCGGATGGGTCTTGATGAACAGCGAACCGCCGCCCTGACCCTTGAGGGAGCGTACCACCTTCCACGCGTTGGCCTTGTGGTTCTTGGGATCGGTGCCGATCAGCGCGATGCTGTCGTCGCCGAGATGGCCCGTGGCCCACACCGGCCCGTACTTCGGGTCGACGAAGTTGGCGCCGCGACCAGGGTGTGGGGTCTTGCCAACCTCGACCAGCGCTGCGAGCTTCTGGTCCTTGGAGTCGATCACCGCGATCTTGTTGGAGGCGTTTGCGGCCGACATGAAGTAGCGATGGGTCGAATCCCAGCCGCCGTCGTGGAGGAAGCGCGCGGCCTCGACCTCGGTGATCTTCATGTTGTGGATGTCCTCGTAGTTCGCCATCAGGACCTTGCCGGTCTCCTTCACGTTGATGATGAACTCGGGATGCTCGTGCGAGGCGATGATCGCGGCGACGCGCGGCTCCGGATGGTATTCCTGGGTGTCGACCGTCATGCCGCGGGTGCCGATGATCTTCTTCGGCTCCAGCGTATCGCCGTCCATGATCACGAACTGCGGCGGCCAGTAGGTGCCGGCAACCGCGTATTTGTCCTCGTAGCCCTTGTACTTGGACGTTTCGACGGAGCGTGCTTCCAGGCCTACCTTGATCACCGCCACCACCGCCGGTTTTTCCATCCACAGATCGATCAGGTCGATCAAGGCGTCGCGGCCGATGACATAGAGATAGCGCCCCGAAGCGGACATGCGCGAGATGTGCACCGCGTAGCCGGTTTCGATGGTGCTCACGATCTTCTTGGTGTTGCCGTCGATCAGCGCGATCTTGCCGTCATCGCGCAGGGTTACGGAGAAGAGGTTCTCCAGATCCAGGTTGTTCATCTTCTTCTTGGGGCGCTTTTCAGGCGGCACCAGAACCTTCCAGGTGTCCTTCATTTCCTTCATGCCGTATTCGGGCGGCGTCGGCGGCTCGTTCTGCAGGAAGCGCGCCATGAGGTCGACTTCTGCCTCGCTCAGGATGCCTGAGGTGCCCCAGTTCGGCATGCCGGCAGGCGAGCCGTAGTTGATGAAGACCTTGAGGTAGTCTGTGCCGCGCGGCAGCGTGACGTCCGGGGTGAGCGGCTTGCCGGTGGCACCCTTGCGCAGCACGCCGTGGCAGCCCGCGCAGCGCTCGAAGTAGATCTGCTTGGCACGGGTGAATTCAGCTTCCGTGAGGGCAGGCGCCTTGGGGGTCAGGACATCCTGCACGTCCTCCGGCTTGATCGTTACCGGCGCGCCTTTGTAGCGCAGTTCGGGCCCGCTGGTGCCGGGGTGGCCGGAAGGGGGCGCATCCGCCGCAAGGGTCGCTTGCGAAGCGCCCATGAAGAAGATGCTGGCGGCCAGAATGGTCAGCCTGGTGTTCATTTTGAGTCCTCTCTCTGGTTAAGAAAAAAATCCTGCATGGGACAACGCCAGCGTAAACAACCACCCGCGGGCATGCATTGATTTAGGTCATTGATCTAGGTCAATGGACTACGCTGCATCTCGAACAGGGGCTTTCTTCATCCTCGGCAAATTCAGCGGATCCCGATGTCACGGTGACGGGGATGCCAGCCAGGTGTGAGGCGCCAAGCGTGCCCTTCGGCTCCCTAACCAACTCGCGCGCCCGGCTACCGCGTTCGCGGCGCCTGCGCTTCTCGACCAGGGGGGGACACTTATGATCGTTATAGTAGGTAATCTGGCAATCGAGGCAGTGATGGCATTCATTTACGACAATCTCACCCGTCGGGCGGATTGCCTGCACCTCGCATTCCACGGCGCAGGCCTGGCAGGGCTTGCCGCATTCCTTGCGGCGACGTAGCCATTCGAAGGAGTGGAACCGTCCGGGAATGACGAGCGAGGCCCCCAGCGGGCAGATGTACTTACAGTAGAATTTGCGGTTCAGGGCAGAAAGTACGAGCACGCCGACGGCGAAGGCCACGAAGCCCCATTCGCGCTGGAAGCGCAAGGTGATGGCAGTCTTGAACGGCTCGATCTCGGCCATACGAATCGCCGTTCCCATGGACTGCAAGGACAGTGCGAACAGCACCAGCAGGATCACGAACTTGAGTGCCAGCAAGCGCTCGTGCACGACATGAGGAATCTCGAACGAAGGCAGCCTGAGCTTGCGTGCAAGACGGAAACCGAGCTCCTGCAGCGCGCCGAACGGACACAGCCAGCCACAGTAGACCCCCCGGCCCCATAGCAGCAGGGTGACCGCCACAAACGACCACAGGATGAACAGCATGGGATCGATGAGAAAAGTCTCCCAGCTGAACTGGTGGGTGGCCGCCTGCACGAAGGTGAGCACGTTGATGATGGAAAGCTGCCCCAGCCCATACCAGCCAATGAAGAACAGCGTGTAGGCAAGGAAACCGACGCGTACTCGGCGAAGAAGCGCAGGGCGGCGCGCCAGGTAGTCCTGAAACAGCAGGATGCAGGTGAGCACCAGCAGCCCCGGCACCAGCAATGCAATCTCCACCTTGCGCTGCTGCCAGAGGGTGCGCCACATGGGCACTTCGTCCGCGGCGGCAGCCGGGAAGAAAGCGTGCACGGCGGCGGGTGCGGCAACGCGTCCCGCAGCAGGGGTCGGCGGGATTGCTTCACTGACGGGGTCTACAGCCCGAGCCTGCCTGGCGGGCGCAGGTTCGCCCGGTGCCTGCTTGACCTCGGCGCCCCTTTTATCGGTCGTCTGTCGAGGCACCGCGCCCGATGGTGCTGGCGGCGCGGCAGGGTGCGCCGGGGTTGCGTCCTCGGGCGCGCGGATACCGCGCGATTCGGCCACCATCCTGACGGCGCGAGTGATGGTGGCATTGATGACCATCACCGAGATCGTGGCGCCGGAGATGGCATCGACGGTGGCATAACCTTCGCGCTGCGCGCCGACGACGATACGGCCGGACACCGGCTTGCCACGGTACTGGTCGACATACTGCGCCAGCCGCTCCTCGCTGATTCCCGCAGCGAGAATCGGTTCTTCATGGTGGGCAATGCGCGCACCGGCGATGCGCCCATGGATGTCGATCCCGACGAGGACGTTGATCGGGCTTCCCGAATAGGCGGGAATGCGCACCATGTCCGCCGTAAGAAAGGCGTAACCGATCAGTTCATTGTTTGCATAGACAGCGCTGGCGGGCGGATCGCCTTCCGATTCGCCGAAGCGGTCGGCGGCTGGGAACAGGGTACGCACCTCGGGATAGGTCGTGGCGATATCCGCGTGGCCAGCCGGGATCGCTCCAAATACCAGCATCAAGCAGAGAAGCGTGGCCCTGACGAAGCGTAGGCAACACCGTCTGATCAGGGCATTCAGCCCGCCTGGTGTGGTTGCGAAGCGGAGATGTTGCCTCACGGGCATCCTGAAACGGGTCATGGTTCCGGCCTCAACAATGCGCCTTGCCGTGCTTGCCAGGAAAACTGCAGCTCATCAATGGAATTCAACATCGTAGCCGCGGGTGGACAAATGGAAGGTATCACGACCTGATCAAAATTATCCAATGTTCCTGCCCGCGCGGCCGTCGTGCCTTGATTTAGGTCAATCAGAATTGACTTATACTATTTGCATGAATTTGAACGCTGCGGATATTCAACACCTCAAAGGCGGCTACCTGTTGGCCGCATTGTCGGACTCGGAATTCGATGAGGTGTTGGCACATGCCAACGCCCGCACGCTCGCGCCGGGCGAGGGCCTGTTCGATCAAGGCGACCCGGCCACCCATTTCTTCTTTGTCCTGTCGGGAATCGTCAAGTTGTGCCGGATGGCGCCGAGCGGCGAGGAAAAGGTGATGGACCTGGTCCGGCCCGGATTCTTCTTTGCCGAAGCGGCGATGTTCATGAGCGGCCGTTACCCGATCAATGCCCGCGGGCTCGAGGCAACCCGGCTGGTGTCGCTGGACAGCAAGCATTTTGTCGGGCTGGTGCGGGGCAACGGAGATCTGTGCCTGCGGCTCTTGTCGAAAATGAGCCAGCGCATGCACGGGCTGATCAACGAAATAGACAAGCTGACCCTGCACAGCGGCGCCGAGCGGGTGATCGGCTACCTGCTGGAGCAATTGCCGGAGGGGGCCGCGCCGCCCAGCGTGCGACTGCTGGTGCCCAAACACGTCATCGCTTCACGCCTGGGTATCCAGCCGGAGACATTGTCCCGGGTTCTGGCCAAGCTGCGAGCCAAGCAGCTGATCGACGTGCATGACGACATGATTGTCCTCAATGATGTGGAAGCGTTGCGGCGCTTGAGTTAGGCGCCGTCAGCTGGCCTCTGCGGCGCAATCCCGGCCTGGCGTCGATCTTCTTCGACCAGCGTTTCAAGCAGTTCGATGAGCGCCTGCCCCGGCAGCGTGTCCGCAGGCAGCAAGTACACGGCGATCCCGCGCGCCGCACACGCGGCAGCATCAACCACAGCGGGCCCCGTCACCACGACCCGCTTGAGCTTGTGCAATGCTGCGATCGCTGCGGCACTGATCGCACAGCCATGGACAATCGCAGTGGTCGCCCAGAACAGGCGCGGCACGACGTCTTCCGCGGCGGTGGCAGGGTATTCGCTCCAGTTGTGGTCGAAGCCGGGGATCGGCAGGTCATCCGAGGTGAAGGCGGCGCGATCGAGAAATGCGACGCGCTCTTTCGCGCTCACTTGCTTTCGCCGGTCAGGCGCTCGAGTGCGCGCATGAGGGCCGACGAATCGAGCTCGCTGTCGCCGGCGCCCATCAGCGCGTTCATCTGCTGTGCGATCAGCGCAGCGCCCGGCAGCGGTGTCGCGGTCTCCTGCGCGTTGTCCATGACAATCGCCATGTCCTTGTGGTGCAGCTTGACCTTGAAGCCGGCCTTGTAGTGGGAGTCGAGCATGCGCTGGCCGTGGACCTCGAGGATGCGGCTGCCGGCGAAGCCGCCCATCAGTGCCTCGCGCATCTTCACCGGGTCGACGCCGTTGCGGCGTGCGAGAAGAATCGCCTCGGCAACGCCCTCGAAGGTGAGGCCGACGACGATCTGGTTGCAGCACTTGACGACCTGGCCGGCGCCGTGGCCGCCGACGTGGACGACGCTGCTGCCGAGGATCTCGAACAGCGGGCGCACCTTGTCGAAGATCGGTACTTCTCCGCCGACCATGATCGAGAGCGAGCCTTCGCGCGCGCCGGTTTCGCCTCCGGACACCGGCGCGTCGAGCATGTGCACGCCGCGCTCGGCGAGCGCGGCGGCGATGCGACGGGTGGCGGACGGGGCGACGGTGCTCATGTCGACGACGATGTGGCCGGGTTTGGCGCCCTGGATGAGGCCGCGGTCGCCGAGAATGATCTGCTCGACGTCGGTCGTGTCGGAGACGACGGTAAAGGTGACGTCGGTTTCGGCTGCGACCTCGGCGGGGGTGCCCTTGCCGAGGGCCCCCCTTACCAGGATGGGCTCGATGCGGTCGAAGCGGCGGCCGTAGACGGTCAACTGGTGCCCCGCGCGCAGCAGGTTTTCCGCCATCGGGCGGCCCATGATGCCGCTGCCGATGAATCCGATTTTCATGATGCGAGTCCCTTCAACAACCCTAGCCAGAATGGCAGCGTAACCAATCCCGCCAGGGTTGACCAGCCCATGATAAGGCTCGCCATGCGGGTGTCGAGGCCGAAGCGGTCGGCTAGCGCGATGACCATCACCATGGTCGGCATCGCGGCCTCCAGCACTGCGGCTTCGCCGGGCTCGGACAGCCCGCCCGGCCACGCCAGCGCGATGCCGAGCGCGAGCAGCGGCATCAGGGCGAGCTTGATTGCCAGCGCGGCGAAGACCGCCTTGCGCGGGCGCAGGTCGTGCCACGGAATGGTCAGACCGAGCACGAAAAGCATCAGCGGGATGGTCGGGCTGCCGGCCCAGCGCGCGGCCTCGATCAGTGGTTCGATGCCGGCGCCCGAGAGGTTGGCCGCAATGCCGAGCGCGAACCCCCACACCGGCGGCAGCGTCAGCCACATTCGCAGGAACGAGGCATGCTCCTCGTGGCGACCGCAGTGATACGCGATCCACACGCCGAGCGACCACACCAGCGGCGTGGTGGCGAGCATGTCGGCGAAGAAGGGGTAGCGCGCACCGGATTCACCGAATACCGTGGTGAGGAAGGGGTAGCCGAAGAACAGCACATTGCCGAAACCGGATGCCAGCAGGATGGCGCCGCGCGCAGGCCGTGACAGACCACGCCCGAGCGGGGTGGCGAACAGTGCCAGTGCGGCAAGCGCCAGGCCGAACAGGGTGGCGGCACCGAGGATCAGCGGTACCTGCAGGATGCCGAGATCGACCGTGGCGGAAGCGCCTGCCGCGAAGAACAGCACCGGTGCGAAGAAGTTCAGCACCAGCCGATTGATTTCGCGGCGCAGCCCGATGATGGAAATCCCGGTGTGCCAGCGCGGCCAGATGCCGCCTGCGGCGATCAGCAGGGACAGCGGCAACAGCGTTTTCAGCAGCAGTTGTTGCGCGAGTTCGGCGGACATCGAGTGCGGTGCGGGCGGACAGGGCGTTCATCTTAACGCCTGCCGGCAGGGCACCGGTACGCAGGCGCTACGAAGGCCTGTGTGCCGGGATGGAGGGATCAGGTGCGCGAAGCGGGGATGAAGCTGCCGGGCTGTGGCAGCGTACTGCCGGATTCCAGCCATTCCTTGATGCGGGCGGCGTCGCCCGCGCGGCGATTGTTGCCCAACGCGTCAAGCAGTACGATGATGACGTCGCGTTCAGCAACGTGTGCCTGCATGACGAGGCAATGCCCGGCCTCGTTGATGAAGCCGGTCTTGGACAGGCCGATGTCCCAGCCATCCATGCGCGTCAGGCGGTTGGTGTTGTTGAAGGCCACCGGGCGGTAGTAGACCTTGGCCTTGTGGCGCTTCTTCTTCACCACCACTCGTTGGGTGCCGAGGGTGTAATGGCCGGTGGCGGAAATATGGCGGATTTCGGGATAGTTCTGATAGGCGTGATCGGCGAGCCGGGCAAGATCGAGCGCGGTCGAGCGATTGCCGCTCGACAGGCCGGTAGGCTCGACATAGACGGTGTCGTTCATGCCCAGGGTGCGCGCCGTGCGGTTCATGGTGGCGACGAAGCGCTCCAGTCCGCCCGGATAGGTGCGCCCCAGCGCATGCGCGGCGCGGTTGTCGGATGCGATCAGCGCCAGATGCAGCAGTTGACCACGCGTATAGCGAGAGCCGACGGCCAGCCGCGAGCCGGTGCCCTTGATGGTGTCACGGTCCGCGGTGCTGATGGTGATCTTTTCATCGATCGGCTGTGCCGCGTCGAGTACCAGCATGGCGGTCATCAGCTTGGTGATCGAGGCGATCGGCGTCTGCAGGTCGGGATTTTTCGCCAGCAGGGGCTGCCCGGTCTCCTGGTCGAGCACCAGCACCGATTGCGCGCTCAACTCCGGCATCGGGACGGATCCGTAGGATTGCGGTGCGGGCTCGGCAATGGCGCCCTGCTCGTTCACTTCCAGCGACGTCCGGTCGTCGTTTGCGACGGCACTGACGTGCACGCACAATAGGACCAACCCGGACAGCACGGCTTTCATATATGTTTGCTTCATTGTCATGCGTCGAAAATTTAACCCGATGGGACCAATACGGCCATGCGAACCCGAACTTTAAAGCAACAGTTTATGGCAAACGCTTAAATATTTTCCAGACCCTGATTGACGGTTTAGCAAATATCGCTATAAATAGCAACAAGATGCGAGAGCTTCCGAATAATTTACTGAAGAAGTCAGAGCTAACAGCGTATCCTTGCGCGCCCGGCGTGGTGGCCGAGGCGCTGGAACAGCTGATGCGGGGCGACATTGCGCAAGCGGAGTTCGCCGCCTGCGTGCGCTTCGACCCGGTCCTCGCGTTGCGTTTGCGGGGGCTGCCCGCTGATTTCAATCTAGTCCATCAGGATCTGCTGCGTGCGCTGTTGCTCGCCGCGCCGGTTGCGTCCGGTTCGGCGCAGGCGGTCTATGCGGCACGCTGGCGCCAGTCAGTCGGTGTCGCACATCTGGCACAGTCGCTGGCGGTGCACTCGGGGGTGGCCGATGGCGAGACGGCCTGGACGGCGGGCATGAGCCACAATCTCGCGGAATATCTCGACGCCGGCAAGGTGTCCCCGCCGCATGCCGTCGACTGGCCGGCCGGACTCGATCCCGATGGCTGGCTGGCCGATGCGGTGCACTATCACGCCGAGCCGCTGGCACGCGGGCGGGCGGCGCATCCGCTGGTGCGCATCGTCCAGCTGGCCTATCAGCTCGTTATTCGTGCCGACGCGGTGGACAGCGTCGACGTGCGTGCCGCGCTCGCCACCTTGCAGATGGGTGCGGGCGAGGCTTCCCGGTTGCTGGCCGACAGCCAGGCGTACGTGCACCAGCAGGCGCAGCGCTTCGGTCTGGCCGATGCGGCCGTGCAGACGTACGGTACCGGATTCGACCGCCTCGCCCGCCTGTATGCCGGTCAGGCAGCGCAATCGGCGCTGCACAGCCATTTCCGTCAGGCCAGCACGCCCGACCAGGTGTTTCCGCTGCTGCAGGATGCATTGTGTGCGCTGTTCGGCGTCGAGCAGGCGGCGCTGTTTGCACTCGCCTCCGACGGCTGCCTGCGTGTGACGCCGCTGATGCCTGCTGCTGCCGGCCTGGCCGCGCTGGCAATCCCAGCCGACGATGGCCTGTCGGCACTGCCGCGCGCACTCGCCCGCAGCGCACCGCAGCAGTTCATAGGCGGCGCGGTGGATACGGCCCTGGTCGACGAACAGATCGCCCGCCTGCTCGGCGTATCGGGTTTTACGTGCCAGCCACTGGCGCTGCACGACGGCCGCACCGGTGTGCTGGTGGCCGGAGATGCGTTGCCCGGGCTTGGCACGGCTGCACTCTGGCGCTTCACCCTGTCCGAATGCACCGAGGCCCTGATGCCGGCCGCCGTTGCGCGCGCACTGGTCGTCCCGGTCGCCCCGCCTGTGGTGCCCGTCGCGACGGCACGGCTTCCGCCAGCCCAAGGCGACGACATTCCGCGCGACAGGGTGCGGCGCGCCGTTCATGAGGTGGCCAACCCGCTCACCATCATGCGCAATTACGTCAAACTGCTGTCCGCCCGTCTGGGCGCCGACTCTGCGGTGCAGCGCGACCTCGGCATCATCGGCGACGAAATCGAGCGGGTGGCGCGCATCGTACGCGGCATCACCGTTGCAGAGGAAACCAGCGTGCCGGAGACGGCGCTCGAACTGGTGTCGGTGAACAGCGTGGTGTCCGAGCTGGTGCGGATGGCGCTCGGTACCCTGTTCGTCCCCAACAAGGTCAACGTGCAGATCGATCTCAATCCCGATATGCCGCCGCTCCCGCTGCAGAAAGACCTGCTGAAACAGGTGCTGTTCAACCTTGCCAAGAATGCGGTCGAGGCGATGCAGGCTGGCGGCCGCCTCACGTTCACGACCCGTCTCGTCGATACGGACGGCCAGCGCCAGGTCGAAATCGAGGTGGCCGACACCGGCCCCGGCCTGCCCGACGCCGTGGTGTCCCACCTGTTCGAACCGGTGGTCAGCGAGAAAGGGGGCGACCATGCCGGGCTCGGCCTGACCATCAGTCGTGGCCTGGTCGAGCGCATGAACGGCCATCTCAGCTGCACCAGCACGCCGCAAGGCACCCATTTCCTGATCCGCCTGCCCACCTTGCAAAACGGCCAGGCTCCGCTTACGACTAGACGCGTCGGGTCGATGTAACCCGCGCCCAAGGGAGGACACCATGCTAGACGATCTCATCGGACACTTGCCGCAGCACGGCACCATCAGCAGCTTGCCGGTTCGCTCCCGCCTGCTGATCGTGGACGACGAACCGCTGATCCTGGAGGGGCTGAGCCGCCTGCTCGGCGCCCGCGATTATGAGGTGGTGACCGCCAACGGCGGTTACGAAGCGCTCACCGCCATCGGCAGGCAGCAGTTCGATGTGATCCTGCTCGACCTGGGGATGCCCGACCTCAACGGCAGCGAGGTGTTGCGCTTCGTCGCCGAGCACTGCGCCGACACCCCGGTGATCGTGGTGTCGGGCGACAGCACCATCGACGCTGCGATTCGTGCGCTGCGGGGTGGCGCTGCCGATTTCGTACGCAAGCCCTACGAGGCCGAGGAACTGCTGCGCCGCGTCGACAACACCCTGATACGCCGGCGCCTGGAGAAGGAAAACAATTCCATTCTGCAGCGCCTGCAGCAGTCGGAAAAATGGCATCGCTTCCTGGTCAACAGCTCACCCGATTTCATCTACACGCTGGATGACGCCGGCCGCTTCACCTTCGTCAACGATCGCGTCGAGAGCCTCCTCGGCTACCGGCGCGAAGACCTTCTCGGTCAGCATTACAGCATCGTGATCCACGAGGACGACATGGCGCGCGCCGAGCACATATTCAACGAGCGCCGCGCCGGCGACCGCAATGCGCGCAATATCGAAATCCGCCTCAAGTGCAACCCGGGCATGCGTCGCCCCCGCCTGATGAACGGACGCTGCAAGGCCGTCGAACTGACCGCCACCGGCATGTACGACGAAGAGGCCGGCATCTTCGAGCGGCGCTTCATCGGCAGCTACGGCGTCGCCAAGGATGTCACCGAGCGCAAGCAGGCCGAGGAAACCGTGCATTTCCAGGCGTACCACGACCTGCTTACCGGACTTCCCAACCGTGCTTTGTTCCGCGACCACCTCGGCCTCATGCTGGCCCAGGCCAAGCGCAACCAGCAGCCGCTGGCAGTGCTGAGCCTCGACCTGGATCATTTCAAGGTCATCAACGACTCGCTCGGCCATACCATCGGCGACGAACTGCTGCTCATGGTCGGCACGCGGCTGCGACAGTGCCTGCGCGAGGGCGATACGCTGGCGCGCCTGGGCGGCGACGAATTCGCCGTGCTGCTGCCCAACCTGGTTTCCCGTGGCGACGTCGAGCACACCTGCCGCAAGATCATCCAGGTGCTGTCGAAGCCGGCCTACGTCAAGGGTCACGAGATCTATATTTCGGTCAGCATCGGTGCCTGCGTCGCGCCGGAAGACGGCGAACTGCTCGACAGCCTGATCCGCCAGGCCGAGATCGCCATGTACCAGGCCAAGTCGGATGGCCGCAGCCGTCTACAATTCTGGGAATCCGGCATGCAGGCGCCCTATTCCGATCGCATGCAGCTCGAGGTCGACCTGCGCCGTGCGCTGGTGCGCAACGAGTTCGTGCTGTTCTACCAGCCGCAGGTCGACACGCTCAGCGGCGAACTGCGAGGATTCGAGGCGCTGCTGCGCTGGTGGCATCCGCAGCGCGGCCTGCTGACTCCCGTCGATTTCATTCCGGTAGCCGAGGAGTCCGGCGTCATCGTTCCCATCGGGGACTGGGTGCTGCACCAGGCGAGTGCGCAGATGGCGGCATGGCGCAAGGCAGGGCTGCCGCCGCTGCGTCTGTCGGTCAACATCTCCGCGCGCCAGCTCGAAAGTCCGGATTTCGTCGACAGCGTCATGCACGCCCTGCAGGTACATGCGCTCGACGGCCATCAGATGGAACTGGAAATCACCGAAAGCCTGCTGATGCGCGACTTCGAGGCTAATGCCGTCAAACTCGGACGGCTTTCCACTGCCGGAATCCGGCTCGCCATCGACGATTTCGGCACCGGCTACAGTTCGTTCAAATACCTGTCACGTTTCCCCATCCACTCCCTCAAGATCGACCAGTCCTTCGTGCAGGAACTCGATCGCGAGGAGAACCTGTCCATCGTCAACGCGATGATCGCCATGGGACGTGGCATGAACCTGACCGTAATCGCCGAAGGCGTCGAAACCGAAGCTCAGCGCGCCCGGCTGCAACAGATGCAATGTCACGAAATGCAGGGGTATTACTACAGCGCCCCCCTTTCCGGCCACGCGGCTACCGCCCTGCTGGGCCAACATGCGCACGGAATCGGCCAAACGAAACATCTGGCGGTGAGTTGAGGCTGCCGGCTCTGGCCCAGCTGCAGCCGGATCGAATCCGATTTGCCGCGCACGGGTCAGGGGACGGGCTTGTGGGATCCGGGTTGCCGGTGATCGATGCAGGCACGCCCCACTCGAAACGGAAACGCCGCTGCCTGAAACACGTCCCAATTGATCCGGAAGGTGCTTCCATCACGGCGGTGCGTCAATTTGTCACATATCGGTGCTGCGCCCGCCCGGCTAACATAAGACACAACTAATATACAGGTCAGGGCAGGATGTGCCGATTTGCCTTTCCCTTGCTGCTGGCAGCAATTCTGCCGTGCCAACCTGCCGCAGCTATCGAGCATCGACACCATTCGACGATGCGGAAAGCCAGGTTGAACCTGGCGGTCGGCGCTGCGCTGATGACGCCGGCAGGATATGGATATGGATATGGCTGGCCAGGGTGGAGAACCCGCGGTGCCGGGTTGCCCGGTCGCATGACGGCGGACTGCCTTTTTCCCACCCGGTCGCGGTCTCGGCCCGAACCGGAGGCAGATCATCTCAACACCGCCAAACACTTTATCGGCCCGCTTCCATTCCCGCAGCGTACCTGGCATGCGGAACTGCGGCTGGATTATTGACCGGTGGGAATGAGAACGGAACACGCGGCCGGACTGGCGTTTGTACTGGCGCTGCACGCCGCGGTACTCTACGGCCTGTGGAGTGCCCGCGTCATCCCGCCGCCGACCGCGGCGATGACCCTGTTCGTCAACCTCATCGAGCCGGCGCCCATCCCGCCCAAGCCAAGCGTCACCCCGCCGCCGCGGCCGGCCAAGCCGCCCAAGCGTGAAACACCGCCGCCGCCCGAACCGCACCACCACCTGGCCGCAAACACCCCGGTAGTCTCGCCGACAGACGCCGTCGAGCCACCGCCGCCCCCTGCCGTGATCGAGGCCCCGCCCGAGCCCGCGCCACTGCCGCCCGCGCCGCCCGCCCCGCCCGAACCCGTGACGCTGGGGACCGAGCTTGCGCTGACCTGTCCCGAGCGCAGCCCGCCCGCCTATCCGCCGCTGGCGCGTCGATTGGGCGAAACCGGCAAAGTCGTATTGCGGGTCGAACTGGATGAAACCGGGCATGTCGTCCGGGCCGGAGTGCTCGCCA
>JANJWF010000041.1 GCA_024709685.1 Thiobacillus sp.
TCGCCGCGATGGGCGTTCGCGGCGAGGCGCCGCTCCTACCGTTACACGCGTCACGGTGAGGCGTGGGTTTGCAAGCAATGTGCGAGGAGTGAACAAGGATGCCGAGCTTTGACATCGTCTCCGAAGTCGACAAGCAGGAAGTCCGCAATGCGGTCGATCAGGTTAACAAGGAAGTTTCCACCCGCTTTGATTTCAAGGGATCCGACGCGCGCGTCGAGCAGTCCGAGTATGTCCTTACGGTCTACGCCGACACCGAATTCCAGCTCGACCAGGTACACGACATCCTGGCGCAGAAGCTCGCCAAGCGCGGCGTAGACGTGAAATGTCTCGACATCGGCAACGTCGAGAAGGTCTCGGGTAACAAGGTCAAGCGCAGCGTGACGGTGAAAACCGGCGTGGAGACCGAACTTGCGAAGAAAGTCGTCAAGTGCATCAAGGACAGCAAGCTGAAGGTGCAGGCCAGCATCCAGGGCGACAGCGTGCGCGTGTCGGGCGCGAAGCGCGATGTATTGCAGGAGACCATCGCGCTGGTGAAGAAGACCATCACCGATTTTCCCCTGCAGTTCCAGAATTTCAGGGATTGAGGCGCGCGCCATGGCCAAGGTGCTGATTCCGCTGGCAGACGGCTGCGAAGAACTCGAGGCCGTCACCCTCATTGACCTGCTGCGCCGCGCCGGCATCGAGGTGGTCACCCCGGGACTGAATCCCGGCATCGTCAAGGCCAGCCGCGGTGTCCAGATCGGGCCGGAAAGGACGCTCGACGCCGCCCTGTCCGGCGAATACGACATGGTGGTGCTGCCGGGCGGCATGCCGGGCGCGACGCACCTGAAGGAGGACACGCGCATCCTCGGCCTCGTGAGGAACATGGCGGCGGCCGGAAAGTACACCGCTGCCATCTGCGCCGCGCCGATGGTACTGGCCGAAGCCGGCGTGCTCGAGGGCAGGCAGGCGACCAGCTACCCGGGTGTTCTCGACGGGCTGCCGGGCGTGAGCGTCAGCGCCGAAGCCGTGGTACAGGACGGCAAGGTGCTGACCTCCCGGGGCCCCGGTACGGCGATGGATTTTGCGCTGGCACTGGTCGAGACGCTGAAAGGCGCGGCTGTCCGCCAGCAGGTCGAGGCCGCGCTGGTCCGGGCATAAGCCGCATTTCAATGGTGGCGGCGCAGGGTCTGGAACAGCTGCAGCCGCGCCGGATTGATGTCGCCTGCCGCGGCCGCTTCCCGGAGCCTGCAGCCCGGCTCGCTCTCGTGCTTGCAGTCGCGGAAACGGCATTGCCCCAGAAACGGGCGGAACTCGACGAAAGCGTGGGCCAGCGCGTCGGTATCCAGGTGCTGCAGGGCGAATTCCTGCAACCCCGGTGAGTCGATCACCGCCGAATCGGCATCCAGCCGGTGCAGACGGGTGTGGGTGGTGGTGTGGCGCCCGCTGTCGAGCGCCTCGGAATATTCGGCGGTCATCGCCTCGGCGCCCGGAAACAGCGCATTGATGAGCGTCGACTTGCCCATGCCCGACTGACCGATCAGCAGCGTGCTGTGGCCTTGCAGGGCCGGACGCAACGGTGCCGCGTCGTTCAGCGCCGACAGCGTGACCAGAGGGTAGCCGATGCGGGTGAGCAGGTTCAGCCGTTCGCGCGCGGCAGGCGTTTCCGGCAGATCGGACTTGTTGAGGATCAGCAGGCCGGCGATGCCCTGGTCCTCGGCGGCGAGGATGCAGCGCTGCACCAGTTCCATCGAAAAACTCGGCCGCGCCGCCACCACCACCGCAAGCTGGGTGACGTTGGCGGCAATGGCCTTGGTCCTGAATGCGTCCGAGCGGAAAAGCAGGCTGGCACGCGGCAGCACCGCCTCGATCACCCCCGCATCGCCGTCGCGCCGGACTTCGACGCGATCGCCGCACACCACCTGCAGGTGGCGGCCTTTGACCTGGCACGGCAGGCCGCCCGCGGGCGTGTCGACGATGAAACGGCGGCTGAAGGCAGCGATGACCTGGCCGGGCAGGGTGCTCAGAATCGCGGAATTCCGTCGGTGGCCGATTTGACCTGCTGCGATAAACCGATGATTCGGTGCTTGAGTTTTTCGGACAGCCTGGAGTAGTCGCCGTGCAGCAGTTTCTCGGCCTCGGCCGTGTTCCCGGCCAGATGCAGGGTCACCACATCCGCTGCGTACTGGTGGAACTGCGCGTGCAGGCCGCGCACGTCTTCGTATTGCGGCAAATGCGACATGGATGCGCCGTCGCCGTAAATCCACTTCCCGAGGGCGCAACGGTTGTCCAGTCGGATCGTCTCGGGATCGAGCTCTTCCGTGCTCTGTCCAGCCAGAAAGGCAGTCAGGCGCTGCTTCCACATGACGTGGGCGCCAATGATTTCCATCCAGTTCATGATTGCTGTTCTCCGTTATATATAAGTTTGCCTTATTAACGGATAAATTTTCTTAAAGTTCAAGCAGGCTGTCGACCTTGGCCGCGCAAATGAAGTCGTTCTCCGACAGGCCGCCGATGGCGTGAGTCCAGTATTCCACCTTCACGGTGTTGTAGCCGACGATCAGAAAGGGGTGGTGATCTTCGCGGTGCGATACCCACATCACGGCGTTGACGAAGGCCTGCGCCTGGTAGTGGTCCTTGAACTTGAATTCCTTGGCAATCTTGATGCCGTCGCGCTGCCAGCCCGACAGGCCCTTCAGCATCGGCGCGATCTGCGCATCGGTCAGCGGCGCCACCCCGCCTTCGCAGGGTGCGCACTTCTTGCGGACGAGTTCTTCAACGATGGTGGTCATGGCGTGTCCTTGCTTGAAGAGCCTTACTTGAACTTATAGTACTGCTGGTTGAGGTAGGCGGCGACGTGGGCCTCGTCCTCCGGGAACCAGCCTGTACCGGTGTTGGCGTTGCAGGCCGAGACGCGGGCGGCGAGTTGCTGCGCGTTCTGGACCTTGCGGTCAGCGCGGGTGTAGATCCCGCTGCCGTCGCCGCCGAACATCCTGGCGTGGCAACTGACGCACGTTTCGTCGTGCAGGGCCTTGCCGGTCTTGGGGTCGCCCTTGATGGACGGCGCAGCGTGGGCGCCGCCGGCCAGCAGGACGCCGCAGCATAGGGCGGTCAGAATTTTCATGATGGATCTCCTTTCGGCGAGCCCTGCATTATGGGCACCATGCTGCAATTGCGCCAGCACCTGGCTTTTCGTGTGCGAGAATGGCGGCCTGTTTTTGAAGGAATCTGCCATGGCCCTGAACCCCTCGAATCTGCTCTGGCTGGACATGGAAATGACCGGCCTGTCGCCCGACACCGACTGTATCATCGAACTCGCCATCGTCGTGACCGATGCCGACCTGAACACCGTTGCCGAAGGACCGGTGCTGGTGATTCACCAGCCCGACGGGGTGATGGATGCGATGGACAGCTGGAACAAGGGCACGCACGGCAAGTCGGGGCTGATCGATCGGGTCAGGACCTCGCAGCTTTCCGAGACCGCTGCCGAGGCGCAGATGCTGGAATTCGTCAAGCAGCACGTCCCGGCGAGGACCTCGCCGATGTGCGGCAATTCGATCTGCCAGGACCGGCGCTTCATGGCACGCCATATGCCGCAGCTGGAAGCCTTCTTCCACTACCGCAACCTCGACGTCAGCACCCTGAAGGAACTGGCCAAGCGCTGGCAGCCCGGACTGTCCGAGGCGTTCAAGAAATCCAACAGGCACGAGGCGCTGGCGGACATCTACGAATCGATCGACGAACTGAAGTACTACCGCGAGTACTTCATCCGCAGCGCATAGAAAAATGGCGGCCCGCCGACGCGGGCCGCCATGCCGGACAGCGAAAGCGTCGACTTTTCAGGGTTTGAGATAAACGAACCCTTCCTTGGCCTGCAGGCGGCCGATTTCGGCGACGCCGGAAGGCACCACGGTGGCGTCCATCATCACGGCGCTGTCGTCGAGATTGCGTCCCTTAAGGGTGTTGCGACAGACGCGGAAATCGACGCCC
>JANJWF010000067.1 GCA_024709685.1 Thiobacillus sp.
CTCGGGCATCGCCAAAGGCTACGGCGTCGATCGGCTGGCCCGCTGTCTCGACACCCTGGGCATCACCCGCTATCTGGTCGGCATCGACGGCGAGATGCGCGCCCGCGACACGAAACCGGATGGGCAACCCTGGGCGATCGCCATCGAAAAGCCCGTGCGGCATCTGCGTGACGTCATGGGTGTGATGGAACTCAGCGACGCCGCCATTGCGACCTCGGGCGACTACCGCCATTGGATTGAACATCACGGCAAATCCCACGCCCACACGATTGACGGCGCCCGGCGGGAACCTTCATCGAACAGGCTTGCCGCGGTCAGCGTCGTGGCTTCGAGCTGCATGCTTGCCGATGCCTGGGCGACCGCATTGCTGGTGCTGGGTGAGAAGGCGGGAATCGAACTGGCGCGGGAACGCGGCATGAATGCCTTGTTCGTGCTGCATGACGGCGACGGATTCCAGGAAATATCCATCGCCGCAGGAGAGCGAGTTACCTGTTGATCCAGCCCGCTGAAATTTGAAGTTCGACAATTTTCACGCGGTACAAACCCTCTTCCCTCGCAGGCAAGTCTCAAATTTCGAGCTGCGCACCAAGTTCGACCACCCGGTTGGCGGGTATCTGGAAAAAGCTCATGGGACTGGCGGCATTGCGTGCCATGGCGGCGAAAAGGTGCTCGCGCCAGAGCATCATGCCCTCACCACGGGTGGCGATCAGGTTTTCCCGGCTGAAGAAGAAGGTGGTGTCCATCAGGTCGAACTGCATGCCGCAGGGGCATTCCGACAGGGCATTGGGAATGTCGATGTCATCCATGAATCCATAGCGGATGACGACGTGATAGAAGCCTTCGGCCAGCGTTGTCATCTCCATTCGCCTGTCGGCAGGAACGTACGGGACGTCGGCATGGCGTACATTCAGAATCACCACACGCTCGTGCAGGACCTTGTTGTGCTTGAGATTGTGCAGCAGGGCTGCAGGCGTCCCCTTCGCATCGGCAGTCAGGAATACGGCGGTCCCCGTTACGCGAGTCGGAGGATTCGCCAGCAGACTCTCCACGAACGGGGCCAGCGGCACAGCCATCTGGCGCAAGCGCTGCGCAACGATCTCCCGCCCGTGCTTCCACGTCACCAGCAGGGTAAAGATCACCAGCGCTGCCAGCAGCGGAAACCAGCCTCCGTCCGGGATTTTGACCACATTCGCGCCGAAGAACGAGAGGTCGATCGCAAGGAAAAACAGCACGACCGCCACGGTCAGGCGAGGGTCCAGGTCCCATTGCGCGCGCATGACCAGCCCGAGCAACAAGGTGTCGATGGCGAAAGTGGCGGTTACCGCGATGCCGTAAGCGGCGGCCAGGTTGCTCGAACTTTGGAAGCCCAGTACCAGCAGGGCGATGCCGATCGCCAGGACCCAGTTGACGAAGGGGATGTAGATCTGGCCGGCCTCAGTGGCAGACGTGTGGTGAATGATCAGACGCGGGGCATAGCCCATCTGGATGACCTGACGGGTCACCGAGAAGGCGCCGGAGATGACGGCCTGGGAAGCGATCACGGTCGCTGCGGTGGCCAGGCCGATCATGGGGAAAAGCGCCCATTCCGGTGCAAGCATGTAGAACGGGTTGCGCACGGCCTCCGGATTGGACAGCAACAGTGCCCCCTGCCCGAAGTAGTTGAGAACCAGCGCCGGCAGGACATAGGCGAACCAGACCAGCTGGATGGGGCGGCGACCAAAATGCCCCATATCGGCATACAAGGCCTCCGCTCCGGTAATCGCCAGCACGACCGCGCCGAGGATGAAGAAGCTCGCCGTGCCGTGTGCGGCAAAGAAATGCACCGCATGAATAGGCAGCAGTGCGGCAAGAATCTGGGGATGCTGGAGAATGCTGAGTATTCCGAGCAAACCGAGGACGCCGAACCAGACCAGCATGACGGGGCCGAACAGCCTGCCGATCGAAGCCGTGCCGTGTTGCTGAATGAGGAACAGCCCCACCAGAATGCCGAGTGCAAGCGGCACGATGAAAGGGTGCAAGACCGGGGTGCCCATCTCCAGTCCCTCGACGGCGGAAAGCACGGAGATGGCCGGGGTGATCAGCGTATCCCCGAAGAACAATGAGGCGCCGAGGAAACCCAGCGACATCAGGGCCCAACGCAACCGCGACCCCAGCGGGGCATGCCCCTGAAGAAGCGAGAGCAGGGCCAGAATGCCGCCCTCCCCCTTGTTGTCGGCCCGCATCATGATGCTGACGTACTTCACGGATACCACCAGCATCAGTGACCAGAAAATCAGGGAGAGGATACCCAGCACATTGCCTTGGCTGAGCGCCAAGTGATGGCCGCCGAACACCTCCTTCATGGTGTAGAGAGGGCTGGTTCCGATATCGCCGAAGACAATGCCGAGCGCACCGAGAGCAAGGGCGCTGGTCGTGCCATGTGCCTGATGAGGCTGGTTCATTAACTTGTTCGGGCCGCAACGCCTTGTCTGATTGGAGATAGCAGAAACCGGCATAAAAGTTGAGCCGGCCTCATGAAATCCGCAGATCATACGCTCACTCCCGACCGGGCGGCCTTTGAAATCGGCTGGTTCCAATGATGTGAAGGTACGGATGCACTGAGATAGGTGACGCCGCTCGCGGTGCCGGGACGCTGGCGGTTGATGACGAGACCAGCGGCGAGCGGGTGGAACGAGGGCGAGACCTCCCAGCGGGAGACTGCCCTTCATCCACCACTACAAATGTATGGCATCCCCCGCACTCAGCCATCAACACCCATGACACGCATACCGGCCATGAACAACCTGCCGAAACTCAACAACTAGCGCCCTTGCGCGCGCCTCCGCTTCCAGCAGGCGTTGCAGTCGATTGCCCTTGGGGTCAGGACGAACACCAGCGCAAGGCCGGTGGCTGCAATCGCCGCGCCCGCGACCCGTACCGCACGGCGGCCGGCTCGGGCGCCCGCAATGCCCGCCCCATGCAGGCATGCCGTGGTCAGTACGAAGCCAATTGCATAGTACGC
>JANJWF010000083.1 GCA_024709685.1 Thiobacillus sp.
ACCGCGACTATTCGCGGCGCTTCGACATCGGGCTCCTGACGCGGCGCCTGCTCGACGCTTCGCGCTGGGTCGCCGGGCAGGAGGCGACCCGCGAGCTGCCGCTCGGCTTCTTCGGCGCCAGCACCGGCGCCGCCGCCGCGCGCGAGGCCGCTGCCGTGCGGGGCGAGGGCGCACGCGCCGTGGTCTCGCGCGGCGGCCGACCCGATCTCGCCAGCGAGCTCGCCCTGCAGAAGGTGAGCGCGCCGACCCTGTTGCTGGTGGGCGGCTACGACGACGGCGTGATCGACCTCAACCAGCTGGCGTACGACCAGTTGCGCTGCAAGAAGGAAATGGTGATCGTGCCCGGCGCGACGCACCTGTTCGAGGAACCCGGCACGCTTGAATCCGTGGCGATGCGGGCGGCGGGGTGGTTCGCGGAGCATTTCGCCGCGTCGGCGTAGGAGGGCCGCCCCGGCCCGATGCGGGGGTATGCGACGGCGCGAAAATCGGGCCGGGGGCGGCCCTCCTACCGTGGCCGGCGGGGCGCGTGGCATGATGACCGGCATGTCGAATCATGACCCCGCCAACGCCGTCTTCGTCGCCCGCGGCCTCACCAAGATCTACCGCATGGGCGAGGTCGAGGTGCAGGCACTGCGCGGCATCGACCTCACGCTCTACCGCGGCGAGATGGTGGTGCTGCTCGGCCCCTCCGGCAGCGGCAAGTCCACGCTGCTGAACATCCTCGGCGGGCTTGATGCGCCTTCCGGCGGCGAGGTCTACTACCTCGACCACGAACTGACCGGCGCCTCCGAGGCCGATCTCACGCGCTTCCGCCGCGAGTACGTCGGTTTCGTATTCCAGTTCTACAACCTGATTCCCAGCCTGACCGCACGCGAGAACGTCGCCGCGGTGACCGAGATCGCGCCCTCGCCGATGCGCCCCGAGGACGCGCTCGGCCTGGTGGGACTGGGCAACCGCCTCGACCATTTTCCGGCGCAGCTGTCCGGCGGCGAGCAGCAGCGCGTGGCGATCGCGCGCGCCGTCGCCAAGAATCCGGCGGTGCTCTTGTGCGACGAACCGACCGGCGCGCTCGACTCGGCCACCGGCGTGGTGGTGCTCGAAGTGCTGGAGAAGGTGAACCGCGAACTCGGCACGCTGACCGTGCTGATCACCCACAATGCCGGTATTGCCGACATGGCCGACCGCGTGATCCGCCTGTCGGACGGCCAGATCGCCGAGATCCGTACCAATGCCGTGAAGAAGGCGGCACACGAATTGAGCTGGTAGCGCCATGCCAACGCCGGATAGACACCCTCCCGAGCGACTCTGGCAGCAGTCTCTGGCTGAACTCCTTGCCGCGCTGAATACGCGACCCGAAGGCCTGGACGCTGCCGAAGCCGCCGCCCGCCTGGCCCGCAGCGGCCCGAATCTGCTGCGCGCCCGCGCCGAGCGGGCCTGGCTGCCGGCGTTTTTCGCTCACTTCCGCAATCCGCTGGTGTTGGTGCTGCTCGCGGCAAGCGCCATCGCCGGCTTCCTCGGCGACATGCGCAGCTTCGTCGTCATCGGCATCATCGTGCTGATGAGCGTGACGCTCGATTTCGCCCAGGAATACCGCGCCGGCCGCGCGGTCGATCGCCTCAAGCGCCAGATCGCCCTGCGCGCCAGCGTCGTGCGGGGTGGGCAGGCGCACGAGGCGGCGGTGGCCGATCTGGTCCCGGGCGACGTGGTGCTGCTGGCGGCCGGCGACCTGGTTCCCGCCGACGGCCGGGTGCTGGAGGCGCGCGACCTGTTCGTCAACCAGGCGCTGCTGACCGGCGAATCCTATCCGGTGGAAAAGCGCGCGGCAGACCTCGAACCGGATCGCGACCCGGACGGCGGCATCGCGGCGGCGACCAACGCCGTTTTCATGGGCACGTCGATCGTCAGCGGCTCCGCCCGGGTCGTGCTGGTGCGTACCGGATCGGATACGGCACTGGGGCAGATCGCCGACACCCTGGCGCGGCGGCCGCCGCGCACCGCTGTTGAGCGGGGCCCCCCGGACTTTGGCAACCTGATCCTGCGCCTGACCCTGCTGCTGGTGCTGTTCGTGCTGCTGGTGAATGCGCTGTTCCAGCGTCCGCTGCTGGAGTCCTTCCTGTTCGCCGTCGCCCTGGCGGTGGGCCTGACGCCGGAACTGCTGCCGATGGTGGTGTCGGTCACCCTGTCGCAGGGCGCCCTGCGGCTGGCGCGCAACGGCGTCATCGTCAAGCGGCTGTCGGCGGTGCAGGACCTGGGCGGCATCGACGTGCTGTGCACTGACAAGACCGGTACCCTCACCGAGGGCCGCATCCGGCTGGAGCGGCACGTCGATGCCGCCGGCGGGGACAGCGACCGGGTGCTGGAACTCGCCTATCTCAACAGCCATTTCGAAACCGGCATCAGGAGTCCGCTCGACGACGCCATCCTCGCCCACCGCCACGTCGACGTCGGCAGCTGGCGCAAGATAGACGAGGTACCGTTCGATTTCGAGCGGCGCCGGGTATCGGTGCTGCTGGAGCAGGGCGGCCAACGCACGCTGATGGTCAAGGGCTCGCCGGAAGACATCCTGTGCCTGTGTACAAGCTACGAAGCGGACGGGCGGCAACATCCGCTGGACGCCGCCGCCCGCGCCCGCATCCAGGCCCTGTTCGAATCGCTGAGCCGCGACGGCTTCCGCGTGCTCGGCATCGCCTGGCGCAGCGAGCCGCCCGAGCACGACCACGCCGTGCTGACCGACGAGGCAGAACTGGTGTTCAGCGGCTTTGCCGCCTTCCTCGATCCGCCCAAGGCCAGCGCTGCGCCGGCCCTGGCCGCGCTGGCGCAGGACGGCATCGCGCTGAAGATCGTCAGCGGCGACAACGAGTTCGTCACCCGCTACATCTGCGCGCAACTCGGCGTGGCGGTCAGCGGTGTGCTGACTGGCGGCGAGATTGCGGAGCTCGACGATCCGGCGCTGCAGGCGCGGGTGCAGGGCACCAATCTGTTCTGCCGCATCACGCCGGCGCAGAAGACCCGCATCCTGGCAGCGCTGCGCGCACGCGGCCACGTGGTCGGATTTCTCGGCGACGGCATCAACGATGCTCCCGCCCTGCACACGGCGGACGTCGGCATCTCGGTGGACGGCGCGGTGGACGTGGCGAAGGAGGCCGCCGACCTGATCATGCTGGAGCATGACCTGCAGGTGCTGCATGCGGGGGTGCGGGAAGGGCGGCGCACCTTCGGCAACGTCACCAAGTACATCATGATGGGAACCAGCTCCAACTTCGGCAACATGTTCAGCATGGCCGGCGCAACGCTGCTGCTGCCGTTCCTGCCCATGCTGCCGATACAGATCCTGCTCAACAACTTTCTCTACGATCTGTCCGAAATCGCCATCCCGCTCGACAGCGTCGATGAAACGGACCTGGCCAGCCCGCGAACGTGGGACATGCATTTCATCCGCAACTTCATGCTCACCCTGGGGCCGGTCAGCTCCGTGTTCGATTTCCTGACTTTCTACGTCATGCTCGGCGTATTCCATGCCGGCGAGGCGCTGTTCCACACCGGCTGGTTCGTCGAGTCGGTGGTGACCCAGGTGCTGGTGATCTTCGTCATCCGCACCCGCGGCAACCCGTTCGCCAGCCGACCGCATCCGGCGCTGGCTGCGCTGTCCCTGCTGGTGGTTGCGGTGGCGATCGCGCTGCCCCTGACGCCCCTCGGCGCGCAGCTGGGATTCGTCCCGCCACCTGCCGCGTTCTACATCGTGCTCGCAGGCATCGCGGCCGTCTACCTGCTCTCCGTGCACGCGATGAAGCGCGTGTTTTACCGGAGGTGGGACGCGCGCACAGCCCGTTGATACGACGTGAAGGCTCTCGACCGCAAACTCTTCCGCGACCTGTGGCACATGCGCGGCCAGGTGCTGGCGATCGCCGCGGTAATCATGGGCGGCGTCGCCACCATGGTGATGTCGCTCTCCACCTACGATTCGCTCACCACCACGCGCGACCGCTTCTACGGCGAATACCGCTTCGCCGACGTGTTCGCCACTCTCAAACGCGCCCCCGAGCCGGTGGCCGAGCGGCTTGCCGCGATACCCGGCGTCGAATTGCTGGAAACGCGGGTGACGGCGGGCGTGAAGCTGGATGTGGAAGGCTTCTCCGACCCCATCACGGGCCAGATCCTGTCGTTGCCGGATACCGGCGAGGCGCAGCTCAACCGGCTGCACCTGAAGCGCGGGCGAAGCGTGCAGCCGTGGAGCAGCGACGAGGTCGTGCTGTCCGACACCTTCGCCGACGCACATCGCTTCCAGCCGGGCGACCGGCTCGCCGCCATCATCAACGGCAAGCGCAAGCAGCTGACGGTGGTGGGCGTCGCGGTGTCGCCGGAATACGTCTACCAGATCGCGCCCGGTGCGATGTTCCCCGACTTCAAGCGCTACGGCGTGCTGTGGATGGGGCGCAGCGCGCTCGCCGCCGCCTACGACATGGAGGGCGCGTTCAACCAGGTGAGCCTGACGCTCGCGCGCGACGCCCGCGAGCAGGAGGTGATCGACCGCGTCGACGCCATCCTCGCGACCTACGGCGGCACCGGCGCTTACGGTCGCGAGGACCAGTTCTCCAACCGCTTCCTGTCGGAGGAGCTGAAGCAACTGCAGACCATGGCGACGGTGTTCCCTGCGATCTTCCTCGGCGTCGCCGCCTTCCTGCTCAACATCGTGCTGAGCCGCCTGATCGCGCTTCAGCGCGACCAGATCGCCATCCTCAAGGCCTTCGGCTACAGCTATCTCGC
>JANJWF010000178.1 GCA_024709685.1 Thiobacillus sp.
GCATCTATAGAATGCGCGGCTTCGTTGGGGGTATAGCTCAGCTGGGAGAGCGCTTGCATGGCATGCAAGAGGTCAGCGGTTCGATCCCGCTTACCTCCACCAACTAACAGGAAGCACGATGCACAAGCTTGGCGTCATCACCACGCTGCTGGCGTTGATACTGAGTGTATTTGGGCTGATTGTTGGATTTTGGAAGATGCTGAATGGCAGTGATAACGCCGAAGTATGGCTGGCACTGGTACCATTGGGCTTCGTCGGTTTGTTGCTCGGCGTCACCCTGACCCAGCTCTCCGACCAGAAGAAGAAGTAGCGACGTGAGTCGTGCAGCAAAAGTTGGCGGTTCACACCGTCGTCCGGGTCCCCATCGTCTAGAGGCCTAGGACATCGCCCTTTCACGGCGGTAACCGGGGTTCGAATCCCCGTGGGGACGCCAAACAAATCAAGCCGTTAGCTCTGATTGTTTGACAACAAAGTCAGCCAAAAGTCAGCCGCGTGTTCCGGGCTGGTTCTATTCCACACCGTTTTCTAGTCCCATCGTAGTCGCCGGGGAACCGCCGTCATGTCGGGTCTGGGGCTGCCATCGTTGCCGTAGTCACTGACTCGATGATGGCTGGCGGGTCTACGGCACCGGCACACCACGAATGAGCAAGACGGGCCGGCGCACCCGCTCGGCTTCCCGAATCTCCGCTTCCTGTTCGGGACTGGATTTGGTTGCCACCCGCAACACCAAGGCGGTTCCGTGTGCCCATCCAAATCGAACCGCTCGGCAATCACGGCTGGAGGAGAAGTCAGCGCATAGTGTCCGCACATGTATTCAATCTAGTGGAAATCCCGCGAATGCGTCACCAGGTTCCCCAGCAGCGGCGTCAGATCCCGCAGATGGCCAGCGATCAGGTGTGCCACCTCGCCATGCCGCTCCAGCGTGCCATATACCGCCAACAGGCGTGCGCCCAGGAGTTCGCGCCGCTGCCTTTCGGCAAGGTCACGCCACACGACGACGTTGACGTGGCCGGTCTCGTCTTCCAGAGTGAGGAAGGTGACGCCGCTCGCGGTGCCGGGACGCTGGCGGTTGAGGACGAGGCCCGCGGCGCGCGCGAGACGGCCATGCGGCAGGCATCCCAGTTCGGTGGCGGTGACGATCCGCTCGCGCTGCAGGCATCCGCGCAACAGCGCGAGTGGATGGCGGCCCAGGCTGAGGCCAAGACTGGCATAGTCGGCGACCAGGTCCTGGCCTTCTGTAAGCGGAAACAGTTCCGGCTGCGACTCTTCCACCCGTCCCATCACAAGCGGCGTGGCCCGCTCAATGCCCGCAACCTCCCAATAGGCTAGCCGGCGATGGCCGGAAAGCCGGGCGAGCGCACCGGCGGCGGCGAGGCATTTCAGGTCGCGCGGATCGATGCCACATCGCGCCAGATCGTCGACACTCGCGATCGGGATGCGCGCCCGCGCCACGGTGAGGTAGGTGACACCTTCGAGCGAGAACCCCTTCACCTGCCGGAGTCCCAGGCGCAGGGCGGACTGGCCGCCATCGCCTGCTTCCAGCGTGCAATCCCACTCGCTTTCCAGCACGTCAACCGGCCGTACCTCCACGCCGTGGCGGCGTGCGTCCTGCACGATCTGGCTGGGGGCGTAGAAACCCATGGGCTGGCTGTTCAGGAGTGCGCAGGCGAAGGCCGCCGGCTCGTGGCACTTGAGCCAGGCGGAGACGTACACCAGCAGAGCGAAGCTCGCGGCGTGTGATTCGGGAAAGCCGTATTCGCCGAAGCCCTGAATCTGCATGAAGATCTGTCGCGCGAAGTCTTCCTGGTAGCCGCGTTCGCGCATGCCTTCGATGAGGCGCCGCTCGAACGCTTCGAGCCCGCCCTTCCTCCGCCAGGCCGCCATCGAGCGGCGCAGCCTGTCGGCTTCGCCCG
Organism: Thiobacillus sp.; assembly: GCA_024709685.1. Classification (GTDB taxonomy): domain Bacteria; phylum Pseudomonadota; class Gammaproteobacteria; order Burkholderiales; family Thiobacillaceae; genus Thiobacillus. The sequence goes on from JANJWF010000178.1 coordinate 1,914, forward strand.
GGGTGAAGCCCGCGGCAACGACAGCGAGCTGCATCGCCTGCTCCTGGAAGATCGGCACGCCCAGCGTTCTTTCCAATACACCGCGCACTTCCTCACTCGGATAGGTAACTGGCTCCACCTGCTCACGCCGGCGCAGGTAGGGATGCACCATGCCGCCCTGGATCGGCCCCGGACGCACGATCGCAACCTCGATCACCAGGTCGTAGAAGCGGCGCGGCTTCATGCGCGGCAGCATCGCCATCTGCGCGCGCGACTCGATCTGGAACACGCCCACCGTATCGGCATGGCCAATCATGTCGTAGACCGCAGGGTCCTCTGAAGGAATGTCGCTCATTGCAAACGGTCGTCCACGCTTCACGCTCACGAGGTCGAGCGCCCTGCGGATCGCCGAAAGCATGCCTAGCGCGAGCACGTCTATCTTAAGCAGGCCCAGTGCGCCGAGGTCATCCTTGTCCCACTGGATGATGGTGCGCTCGGGCATCGCCGCGTTCTCGATCGGCACCAACTGCGAGAGCTGGCCGCGCGCGATGACGAAGCCGCCGACATGCTGCGAGAGGTGGCGCGGAAAGCCGACCAGTTCATCGACCAGCCGGATCAGCAGCGCCACCTTGCGGGTGGCCGGGTCGAAGCCCGCTTCCACCAGGCGCTCGAGCTTGATCTTGCGGCCGTCCCACCACGCCATGGACTTGGCCAGGCGGTCGACTTGCTCGAGGTCGAAGCCGAGCGCCTTGCCGACGTCGCGCATCGCGCTCCTTGGGCGATAGCTGATCACCGTTGCGGCGAGCGCGGCGCGGTTGCGGCCGTATTTCGCGTAGAGGTACTGGATCACCTCCTCGCGCCGCTCGTGCTCGAAATCGACGTCGATGTCGGGCGGCTCGTTGCGCTCGCGCGAGATGAAGCGCTCGAACAGCATGTCTATGCACGCCGGGTTCACTTCGGTGATGCCCAGCGCGTAGCACACCGCCGAGTTCGCTGCCGAGCCGCGCCCCTGGCAGAGGATGCCGCGACTGCGGGCGAACCGAACGATGTCGTGCACGGTGAGGAAATACGGCTCGTACCTGAGCTCTTCGATGAGCGCGAGCTCGTACTCGACCTGCGCGCACACCTTGGCCGGCGTGCCGTTCGGGAAGCGCCTGAGAAGACCCGCTTCGGTCAGCTCGCGCAGGTGCTCGATCGCCGTCTCGCCAGGCGGCACCAGCTCCTCAGGGTATTCGTAGCGCAGTTCGTCGAGAGAAAACGTGCAGCGCGCCGCGACCGCAAGCGTCGCGTCGAGCAGAGGCTGCGGATAGAGCTGCGCAAGGTCGCTCTGCCCGCGCAGATGCCGCTCGCCGTTGGGATGCAGCGCGTTTCCGGCGTCGAATACCGGCACGCCGATACGGATCGCGGTGAGCACGTCCTGCATCGGGCGACGCTCTGCGACGTGCATGTGCACGTCGCCGGCTGCCATCAGGGGCAGGCCGACCGCTGTCGCGAGCTCGCTCGCTGCAGCCAGCCGCTCAGCGTCATCGGGCGAGCGGAACAGTTCCACCGCGAGCCACGCGCGACCCGCAAAGCGCGCTGCGATAGTGCGTGCATCTTCCAGTGCGGGCGGCGGGTCGGCAAGCAGCAAGACGAGGCAACCGGGCACGCCATCTCCGAGGTCTCCCAGCGCAAGCTTGTAATTGCCCTTGGCCGCGCTGCGGCGTCCATGGGTGATGATCGCCGAGAGCTTGCCGTAGCCGGCACGGTCAGTCGCCAGCAGCACGACATGCGGACCTTCGACAAGCCGGATCTCGCTGCCGACGATGAGCTTGAGTCCGCATTCCTTTGCCGCCACGTGCGCCCGCACGATGCCGGCAAATGAGCATTCGTCGGTCAGTGCAAGTGCCGTGTATCCGAGTTCGTGCGCGCGTGCGACCAGTTCTTCCGGGTGAGACGCACCACGGAGGAAAGTGAAATTCGAGAGGCAGTGGAGCTCGGCGTAGGCCATCAAGCGAACACCCCGTGCACATACCACTCGCCACTGGCGCGGTCGCAGTACACCCACAGTTGTGCGCCGTTGCTGTCGTGCGCCACGTAGTAGTCGCGGACGACGTCGCCACCATCCCACCAGCCGCTCTCGATGCGCTCCGGTCCCGACTTCAGCTTGAGCCGGCCGTCGTGGCACGGTAACGGCCTGGGCAGCAGCCACAGCGGACGATGAGGGTTGCCTGCAGCGGTCGCCTGCTTCAGATCCTGGCAGGGCCGCCAGGCGCATTCAGGACGATAATCGGCTGCGCTCTCGATACCATGGACAGCGTCCTGGCCGAGGCGAATGCGCAGGCGCTCCAGCAGCAGGTCGCCCTCGGCCTCGCTGTTCCTGGCCTGGAATAGGTCGCTATTTGATTCCGCCAGCGGCAACACCACTGGCGCTCGCAGAGCAATATTGAATACCGGGGCCGGCAGGCGGGCACGGCCAAGTGTTTCGCGCAGCAGGAGTTGTACGTGCCCCATGTCGCGCACCGGCTTGATGAAGCCGAGCTTCACGACGGTCGGATCGCGCCGCTCGTGGCAGCAGACGAGTTCCAGTTCCTGCACGCCGGCCTGGCGCAGGCTGAGAAAGCCTTCCAGCTCCGGCAGCAGGCGGCGCGTGGCGAACAGCAAGGCTTCGGCGGAGTGCACCGGTGCGGGCAACTCCAGCGTGCGTTCGAAACTCGCAGGCGGTGCGAAGAAGGCGTGCGCTTCGGGCGCGCTTCCCAACGCGCGGTCGAGCTCGCCGATCAGTGCCTGGCCGAAGCGCCGTGCGGTGCCGGCGCGAGGTAGACGTAGGCAGTCACCCAGCGTACGGGCGCCGACTTTCGCCAGTCCCTCCACCACCGCTGGCGGCTGGTCGAGCAGCGCGAGCGGCAATTTGGCGAGCACCGCCTCCAGCCGCGCAGTATCCCGTATGGCCTTTTCGATTCCTGCCTTTGCCAAGAGCCAGGCGCCGTGCGAAGACGGCGCACAGGCCAGTGAGGCTGCATAGCCCATCTCCACAAGTCCACTGCGTGCCTGCTTCAGCAGGTTGGCGAGGCCTCGATGCAGACTCAGGCAGGTGCTGATTTCGAGCAGCAGGCCATCAGGTGGCGCAAGACTTACCGAAGGGGTAAAGCGCCCCGCCCACACGGCCAGGCCATTGAGCGATTCCTGCTCGGCCAGCGGGTCGCGCTTGCGCACGATGAGGCCGTCGGCCAAGGCCTGGGCCGCGGACGCGGCCATGCCGACGCGTATGCCACACTCGCCGGCGGCATCGTTGCAGGCGACGATGCAGGTTCGGCCACCCTGCTTCTCGGCCACTGCCAAGGGTTCGGACACAGCCGCGACGCGGGTAAAAACTTCGATGGGCAGTGCGCGGAAATGAAAAGCGAGCCACAGCATGACAACAAACTTGCAGGGTGACTTCGGGAAATACGGATCAGGCCTGCACCCGCGACAGCGCGGGTGCCATTCGCATCCGGCAGACCCCCGCCTGTGGCATCGCCACGACCACTGGCTGGCTCACCGGCCCGCCGCGACGCTTGAGGATGTACACCGCGAGTCCCCCCGCGGCAGGCTCGAGCAGCAGACGCAGCGCAGCGGGGGAACGATCCTGTGCTGCATGTGCGTGGCGGAACAGCACACCCCAAGTGTGACCAGTCTCGGCCGACAGCTGCAGGCGGCGCATACGACGCTCATCGGCCGCGCGTAGCCATGCGAGCAGCGCACCGCAAGTCCCCGATCGCAGCACCTGCTCCGCCGTCCACCACGCATCGGCTTCGGAGGGTGGCTTCGCCACAACCAGGCGCTTGAGATCGATACCGACAGCGGTCAGCGCCGCGGCATAGGGCACATAGGGCGGCGCCACCCAGGCAAGCCAGCCGTCCGCTTCCGATAGACGCGCCAGTGCCGGTATCAGGAGTCGCAGCTCGCCAATGCCCTGCCGGCCGATCAGGAGCTCGGTCAAGGCCCCGCGTGGCCAGCCGCCGCCTGGCAGCAGCGCGTCCAGTGCGGCAAAGCCGGTTGGCAGCGCTTCCTCAGCCGTCTGCGCGCGCTGGTTGCCACGCCAGATACCAGGGTGCTGCATCACCGATTCCAAGGATAGGGGCACAGTGGGAGGCTTTCATAATACTGTATACATATACAGTATAAATACTGG
>JANJWF010000080.1 GCA_024709685.1 Thiobacillus sp.
GGTGTCGATGAAGGGGATGAGGAATTCATCCTTGTCGCGGATGCTGGCGACCTCGTGATACATGTTGAAGATCTCGCCTTCGTCGAGGCCCAGGCTTTCCACGATGTACTGGTAGGCGTGGGTGTGGATGGCCTCCTCGAACGCCTGGCGCAGCAGGTACTGGCGGCACTCGGGCGCGGTGATGTGGCGGTAGGTGCCGAGTACGATGTTGTTGGCTGCCAAGGAGTCAGCCGTCACGAAGAAGCCGAGGTTGCGCTTGACCAGGCGGCGCTCGTCTTCGCTCAGGGCGGTGGGGTCCTTCCACTGCGCGATGTCGCGGCTCATGTTCACTTCCTGCGGCATCCAGTGGTTGGCGCAGCCGGCGAGGTATTTCTCCCACGCCCATTTGTATTTGAAGGGGACGAGCTGGTTCACGTCCGTCGCGCCATTGATCACGCGCTTGTCGGCGGCCTGCACGCGGCGCGTGCTGGATTCAACCGAGCGGGGGGCAGCGGGTGTGTCGGCGCTCACCTCGGCAGGCATGGGCGCAGCGGCCATGCGGGGGGCGGCGGGGGTGAAGTCTTCTTCAAAATTCAGCATCGTTTTTTTCTCCTTTGGTTGTCCCAAAGTGGGCTGGGCCCACACTACTTATTCAACATTCGGCGGGAAGGCTTGCCCTCTCCCCCACCCCTCTCCCGCGAGCGGGAGAGGGGAGTTTCCCCTTCTGCGCCACCTCGACTGGATCGAGTCAGCGGGGATGAAGGCGAGCACTGTCCGAGTTCCACAGCAGGGCACTTTTTGTATGCCCTGCCAGGGCGAGTTGCGGAGCCGCCCCGATGGCTCGGTTCAGTCAAGGCCTGCCCCGAAGGGGTAGCGCAGCGGGGTCGCCTTTCTTTGGTTACTTTCTTTGGCGAAACAAAGAAAGTGACTAGCCGCCGGGCTACCCCCGGCCAACGAACCCTCGCTCATTGCGAAATCATTCATTGACCAGGTTTGCCTCTTCTTTGGTGCTGCTCCTCCTCCTCCAACCCCTTTACTGGCACGCCTCGCATTCCTCGAACCCCGGATCCCCCGGCCGCATGGTGCAGGCACGCCCTTCGATCTCCGGCTCCGGCAGGTTGGCCGCGGCCTTGCTCATCGCACTGCTGGCCATGGCCCCGGCGCCGCCGCCCGCCGACACCGCATTCAGCTCGCCGCCCTTGCCGGTGGATTTCTCCGCCGAGGTGGCGCTCAGGGTACGCAGGTAGTAGGTGGTCTTGAGGCCGCGAATCCACGCCAGCTTGTAGGTCTCGTCGAGTTTCTTGCCGGAGGCGCCGGCCATGTAGATGTTGAGGCTCTGCGCCTGGTCGATCCACTTCTGGCGGCGGCTGGCGCACTCGACCAGCCAGCTGGTCTCCATCTCGAACGCGGTGGCGTAGAGCGTGCGGATGTCGGCCGGGATGCGGTCGATCTTCGCCAGGCTGCCGTCGAAGTACTTGATGTCGGCGACCATGACTTCGTCCCACAGGCCGAGCTTCTTCAGGTCGGCGACGAGGTACTTGTTGGCGACGGTGAATTCGCCCGACAGGTTCGACTTGACGTAGATGTTCTGGTAGGTCGGCTCGATGCTGGCCGAGACGCCGACGATGTTGGCGATGGTCGCAGTCGGCGCGATCGCCAGGCAGTTGGAGTTGCGCATGCCGTACTGGCCGATGCGCGCACGCAGCCTGTCCCAGTCGAGGGTCGCGGAGCTGTCCACTTCCAGGTAGCCGCCGCGCTCTTCCAGCAAAAGACGATTCGAGTCGTGCGGCAGAATGCCGCGGCTCCACAGGCTGCCTTCGTAGCTGGAATAGCGGCCGCGCTCTTCGGCGAGCTCGGTCGATGCCCAGTAGGCGTAGTAGGCGACGGCTTCCATCGAGCGGTCGGCAAATTCCACTGCGTCGTTCGACGCGTAGGCCATGCGCAGTTCCTGCAGCGCGTCCTGGAAGCCCATGATGCCGAGGCCCACCGGACGGTGCTTGAGGTTGGAATTGCGCGCCTTGCCGACGGCGTAGTAGTTCACGTCGACGACGTTGTCGAGCATGCGCATCGCGGTGTGGATGGTGACCTTCAGCTTGTCGAGATCCAGTTGCCCGTCTTTCAGATGATTGACGAGGTTGACCGAGCCGAGGTTGCACACGGCGACTTCGTGGTCGTTGGTGTTGAGCGTGATCTCGGTGCACAGGTTGGACGAGTGGACGACGCCGACGTGCTGCTGCGGGCTGCGGATGTTGCACGGGTCCTTGAACGTGATCCAGGGATGGCCGGTCTCGAACAGCATCGACAGCATCTTGCGCCACAGCTGCACGGCGGGGATGCGCTTGAAGAGCTTGATCTCGCCACGGTCCGCCTTGCGTTCGTACTCGGTGTAGGCCTCGGCGAACTTGCGGCCGTAGAGGTCGTGCAGGTCGGGGACGTCGTTGGGCGAGAACAGGGTCCAGTCGCCGCCTTCCATCACGCGCTGCATGAAGAGGTCCGGAATCCAGTTCGCGGTGTTCATGTCGTGGGTGCGGCGGCGGTCGTCGCCGGTGTTCTTCCTCAAGTCGAGGAATTCCTCGATGTCGAGGTGCCAGGTTTCCAGATACGCACACACCGCGCCCTTGCGCTTGCCGCCCTGGTTGACGGCGACGGCGGTGTCGTTGACCACCTTGAGGAAGGGCACGACGCCCTGTGACTTGCCGTTGGTGCCCTTGATGCGGGCGCCCATGGCGCGCACCGGGGTCCAGTCGTTGCCCAGCCCACCGGCGTACTTCTGCAGCATGGCGTTTTCCTTGATCGCCTGGTAAATGCCGTCGAGGTCGTCGGTGACGGTGGTGAGATAACAGCTGGACAGCTGGCTGTGGCGGGTGCCGGCGTTGAAGAGCGTCGGCGTCGAGCTCATGAAGTCGAACGACGACAGCACCTGGTAGAACTCGATGGCGCGCGCCTCGCGGTCGATCTCGTTGATCGCGAGGCCCATCGCCACGCGCATGAAGAAGGCCTGCGGCAGCTCGATGCGCGACTCTTCGATGTGCAGGAAGTAGCGGTCGTACAGGGTCTGCAGACCGAGGTAGCCGAACTGGTAGTCGCGCCCGGCGTCGAGCACCTTGGCGAGGCGCGCGAGGTCGAACTGGCCGAGCTTCTCGTCGAGCAGTTCGGCGGCGATGCCCTTTTTAATGAAAGCAGGGAAATACTCGGCGTAGCGCTCGCCCATCTGCGCCTGGGTGACGGCTTCGCCCAGCACCTCATGGCGAATCGAGTTCAGCAGCAGGCGCGCGGTGACGAGGGAATACGCTGGGTCCTGCTCGATCATCGAGCGCGCGGCGAGCACCAGCGCCTTCTCCACCTCGGCCATCGGCACGCCGTCGTAGAGGTCGCGCATCACCGTCTGCAGGATGGGCTCGGCCTTGACGTTGTCGCCGAGGGCGGAACAGGCGTCGGCGAGCGCGGCGGCGAGGCGAGCGCTGTCGAGCGGCTTGCGCTGGCCGTTTTCGACCACGTGCAACGTCGTTTCCGGCGCGGCGCCGGCAGCCTTGGCGGCGGCACGCTCCTGCGCACGCTTCTCGCGGTACAGCACGTAGGCGCGCGCGACTTCATGCTCGCCCGAGCGCATCAGCGCGAGCTCGACCTGGTCCTGCACGTCCTCGATGTGGAAGGTGCCCCCATTGGGCTGGCGCCGGATCAGTGCGTTGACCACCTGATGGGTGATCCCCTCGACCAGCTCGCGGATGCGCGCCGATGCCGCCGCCTGCCCGCCCTGCACCGCGATGAACGCCTTGGTCACAGCAATGGCGATCTTGCCCGGTGCGAAACCGACCACCGCGCCGTTGCGGCGGATGATCTTATAGTCGGCGTAACGGGTGTCGATCACCGCCGGAGCGGCAGTGTCGGTAACGGGAATCGGGGCTGGAACGGTGGACTCGGTGGCGATATTCAGCATCGACGGCTCTCCTCGGTGTAGGGCGGAAATTTCACGCTGCCTGGTGTGTATGCACACCTTATGCACAGCTTGCGCAGCCTCCGCCCACACATTTATTCACAACATATAGTGGTCGGAAGCAAAGGCTGACACAAATTCTAGGGGTCCACCCCGGACTGTCAACATACAGGGCCGGATTTTCGC
>JANJWF010000106.1 GCA_024709685.1 Thiobacillus sp.
TTCTCACCGACATCACGGTCGACAACATGGAAGCCGAACTGGCGCGCATGCTGGCTGGTGAATACGACGCCGAGCAGCGCATCCTGCTGACGGCCACGCTGCGGCACGAAGACGACACCTACGAAGAGGGCCCCGCCTTCAACGACGTGGTGGTGAGCAAGGCGGCCACCGGGCGCCTCATCGAGTTCGAGGTTTTCATCGACAACGAATACGTCTATACCCAGCGCTCCGACGGCCTCGTCGTCGCCACGCCGACGGGCTCCACCGCGTATGCGATGTCGGCCGGCGGACCGATCCTTTATCCGACGCTGGAGGCCATCGCGCTGGTGCCGATCTGCCCGCATACCCTGTCGGCGCGCTCCATCGTGGTCAGCAGCCATTCGCGCATCGAACTGAACCTGATCTATGCCGACGATGCGCGCGTTCACTTCGACGGCCAGATTCACTTCGATCTCAAGAGCGGCGACCACGTGTGGATCACCCGCGCGAGCCGTCCGGTCACCCTGCTGCATCCGCATTCCTACAGCTACTACAACACCCTGCGGCAGAAGCTGCACTGGGGCAAGAAGCTTTAAGGTGTTTCGTGACGCCTCTAGAAATCGTAGCGAGCGGCCATCCACCCGCGAGGGGCAGGCCGTGGTTGTAATGCCGCTAGAGCGTCAACAACCACGCTCAGCCGGGTGCGCCCGGAGCGCAGGAACCGGAAGGTCCATGCGAGTACATGAGGATTCCGAGCACTGGACGCGCCCGGATCATGGTCGCGCAGTAGATTTATAGAGACGTCCATGCTGTCGCATCTTTCCATCCGCAACTACCTGCTGGTCGAATCGGTCGAGCTCGATTTCGCGCCCGGACTGACCGTCCTGACCGGCGAGACCGGCGCGGGCAAGTCCATCCTGATCGATGCGCTGGCGCTGGCGCTGGGCGACCGCGCCGAGGGCGGCGTGGTGCGTCAGGGCGCTGCGCGCGCTGAGATCGCTGCCGAATTCCTGATCGACGGTTTGCCGCAACTGGCAAGCTGGCTCGACGAGGCAGGCTATGTGCCGGAAGACGGCTCGCTGATCCTGCGCCGGGTGATCGAGGCCGGCGGGCGCTCGCGCGCCTTCATCAACGGCAGCGCCGCACCCCTTGCACAGATGAAGGAAGCCGCCGAATTCCTGCTCGACATCCACGGCCAGCATGCGCACCATGCGCTGTTGCGCCCACAGGCGCAGCGCGAAGTGCTCGATGCCTACGCCGGCGCGCAGCCGCTGGCAGCCAGTGTGGCCGCCGCCTGGCATGCCTGGCATGCGGCGCGCCAGCGCCGTCTGGAGGCAGAAACCTACGGCCACGCGCGGCAGATCGAGCGCGAGGGCCTCACCTTGGCGGTGGACGAGTTGTGCGCGCTGGGAGACGACCTCGCGCGCTGGGACGAGATCCAGACCGAGCACGCGCGGCTGGCGCATGTCACGACCCTGCTCGAAGGCTGCCAGGCGCTGATCCACGGGCTGGACGAGGGCGAGGAGGCGGTATCCACCCAGCTGGGCGAGATGAGCACGCGCCTCGACGCCATGCGGGCGGTGGACGACAGTCTGGGTGAGGCCGCGACCCTGCTCGATTCGGCCAATGCCGATCTGGCCGAGGCGGTGCACGCATTGCGCCGCTATGCCGGCCATCTCAGCCTCGACCCCGAGCGTCTTGCCGAACTCGACCGGCTGCTCTCGGACATCCATCGGCTGGCACGCAAGCACCGCGTGCAGCCGGACGCGCTGGCGGGCCTGCTCGGCCAGTTTACGGAACGCCTTTCCGAACTCGCAGCCGGCGACGACCTCGACGCGCTGCAGGCAGCCGAGGACGCCGCCTTCGCGCACTACCAGGGCGAGGCGAAACAGCTTGGCGCACTGCGCCGCAAGGGGGCCGCCGCCTTGTCGAAGCAGGTGACGGCGGCGATGTGCGAACTCGCGCTCGCCGGCGGCCGGCTGGATGTCGTCCTGCAACCCGCGGGTGAGCCGCGTGCGCACGGAATGGAGGACGTGGCCTTCCTCGTCGCCAGCCATCCCGGCCTGGCACCGGGCCCGCTCGTCAGGGTGGCGTCGGGCGGCGAGCTGTCGCGCATCAGCCTGGCAATCCAGACTGCGCTCTCGGGTGTCGCCGGCGTACCGACATTGATCTTCGACGAAGTCGACGTCGGCATCGGCGGCAGCGTGGCCGAGGCAGTCGGGCGGCGCCTGGCCAAGCTCGGCGAGACCCGGCAGGTACTCGTCATCACCCACCTGCCACAGGTGGCGGCGCGCGGTAGCCGGCACCTGCGGGTCGCCAAACAGGCCCGCGGCGGCTTCGTCTCCTCCAGCATTGAGCGGCTCGACGAGTCGGCGCGGGTGGAGGAAATCGCCCGCATGCTGGGCGGGATGAAGATCACCGAGACGACGCGGCAGCACGCCGTGGAGATGCTCGCCGGGTGAGGCGCGCAGCGCGGTCCCGGCAGGGGGTACGCCGCCAGACCTTCATGCCCTTAAGGGTGCTCGCGCTTCGGGCGGTCTTGGCGCTGCACCCGCAAGGAGTACGCCGCCAGACACTCGCCCTTCGGGCGGTCTTGGCGCTGTGCCTGCTGCCCACGTTGTGGGCCGTCACGGCGCCGGCCGTGGCAGATACGATGCACGGCGTCGTCTTCGTGGTGATCGACGGCGACACCCTCCTGTTCAGACCCGACCAGCGCCAGGCAGCGCCGCGAGCCTTCCTGAAGCTGCGCCTGGCCGACATCGATGCGCCGGAGCAGGACCAGCCGTACGGCGAGGCTGCCACGCGCGTCCTGCGATCGCTGGTGCTGAATCAGCGGGTGGAGGTCGACACCATCGCAACCGACGCTTACGGCCGCAAGATCGCGCGCATCCGCAAGGGAAGGCTGCAGGTCGGTACGGAACTGGTGCGGCGCGGATTCGCCTGGCCATCGACGCGCGGCCGGCGTAATGCCGTATTGCTGGACGCGCAGCACGAGGCGCGCCGCGCCCATCGCGGGCTGTGGCAGGATCCTGCGCCTACGCCGCCGTGGGTGTGGCGGCGAGCTCAGCCAGTTCGCGGTCACTGATGCTGCGTGGCGTGCCGTCCGGCAGCGCGACGTGGCATTCGTGGAAAATCCGCACCTTGCAGGTGCGGCAGATCTCGTTGTCCAGCCGCGCGTAGATCGATTGCAGGGCGTCGCCCTTGTGGCGGAAGATCTGGTCCTCTCCCACGGTGTCGACCTGGCCGCTGCGGCGCAGCATCTCGCAGAAATCCGGCTGCACCCCCACAAGATACAAGCCGCCGCCAAGCTTGCGCCGCCGCGTGGCTTCCTTGGCCAGCAGTTCGGCGCCGGCGAGGTCGACGAAGCCGATCGGGCGCGCGGCAATCAGCAGGTTTTTCTTCTTCGGGACGGCCTCGTCGACGTTGCGGAAATGCTGCTGCACGTGCTCGACCGCTCCGAAGAAGATCGAGCCTTCGATGCGAAGAATAGCCATCTGCGGGCAGGTGGGCGCACCGATGTCGTGCGGGACGAACTTGCGGCGCGGGTTGCCGAGTTCCGCTGCCAGGGGAACGAGTTCGCGGATCGTCGGCCGCGAGGTGCGATACAGGTAGAAAAGCAGGGACACCAGAATGCCGAGAAAGATGCCTTTTTCCAGGTCGATCAGGGTGCCGACGAAAGTGAGCACGAGCACGGTGCTCTCGCGCTTGTGGCGCCTGAAAATTTCGCCGACATGGTGGAAGTCGATCAGGCCCCACGCGACGATGAACAGGATCGCCGCCATCGACGGCACCGGCAGGTAGGCCGCGAGCGGAGCAACCAGCAGCACGATCAGCAGCAGGAACACCGCCGACAGCGCGGCGGCCAGCGGCGTCTTCGCGCCCGCGGCGTAGTTGACGCCACTGCGGTTGAACGAGCCGCTGGAGGCGTAGCCGGAAAAGAAGCTGCCGGCGATGTTGGACAGACCCTGGCCGATGAATTCCTGGTTGCTGTCGATGCGCTGGTCGGACTTGATCGCGACCGAGCGGGCGATTGCCACCGCTTCGGTCAGCGCCAGGATCGCGATGATGGTGGCGGGGAACAGGGTCTGATGGATGGCGGAGAGCGAGAAATCCGGCACCGACAGCGGGGGGAACGACGCGGCAAGCGCGCCGACGGTGCGGATGCCGGTTTGTTCGGCGCCCAATTGGACGTCGAGAATTGCCGCCGTCACGCTGCCTACCACCATGGCGACGATCATGTAGGGCAGCTTCTTCAAGTAGCGCTTGGCGAGCATGCCGGAAACCAGCGTGACCACGCCCACCGTCATCACCCAGGGCTGGATGTCCGCGACATGGGTGCCAAAGTGGATCAGCACCTCGTGGAAGTGCGCGCCGCGCGGCATGTCGAGACCGAAGAAATTCTTGATCTGGCTGCTGGCGATAAGGATGGCCGCGCCAGCGGTAAAGCCGATGATGACCGTGTGCGAGATGAAATTGACTAGTGCGCCGAGCCGCGCCAGGCCCATCGCCAGCTGGATCAGGCCGGCCAGCAGGGTGAGCGTGAGCACCAGGCCGATGAATTGCGGGCTGCCGGGTTCGGCCAGCGGACTGATCGAGGCGAAAACCACGATCGAGATCGCCGTGGTCGGCCCCGACACCAGATGCCAGCTCGACCCCCACAATGCTGCAACGATGGCGGGCACCATCGCCGCATAGAGGCCGTATTCGGGCGGCAGTCCGGCAATGGTGGCGAAAGCCACCGCCTGCGGCAGCACGACGAGCGCGCCGGTGAGCGCAGCGACGCTGTCGGCCTTGAGCGTCTGCGGGGTGACACCGGGCCACCAGCGCAGGAAGGGCAGCAGGCGGAAAAGCCACAGCGGGCAGGCCTTAAGATCGATCATGCAACCTCCACAAGCCTGCCGCCGAATGCGCTCAACCTCTTTGTCAAAAGGGGATTTTTTTGCGTTCTATACTCAAACACAATCCCTGCGTAAGACGGGGTGGCCATGACAACAACAATACCTAACCAGAGAGAGCGGAAAATGAGAACCATCGCGTTGACGCTGTGCGTGTCTGTGCTGATGACGTTGGCCGTGCCGGTTCAGGCGGCGGGCGACCCCAAGGCCGGACAACCCAAAACCTCGATGTGTGCCGGTTGCCACGGCATTCCCGGCTGGCGTACTGCCTATCCCCGCGTGTACAGCGTTCCCAAGCTGGGCGGGCAGCACGCGGATTATATCGTGGCTGCGCTCAAGGCCTACAAGAGCGGCGAGCGGTTGCATCCGAGCATGGTGGGCATTGCAGCCAGCCTGTCCGAACAGGACATGGAGGATATTGCGGCCTACTACGAGTCGTCATACAACGGCCCGGCCAACTGAACGGGGACAGCACATGAGAAAGACATTTCTTATCCTCGCCGCGATCGCACTGGGCATGTCCCTGCCGACCCACGCCAAGGGCAACGTCGAAGCCGGCAAGGCCAAGTCGACTCCCTGTGCCGTCTGTCACGGCGCAGACGGGGTCAGCGCCGTTCCAACTTTTCCCAAGCTCGCAGGCCAGCATCGCGACTATCTCTATCAGGTGCTAAGGGACTACAAGGCGGGCAGGCGCAAGAACCCGATCATGGCTGGGCAGGTGGCGAATCTTTCCGATGCCGACATGGCCGATCTGGCCGCCTATTTTTCGGCGCAGCACGGATTGAGCGTCAAGTACTGATCGACCGCTGAAAACGGGCGCACGCATTGGCGCCCATTTTCTTTGTCTGGATGTGTGCATGCGTCAGACAGCAATCGTAGAGCGGCTTTCTGCAAGTAGGCCGTCGCATCTATATTACGTTGGACCACGTCCGTCCGAGCGCCCACCGATGAACCCAGCCAAGCACCTCTCGATGATCCGCAGCTTTCATCTCGCGGACTGGTTTACTCTTGGCAACGCAAGCTGCGGCGTGGCTGCGCTGTTCGCCGTGATGAGCTATGTGCAGAACCGGAACACAACGCACCTTTTGTTTGCGTGCGCGCTGATCGTGATCGCGTTCGTACTCGATGTTTTCGATGGCCGCATCGCCCGGTGGCGCCAGAAAACCTCGCTGTTGGGCCGGGAACTGGATTCCCTCGCCGACATCATCTCGTTTGGCGTGGCGCCGGCGGTCATCGCCTACGGCATCGGAATGGACGGGTTGTGGGATCGCGTGATCCTGATCTACTTCGTCGCCTGCGGCGTGAGTCGCCTGGCCCGCTACAACGTGACCGCCGACGCACTCGCGCAGGGGAGCGACAAGGTCAGGTATTTCGAGGGCACGCCGATCCCCAGTTCGCTGCTGCTCGTCATCGCCATCGCCGTCGCCGCCTGGCAGGGTTCGGTCGGCGACGATCTCTGGTTCGGGGTCGTGCAGATCGGCCCCGGCCAACTTCATCCGCTCGTGCTGATGTTCGCGCTGTCCGGTTCCCTGATGATCAGCCGGACGCTGCACATTCCGAAACTCTGAAGACCTGGTCGTCTCGATTCGACGGCCACTGCGGACCGTTGCGAATGACCTGCGCAACTGCTGTGAGACAGACGGCGCGGCTCACAGCGCAGCCAGCGCCTTGACGTGCGCCGCCACGCTGCGCCCCAGCGCGCTGAGGTCGTAGCCGCCCTCCAGCACCGAGACGATGCGGCCCTCGGCGTGGCGTGCCGCCAGATCCATGACCTGTTCGGTGATCCAGACGTAATCCGCTTCCACCAGGCCGAACTGCGCCATCTCGTCCTCGCGGTGGCCATCGAATCCGGCGGAGCAGAACAGCATCTGCGGGCGGAAGGCTTGCAGGCGCGGCAGAATGCGGGTGCTGAAGGCTTCGCGGTAGGCGGCTCCGCTGGTGCCGGCGGGCAGCGGCACGTTGACGATATGCTCGCTCACGGTATCGGCGCCGCAGTGGGGATAGAAGGGGTGCTGGAAAGTGGAGCACAGCATCACGCGCGGTTCGTCGCCAAAGATGTCCTCGGTGCCGTTGCCGTGGTGGACGTCGAAATCGACGATGGCGACCCGTTCCAGCCCGTGCTGTTCGAGTGCGTGCGCGGCCGCCACGGCGACGTTGTTGAAGAGGCAGAACCCCATGGCACGGTTGCGAGTGGCGTGATGGCCGGGCGGGCGGCAGGCGACGAAGGCATTGTTGACCTCCCCGCGCAGGACCAGGTCCACGGCCATGACGGCACCACCGGCGGCATGCAAGGCGGCGTCCAGGGTATGGGGGTTCATGCCGGTATCGGGGTCCAGCGCATGAAAGCCTTCGGAGGGCGACGCAGCTTCGATGGCGTCGATGTAAGTGGCGTCATGCACCCGTAGCAATTGCTCCCGGGTAGCCGGCGGCGCTTCGCGATGCGCCAGAAAATCGAACAGGTGGGCGGCATGCAGGCGGTCGTCGATGGCGCGCAGGCGCAGGGGGCTTTCTGGATGCCCGCTGCCCATGTTGTGCATGAGGCAGCTCGGATGGGTGACGTAGGCGGTGTGCATGACGCGGGGAGGAGGGAATGGGAGAACTATAGCCCGGCCGGATGGCGCTGTGGGAGGTGATGGCTTAGGATAGGCTGATCAGTCTCAAACGAATCCACTTTCAGCGAAGCCATGCCGCAACACTATCTGCGCCCCCTGTTCAACGCCTGTTCGGTCGCGGTCTTCGGCGCCAGCGAGCGCGAGGACTCGGTCGCCGGCACCCTGTTCAGGAACCTGCGTCATGCGGGCTATGAGGGCGAGGTCTATCCGGTCAACCCGAAGCACCAGACGGTCTACGGCGAACGCTGCTACGCCAGCGCCAGCGAACTGCCGGCGATTCCGGAGCTGGCGCTGATTGCGACGCCGGCGGCGACCGTCGCGCAGATCATGGAAGAATGCGGGCAGCGCGGCATCCGTCACGCCATTGTGCTGTCGGCCGGCTTCCGCGAGACGGGCCCGGCGGGTGCCGCGCTCGAGGATGCGCTGAAAACGGTGGCGAAAAAACACGGCATCCGTTTCATCGGCCCCAACTGCCTTGGCATCCAGCGCCCGGCCATCGGGCTCAACGCCACCTTCAGCCAGGGCACGACACAGCCGGGCGACCTCGCGTTGGTGTCGCAATCGGGCGCGATCTGCACCGCCATGCTCGACTGGGCGGAAACCAACGGCATCGGATTTTCCAGCGTGGTGTCGACCGGCGCATCGGCGGACCTCGACTTCGGCGAGATCCTCGACTACCTTGCCTACGACGTGAAGACCCGCGGCATCCTCCTCTACATCGAGGGCATCCGCGACGCACGCCGGTTCATGAGCGCGTTGCGCGCGACCGCCCGCCTGAAGCCCGTTGTCCTCGTCAAGGTGGGGCGCCACGAAGCCGGGTCGAAAGCGGTTGCTTCGCACACCGGTGCGTTGGTCGGTTCGGACGCGGTGTTCGATGCGCTGGTACGCCGCGCCGGCGTGGTGCGGGTCAACACGATCCTGCAGCTGTTCGCCTCGGCGCGGGCGCTTTCCACCCACATCCAGCCCTCCGGCAACCGGCTCGCCATCGTCACCAACGGCGGCGGCCCCGGCGTCATGGCGACCGACCTCGCAGTCGACATGGGCGTGCGCATGGCCGAGTTGTCGCCGGAGACGATCACGGCGCTCGACGGCGTGCTGCCGGCCAACTGGTCGCACGCCAACCCGCTCGACATCATCGGCGATGCCGCCGCCGGGCGTTACCGCGCGGCGCTCGATGCCTGCCTCGGCGACCCCAATGTCGACGGCGTGCTGGTGATGCTGACGCCGCAGGCGATGACGCGACCGACCGAGGTGGCCGAGGCGGTGGTGGAGGTAGCGAAGACCTCGCACAAGCCGGTGCTAACCTGCTGGATGGGCGAGGCGCAGGTACACGCGGGGCGGCGCCTGTTCAAGCAGGCCGGCATTCCCTACTTCACCACGCCGGAACCGGCGGTCGAGGTGTTCTCCTTCCTCTCGGCCTTCTACGAGAACCAGCGCCAGCTCATGCAGACGCCTGGACCGCTGTCGCATCAAACCGAGCCCGACGTCGAAGGCGCACGCCTCATCATCGAAAGCGCGCTGGCACACGGCCGCCATCTGCTGAGCGAGGTCGAATCGAAGGCGGTGCTGTCGGCTTTCCGCATCCCGATCGCGCCGGCGCACATCGCGCGCAGTCCGATGGAGGCGATGTTGATGGCGCAGCAGATGGGCTTCCCGGTGGTGATGAAGATCAACTCGCCGGATATCACTCACAAGTCAGACGTCAACGGCGTGCGCCTGGGACTTTCCAGCGGGCAGGCCGTGCGCGCCGCCTTCGGCGAGATGCTGGCCGATATCAAGCGTTTGCGTCCGGACGCCACCCTCGACGGCATCGTCATCGAGCCCATGGTGACCCGCCCGCATGCGCGCGAGGTGCTGCTGGGCATGACCTCGGACGCCGTGCTGGGACCGGTGATCGTATTCGGTGCGGGCGGTGTCGACGTCGAGGCCTTCCAGGACCGCGCAGTGACGCTGCCGCCGCTCAACCGCTATCTCGCGCGCGACCTCATCCGGCGCACCCGTGTCGCCACGCTGCTGGGGCCGTTCCGCAACCGTCCGCCGGTCGACATGGATGCGCTGGAGAACGTGCTGTTGCGCCTGTCGGAAATGGTCTGCGAACTGCCCTGGCTGGCCGAGCTCGACATCAACCCGCTGCTGGTCGACGAGCACGGCGCGCTGGCGCTGGACGCGCGCATCGTCATCGCGCCGCGGATCCCGTCCGCCGACCGCTACGGCCACATGGCGATCCATCCCTATCCGACGCATCTGGTGACGCACTGGCAGCTGCCCGACGGCCACGACGTGCTGATCCGCCCGATCCGGCCCGAGGACGCCGAACTGACCCAGGGTTTCGTGAAGAGCCTGTCGGAGGAAAGCCGCTATTTCCGCTTCATGGACGCGGTCAGTGAGCTGTCGCCGGCGGCGCTGGCGCGGCTCACCCAGATCGATTACACACGCGAGATGGCGCTGCTGGCGCTAACCGAGGCCGACGGCCGCGAGGTCGAGCTCGGCGTGGCGCGCTACGCGATCAACCCGGATGGCGACTCGTGCGAGTTCGCCCTCGTGGTCAACGATGCGTGGCAGAAGCAGGGCATCGGCCACAAGCTGATGGACGTGCTGATGGACGTGGCGCGCGGTCAGGGCCTGAAGCGGATGGAGGGCGAGGTGCTGAAAACCAACCAGCCCATGCTGAAGCTGGTGGGAGCCCTTGGCTTCCGCAGCGAGCCGCACCCGGAAGACGACAGCGTGCGCAGGGTCTGGCGCGAGCTTTAGCGCGATCCACCCGCGCCCAGCTTGCGGTCGATGCAGGCGAGGTAGGCCGCGGCATCGTACTGCGCGCCGCTGCGCTGCGCCTGCCAGATCATCTCGGCCAGGCAGTCCATGATCTGGTGCTGCGCCGGCATGGCATCGCCGCAGGATTCGGCCAGCTTCTGATAGCGCGCACGCAGGCCGACAGGCTGGTCGATCGAGACCTGCTCGGCAATCGCCAGATGCATGGAAAGGTGCATGAAGGGATTGGTCTCCCCGAGTTCGGGCGGGTAGTCGCGGTCGCGGTAGCGCTCGGGATCGTCCAGCATGGCGTGGTATTCGGGATGCGCGAGGATCGCATCCAGCGCCGGCACCTCGGCGCCCGCGAGCGGCTGGCCGGCGCGGTACTTGGCCCAGGTGTGGAAGAAGAACTGGCGAACCTGGTCGCGGCTGGGGTTGAACATGAATCGGTTTGAGCCTAGCGTTTGCCCCCTCCCGCGTTCGGGCGGAGGGTCGGGGAGCGGGCAGTGCGGGCGCTATGTTTCTGCTTTCCCGCTTCGGGAGCAGCCGGCGTCTTGTACTTATACTCGCACAGGTCTTCGATGAGGCATTCGGGACACTTCGGCTTGCGCGCCTGGCACACGTAGCGTCCATGCAGAATCAGCCAGTGGTGGGCATCGACCAGGAATTCCTCGGGTACCGTGCGCAGCAATTTCTTCTCGACTTCCAGCACGGTCTTGCCGGGGGCGAGACCGGTGCGGTTGGCGACGCGGAAGATATGGGTGTCGACCGCCATGGTGGGATGACCGAAGGCGGTATTGAGGATGACGTTCGCGGTCTTGCGCCCGACGCCCGGCAGGGCCTCGAGCGCGGCGCGCTCGGCCGGCACCTGGCTGCCGTGCCGCTCGATCAGCATCTGGCAGGCGGCGATGAGGTGCTTCGCCTTGCTCCTGTAAAGGCCGATGG
Organism: Thiobacillus sp.; assembly: GCA_024709685.1. Lineage (GTDB taxonomy): Bacteria > Pseudomonadota > Gammaproteobacteria > Burkholderiales > Thiobacillaceae > Thiobacillus. Next base: position 11,180 of record JANJWF010000106.1, read on the forward strand.
TCTTGATGGTTTCGGCGAGCCGGGCTTCGCCCAACGCGCAGATGGCCTCCGGGGTGTTGGCCAACGCGAACAGCCTGCGCGTCGCCAGGTTTACGCCCTTGTCGGTCGCCTGTGCCGACAGCACCACGGCCACCAGCAACTCGAACGGCGTCGAGTATTCCAGTTCGGTGGCGGGATGGGGATTGGCCGCGTGCAGGCGGCTGAAGATTTCGTGGCGTTTGGCCGGATTCATGGCGCGGCTCTGCGGCGAGGCGTCACTGCGTCTCGAGCGATTTTTTCAGGGCCTGTTTTTCGGCTTGCCGCTTGGCGCCGACTGACTTTTCGTGCTCGCCCGCCTTGCGCTGCCGTGCAGGCGCCACGTAGGGGTTGCGCGGTTTCGGCACGCGCCGCTTCAGCGGCGGCTTCATGCGGGGACGAGGACCGCCACGCGGGCGCGCTGCTCGGCACGCGCTGTTTTCCAGTTGTTTGCTGCGATCAGCACGCCGAGCGCGAGAAAGGCGCCGGGCGGCAGGATGGCGAGCAGAAAACCGTGGTAGCCGGGCAGCACCTGCAGCACCCAGCCTTTGGCGGCTTCGCCGAAGGCGAGATCGATTCCGGAGAGCAGCGTACCCTGGCCGGCGAGCTCGCGAATCGCGCCTAGCACCACCAGCACCAGCGTCAGGCCCAGGCCCATCGCCACGGCATCCACCACGCTGTGCAGCGGCCGGTTCTTCGCGGCGAACGCCTCTGCGCGCGCCAGCACGATGCAGTTGGTGGTGATCAGCGGGATGAAGATCCCCAGCACCAGATACAGCGGATGCACGAAGGCGTTCATCGCCAGGTCGATCACTGTGACCAGCGCGGCGATGATGAGGACGAATACCGGGATGCGGATCTCGTTCGGCACGAAATTGCGTATCCCCGACACCGCTCCGCTCGACGCTGCCATCACCAGGGTGGTCGCCAGTCCGAGCGACAGCGCATTGATGACGTTGCTGCTGATCGCCAGCAGCGGGCACAGGCCGAGCAGCTGCACCAGCCCGGTATTCTGCTTGATCAGCCCGTTGTGAAACAGGCTGCGGAATTCGCTCATCGTCATCATGTGCTCTTCTCCTCGACCGGCGTGACCTCTTTGGCGGGGGCCGGTGCCATGTATCCGGCGCGTTGCCGGGTGAAATAATCGAGCGCGCCCTTGACAGCCTTGACCACTGCGCGCGGGGTAACGGTGGCGCCGGCACGGCTGTCGAAGGCGCCGCCGTCCTTGGCAACCCTCCAGCGTTGGGGCTCCGGGTTCGCAAGCGATTTTCCGGCGAACTGGTCGATCCACACGCTCTTGGCGCGGTCGATGTAGTCGCCCAGCCCGGGCGTCTCCCGATGGGCAGTGACGCGTACGCCGGTGATGGTGCCACTTGCATCGATCCCGATCAGCAAGGCGATATCGCCACTGTAGCCGTCGGGCGCGACGGCCTCAAGCACTACGCCGCTGAACGCGCCGCCACGACGCGCCACCCACAGTGAGGACGGCTGGCGCGTGCCCAGCAGGTTATCCGGCGGGACGCTTTGCTCGCTCGCCACCAGGTCGTTGTCGTAGAGCGCGGCAGGCAGCACCTGGCCCAGGAGCGCACGCTTTTCGGCCAGCCGGCCACGGGTGATGGTCGGTTCGGTGCGGTCATGGGTGAAGGCCAGCATGGCGGTGCCGACGACCGCGAACACCATCAGGATGACGCTGGTGCGCAGCGCATTGCGCAGGGCGGCTTGCATTAACGGAGTCATGCGGGGGGCGCCTTCGCCGCTTTTGCCTCGCCATACACGAGCGGCTGGGTGTACTGATCGATCAGCGGCACGCACAGGTTCATCAGCAGGATCGCGAACGCCACGCCGTCGGGAAAGCCGCCCCAGGTGCGGATGACGATGGTGAGGAAGCCTGCGCCGAGGCCGAAAATCAGCTTGCCGCGCGGCGTGGTCGCACCGGTCACCGGGTCGGTCGCGATGAAGAATGCGCCGAGCATGACCGACGGCGCAAACAGATGGAACCACGGTGCGCCGAAGCGCCCGGCGTCGAAGAAATGCAGGAAGCCGGCGGTGAGCCAGATGCCGGCGAGAAACGCCAGCGGGACCTGCCAGCTGATGATGCGCAGCGCCCACAGCACGAATCCACCGAGCAGGAAAGCCGCCGCCAGCCATTCGAAACCGGTGCCGCCGTAATGGCCAAAAATCGGCTGGACCAGGATTTCATCTACCGTATGCTGCTGCAACAGGCCGGTTCGCAGCGCGTCGAGCGGGGTGGCCATGGTGACGGCGTCGAGCGTGGCCTTGGGGACGTCGCCGCCGAAGATCACGCTCGCACTTTGCGCCAGGGTGAGGGGGGTCGAGGTCAGTTCGAGGGGCCCCGCCCACTGCGTCATCTGCACAGGGAACGAGACGATCAGCACCGCGTAGCCGACCATCGCCGGGTTGAAAATGTTCTGACCCAGTCCGCCGTACAGGTGCTTGGCGACCACGATGGCGAACAGCGTCCCGGTGACGATCAGCCACCACGGCGCCAGCGAGGGCAGCGACAGGGCCAGCAGCCAGGCGGTGACGATGGCGGAGAGATCGGTGAGAAAGGGTTTGGCCGGATAGCCGCGCGCCTTCAGCATCGCCGCCTCGGCCGCCAGCGCGGTGACGGTGGCGAGCGAGAGCGTGACCAGGATGCCTGGCCCGAACAGCCACACGTATGCGGCAATGCCAGGCAGCAGGGCCGCCAGCACCCAGGCCATGACCTGGGTGACGCTGGTGCGATCGAGGATGAAGGGGGCGGGCATGGCGGGCTCTCTTTCTCGATGCCTTAGGATTTGTCTTCGCTCAGCGGTTGGCGTGCCAGTTCGCGGATTTTAGCCCGGCGCGCCTCGATCTCCTCGATCTCGTGCTGGGTGTCGGGCGACAGGTTGTCGGTGTTCTTGGGTGCGACCTCGGCCTTCTTCGCCTGCGCTCGTGCCAGCGCGGCGGCGATTAGCGCCTTCTTGGCGTCGGTGTCGCTGGCGGCGCCTTCGGCGGCAGGTTCCGTAGCCATCTCGGCGCGCTTGGCCTGAGCCTTGGCGGCGAGCTTCTCGGCTTTTTCCTTCTTCTCGCGCTCCAGGCGGAACAGGCGGAACTCGTGGCGGTCGCGCGCGAGGTCCGAGGCGCGCTTCTCCTTCTCGCGCGCCCAGATTTCGCTCTTGGCGTAGCGGTAGTAGTCGACCAGCGGGATGTGACTCGGGCAGACATAGCTGCAGCAGCCGCACTCGATGCAGTCGAACAGGTGATATTCCTGCGCACGCCCGAAGTCCCCGGACTTGGCGAAGCGGAATAGTTCCTGCGGCTGCAGTTCCGCCGGGCAGGCATCGGCGCAGCGCGTGCAGCGGATGCACGGCAGGGCTTTCGGCAGCGGCGGGAACAGCTCGGCGGACTTGACCAGGATGCAGTTGGTGGCCTTGACGACCGGCACATCGAGATTCGGCATCGGCAGGCCCATCATCGGCCCGCCCATCAGCACGCCGGTGGTGCCGCCGCGCTCGCCAGCCAGCGCGATCAGCCAGTGAAGCGGAGTGCCGAACAGCACCTCGAAGTTCTGCGGGCGCAGCACATGGCCGGTGACGGTGACCAGGCGCGAGATCAGCGGCTCGCCGTGGTGCACGGCGCGTGCCAGTGCGTAGGCGGTGCCGACGTTGAAGACCTGGATGCCGATATCGGTGGAGAGCTTGCCGGACGGGACCTGCTTGCCGGTGAGCACCTCGATCATCTGCTTGGCGCCGCCGCCGGGATAGTGCGCAGGTACCGCGATCACCTCCACTGGGAAATCCATTTTTGCGGCGGCCACCCGCATCGCTGCGATGGCTTCGGGCTTGTTGTCCTCGATGCCGACGAGGACTTCTGTGCTGCCCAGCAGGTGGCGCATGATCGCCACGCCCTGCAGGATCCCGTCGGCGCGGGTGCGCATCAGGAGGTCGTCGCAGGTGATCCACGGCTCGCACTCGCCACCGTTGATGATGAGGGTGGGGCAGTGGTGCGCGGCACCGGGGTCGAGTTTGACGGCGCTGGGGAATACTGCGCCGCCAAGGCCGGCGATGCCCATGTCGCGCAGTCGCATGCGCAGGTTGGCCGGTTCCATCGCGCGGTAGTCGAGTGGAGTGCGGGCGATCCATTCGTCGCGGCCGTCGACCTCGATGGTGATGCAGTCATCGGGCAGACCCGATATGTGCGGCACGAGGGCCGGGCCGATCGCGGTGACGGTGCCGGAACTCGAAGCGTGGACGGCGGTGGAAATATAGCCGTCGGCAGCACCGATCAATTGGCCCTTCAGCACGTGGTCGCCCACCTCCACCACCGGTTTGGCCGGGTTGCCGATGTGCTGGCGCAGCGGGATGACCAGCTTAGGCGGGAGCGGCGCGGTGTGAATCGGGCGCTTGTTCGATTCCGCCTTGTGTTCGGGTGGATGCACTCCGCCCTTGAATTTGAAAAGTTTGCGGCTCATGACATTTTTTTCAGCATGACGACCGGATGCTTCCATTTCCAGCGCGGCAGGTCTTCCGCAATCGGGACCATCGAGATGCAATTGACCGGGCAAGGCGCCACGCACAGCTCGCAACCGGTGCACTCGGAAGCAATGATGGTGTGCATCTGTTTGGCGGCACCGGAAATCGCGTCGACCGGGCAGGCCTGGATGCACAACGTGCATCCGATGCAGATCTGTTCGTCGATGAAAGCGATTGATTTCGGCTTGGGCGTACCGTGGGTCTCGTCGAGCGGCTTCGGCTCCACGCCGAGTAGTTCGGCCAGCTTCTTCATCCCCTCTTCACCGCCCGGCGGGCACAGGTTGATGTCGGCCTCGCCACTGGCGATCGCTTCGGCGTACGGCCGGCAACCAGGAAAGCCGCATTGCCCGCACTGTGTCTGCGGCAGGATGGCGTCGATCTTTTCTGCCAGCGGGTTGCCTTCCACCTTGAAGCGGACCGCCGACCAGCCGAGCACCACGCCGACCACGATGGCCAGGATGACCATCACCCAGATTGCAGCCAGCATTATTTGACCAGGCCCGAGAAACCCATGAAAGCGAGCGACATCAGTCCAGCGGTGACCATCGCGATGCTGCTGCCCTTGAACGGCGTGGGCACGTCACAGGTCTCGAGCCGCTCGCGGATGCCGGCAAACAGGATCAGCACCAGGGTGAAGCCGATCGCGCCGCCCGCGCCGAAAAACAGCGACTCGACAAAATTGTGCCGTGCCTGCACGTTGAGCAGCGGAATCCCCAGCACGGCGCAGTTGGTGGTGATCAGCGGCAGGTAGATGCCCAGTACCTGGTACAGGACCGGGCTGGTCTTGTGGATGAACATCTCGGTGAATTGCACGATGCCGGCGATCACCACGATGAAGGACAGTGTGCGCAGGTAGAACAGCTCGGTGCCGAGGAGGTATTCGTTGATGAGGTAGCTGCTGCCCGACGCCAGCGTCAGCACGAAGGTGGTCGCCAGCCCCATCCCGATCGCGGCTTCTAGTTTCTTCGACACGCCCATGAAGGGGCACAGGCCGAGAATCTTGGCCATCACGATGTTGTTCACGAACACCGTGGAAATGAGGATGAGGATGTAGGTTTCCAAAGCAGGTCTGCCTGTTTAATTAAATCATTATCCTCTGTTGAAGGCCTGTTATTCAAGATGAGCCCCTCGAAATCGGCCTCTTCGTTCGGGAGCCAATCCCGCCCCCTAAACATATATAATTTAGAATGATTTTAAGGCCGGATCCGGGCCGGTTCTGCGACATATTCCTCTTGAGGACATCCTTATCCATGAAACTCACCACCTACACCGACTATGCGCTGCGCACACTGATGTATCTCGCCACTCACCGCGATCGGCTGGTGACGATTTCAGATATTGCGGAAGTGCATGGCATCTCGAAAAACCATCTGATGAAGGTGGTGTATCAGCTTGGCCTGACCGGTATGGTGGAAACGGTGCGCGGGCGCAACGGCGGGTTGCGCCTGAATCGCGAGCCGGCCGACATCAATGTCGGCGAGGTGGTACGCAATACCGAAACCGACTTCAATATGGCCGAATGTTTCGATCCATCCGGCAACCAGTGCCTGTATTCGCCGGCCTGCGTCCTCAAAGACGTGCTGCACACGGCGACCACCGCCTATCTCGACGTGCTGGACAACGTAACGCTGGAATTCCTGGTCAGCGGTGGCAAGTCCAGGAAGAAACCCGCGGCGATACGGATGCATCCGCCGCGCACCAGAAAGGAAAAAACGGCGGCCTGATGCACGCGAGGCCACGTTCGCGGCCTACCCCAGCGTGCTGCTGGCCCAGAAATCGTAGCCCTTGGAGAGGAATTCGTCCCACGGCAGGTAGTGCGAGCCGTCGCACGAGAAGGTGAGGCCGACCATGCCGTTGAAGATGTTGAGCGAGCCGGCGCGCAGGTAGAAGGTCTCGTCCATGAAGCGCAGCGCACGCAGGCTGTCGAGCACCGGCCGGATCTTGTCCTTGGGCACGACCGCGTCAGCCGGGTAGTCGTGGCGCGGATAGATCAAACAGGTGTCGGGGTCGGTCAGTGCGTCGATGTCGAGCAGGCGGTAGCGATAAGGGTCGTCGACCAGCCAGATCGTCGCGCGGCTGCTGGAGAAGTGCAGCTTGCCGTGGAAGACTCCGCGATCGGTCATCAGCTCGGCCACCACGCCGAGTACGGTGTCGAGGTTGAGGTCCAGCTGGCTGTCGCTGCGGGTCTGGTGGAACACCGCGCCGCGGATCGCCGGGTCGCCCTTGATCTGCCGCCAGTACGTCGGCTCCTCGTACAGCTTGGCGGTGATCGGCAGGTCGCGCAGGTCGAAGTCGGCGCCGACGAAGCCGAGCACATGGCCGTCGTCGTCGCGCACGATCTGGATCGCGGTGAGCGACGGCCGCTTGGCGCGCAGGCTGATGTAGGCCTGCGACAGCAAAAATCCCTGGTTCGGTACCGCCTCGTTCATGTAGGGGCGGTCGGAGCGGTCGCGCCCGTAATCTGTCTCGATCAGGCCCGCGTGGCTGATGTTGTCGGAGAGCTGGATCGCGCGCGTATCCAGCGCATACATGTACTTGCAGGCAGGCAGCGCATTCAGCGCGTGTGCCAGCGCCGCATTCAGCCCGGCGCGGCTCGGCCATGCCCGGCTGCAGGCCTGAGCCGCCAGCGCCAGCGGTTCGCGCAGCAGGTTGGCCAGCGCGTCGCGCTGGTGGGCGATATTTTCGGCGAGGGTGGCGGAGGCGGACATGGGCGATCGATCCGGAACGTTTGTCCGAATTATGAACGACGCAGCGAGATAACCGGCCAGCCTTTCTCCAGCGCGTGCTCGCACAGGACGGGGTCGGGATCGACGGCGACGGGATACCGCACCTTTTCCAGCAGCGGCAGATCGTTCTGCGAATCGCTGTAGAACCAGCTGGCGTCGAGACGGTCGAGCCGCGTGCCGTGGGCTTCGAGGAAGTGCTCGATGCGCACGACCTTGCCTTCGCGGAAGCAGGGGGTGCCGGCGACCTCGCCGGTGAAACGGCCGTCGATTTCCTCGGGGTCGGTGGCGATCAGGTTCGGGATGCCGAATTCCTTCGCAATCGGACCGGTGACGAAGCTGTTGGTGGCGGTGATGACGGCGACCAGGTCGGCATCCTTCATGTGCAGGGCGACCAGGTCGCGCGCGGCCTGGGTGATCATCGGCCTGATGCGCGTCTCCATGTATTCGGCGTGCCAGGCGTCGAGCTGTTCGCGTGTATGGGTGGCGAGCGGGCGCAGGGCGAATGCGAGGAAGGCATGGATGTCGAGCCGGCCCGCCTTGTAATCCTCGTAGAAGGCGCGGTTCTTGGTTTCGTAGTGCATGCCGTCGACCGCGCCTTTGGCGATGAGGAACTGCCCCCATTCGTAGTCGGAGTCGCCGGCAAGCAGGGTGTTGTCGAGATCGAAGAGGACGAGTTTCATTCTTTGGGGCTAGGGGCTAGGGGCTAGGGGCTAGGGGCGCACGCTTTGGCCACGGTCGAGCCAGAATTCACGCAGTTCGTAGGCGCCCCAGATCGCCATGGCGAGGTGGTCTTCGCGCCGGACGGCACGCTCCTCCGGACTGAGTTCGTCGAGCGGGGCGGCCAGTACGTAGAACGGGTCGAGCACCTCATCGACGAAAGCTTCGTCCTTGCTGTCGGCGGGAAGGTTCCAGTCGTCCTGCCAGTGCTCCACCACCAAAAGAAAGCCGGCGGCCCACAGCTGGGCGTAGGGGGGGACGCCGGCTTCACGCAGGGGCTTCGCCTCGGCCGGCGGCAGTTCGGCCAGCAGGCCGTTCCAGTCCATGACCAGGGGCGACAGCGCCCTGGGATCGGCCAGGTCCTCGATCGGTGCGGCGAGTGCACGGGCGATCTCGTTGCGACGCCGCTCGAACAGCGCCAGAAAGCGCCGCTCGTCGGCCGCGTCTTCGAATAGCGTGGCCAGCCCGTCGTCACGCTCGAGCAGCACCGGGAAATACTCTGCAGGCGGGATGGCGCGCGGGCTGCAGACCAGCGCGGTGATGAAGCCGTCGAGCGCTTCCAGCGACACCGGTACGTCGGTGCGCTCATCGACGAGATCGACCAGGTCGGCCAGCTCGTCGATATCGGCGTCGCTCAGCGGGGCGGTGGGGGAATTGGGGGCGGACATGGCAGAGGCTCGAAGATAAGGGGACGGACCGCGTAGAATCCGCTCATGAATTTTACCGCGCTTGTCCTGCCCGAATCATTTCATCTTGTCGGCTGGCTGGGATTGGCTGTACTGGCCTGGCGCTGGCTGATGTCGGGTGACTGGCGGCGGCTGGCCGAGCCGGCACGGCTGAACCTGTTCCTCGGCACTACCGTGGCGGTGCTGGGGCTGTGGCAGATCCGCACCGGCATCAAGCCGGGTCTGGGGTTCCATCTGTATGGCATCACCGCCATGACGCTGATGTTCGGCTTCTGGCGCGCCACCTTCGGCGGGGTGCTGATCCTGCTGGCGAATGCGGCGTTCGGGCGCGGCAGCTGGGCGTCGTTGGGGCTGGATGGGCTGCTGGTCGCAGCGCTGCCCGCGGCGGTGAGCTGGGGCCTGTTCCGGCTGCTGGATCGCCGCCTGCCGAACCACTTCTTCATTTATGTGCTGGGTGGCGGATTTCTCGGTGCGGCGCTGGCGGTCGCATCGATCGGCCTCGCTACCACGGCAGTGATGACGGTGGCCGGCGCGTACACGCTCGACTACCTGCTCGCGAACTACACGCCTTATGCCGCGCTGCTGATGAGTTGGGCCGAGGCCCTTTCGACCGGCATGGCGGTCACGATGATGGCGGTGTATCGGCCGGCCTGGCTGGAAACCTTCGACGACGCGCGGTATATCCAGAACAAATAAGCCTTTATCATCCGTGGTCCTTCGCGTCCTCTTGCCCTTTGGGTATTCACGGATGGCATTTGAATCTTGAACCGCGACTTTTCTATCCATTACCCCGATCTGCCGGTTTCCGCGCGCCGCGACGACATCCTCGCCGCGCTGCAGAAAAACCGCGTGCTGATCCTGTGCGGAGAGACCGGCTCGGGCAAGACGACGCAGATCCCCAAGATGTGCCTGGAGGCACGGCTTGGGCGGGAGGCGGCCCGGCCGGGCATGCTGATCGGCTGCACCCAGCCGCGCCGCATCGCCGCGCGCTCGGTAGCGGCACGCATCGCGCAGGAGCTCGGGTCCGAACTCGGTGGCCTGGTCGGCTACAAGGTCCGCTTCACCGACAAGGTGCGCCACGACACCGCGATCAAGGTGATGACCGACGGCATCCTGCTCGCCGAGAGCCAGGGCGACCCGTTGCTCTTGCGTTACGACACGATCATCATCGACGAGGCGCACGAGCGCAGCCTCAACATCGATTTCCTGCTCGGCTACCTGAAGACGCTGGTGGAAAAGCGCCCCGACCTGCGCGTGGTGATCACCTCTGCCACCATCGATGCCGAGCGTTTCTCGAAACATTTCGACGACGCGCCGGTGATCGAGGTGTCGGGGCGGCTATACCCGGTGGAAATCCGCTGGCGGCCCATTGAACGTAGCGAGCGCGCGGAGCCAGCCGCACCCACCAAGGGCGAGCGCGAGAAGAAGGACAAGGATGCACCCGACGTGGTGAGCGCCATCCTCGACGCCACCGATGAATTGGCGCGGCTCGGCCCCGGCGATATCCTGGTGTTCCTGCCGGGCGAGCGCGAGATCCGCGACACTGCCGAGGCCCTCCGGAAGCACCATCCGCCGGGCACCGAGATCCTGCCACTGTTCTCCCGCCTGTCGGTGGCCGAGCAGGACGCGATCTTCAAGCCGACCTCGGCGCTCAGGCGCATCGTGCTGGCGACCAACGTGGCGGAAACCTCGCTCACCGTGCCGGGCATCCGCTACGTGATCGACCCCGGCACCGCGCGGGTGAAGCGCTATTCCGCGCGCAACAAGGTCGAGCAGCTCTTGATCGAGAAGGTCTCGCAGGCGTCGGCCAACCAGCGCGCCGGGCGCTGCGGGCGCGTCGCCGACGGCATCTGCATCCGCCTCTACGACGAGGCCGATTTCGCCAACCGTCCGCGCTTCACCGACCCCGAGCTGCTGCGCTCATCGCTCGCCGGCGTCATCCTGCGCATGAAGTCGCTCGGCCTCGGCGACGTTGTCGGCTTTCCCTTCATCGATCCGCCGAGCTCGCGGCTCGTCACCGACGGCTACCAGCTGCTGGCCGAACTGCACGCGCTCGACGAGCAGGGCCAGCTGACCCAGATCGGCAGGAAGCTCGGCAAACTGCCGCTCGACCCGCGCATCGCGCGCATGCTGTTGGCGGCCGAGCAGCAGCGCTGCGTCAGCGAGGTGCTGATCATCGCCAGTGCGCTGTCTGTCCAGGATCCGCGCGACCGACCGATGGAGCGCGCACAGGCGGCCGACGAGAAGCACAGGCTGTTCGCCGACGAGCGGTCCGACTTCATGGGCTGGTTGAAACTGTGGCGCTGGTACGACGAGCAGGTGCAGCACAAGAAGACCAACCGCCAGCTGCAGAGCTTGCTTACGGACCACTTCCTGTCGCCGCGACGGATGCGTGAATGGCGTGACATCCACGGCCAGCTGCATGCGCAGGTCGCCGAACTCGGCCTGCGCGAGAACGACAAGGACGCCGGCTACGACGTGATCCATCAGGCGCTGCTCACGGGCCTGCTCGGCAACATTGGCTTCAAATCGGACGAGGCGAAGGGGCGCCCCAAGCCGGGTGAAGGCAATTACCAGGGCGCGCGCGGCATTAAGCTGTCGATCCACCCCGGCTCGGTACTGGCGAAGAAGGCACCGAAGTGGATCATGGCAGCCGAGCTCACCGACACCGGGCGGCTTCTCGCGCGCACCGTCGCCGAGGTACGCCCGGAATGGATCGAGGCCGCCGGCCGTCACCTGCTCACGCGCATGTATATCGAGCCGCACTGGGAGAAGGACGGTGCGCGGGTGACGGCGTTTGAGCGCGTGAGCCTGTATGGCATCACCCTGGTGCCGCGCCGCAAGATTCACTACGGTCCGATCGACCCCGAACTGTCGCGCGAGCTGTTCATTCGCGGCGCGCTGGTGGCGGGTGAATATGAGACAAAGGCGCCGTGGTTCGTGCACAACCGTGCGCTGATCAAGGAAATCGAAGACCTCGAGCACAAGGCGCGAAAATCCGGTGTGTGGCTCGACGAAGAACGCATCTTCCGCGTCTTCGATGCGCGCGTGCCGCAAGGCATCCACAACGGCGCCGCGTTCGAGAGCTGGCGTGTCGAGGCCGAACAGGCCAATCCGGAGATCCTGTTCCTGCAGCGCGAGGACATCCTCGGTGAGGGCCTGGGCGCCGACCACGCGCTGTTCCCCGAGACGATGACGGTCGACGGTGTCGCGTGCCAGCTCAAGTATCGTTTCGAGCCGGGACACGCACTCGACGGCGTGACGCTGCGCCTGCCGTTGTACCTGCTGAACCGGATCGAGCCCGCGCAGGCCGACTGGCTGGTGCCAGGCCTGATTCGCGAGAAGCTCACCGCCTTGCTGAAGAACCTGCCCAAGGATAAGCGCCGTCCGCTGATCCCGCTTCCCGACACGGTGACGGCCTTCCTTTCCGTGGCAAAACCGGGCGAGCAGCCGCTGAGCGTGGTACTTGCCGCATTCATCCGCAAAAAGAGCGGCGCCGACATCCATCCTGACGAGTGGAAGGGCGAACTGCCGGCGCACCTCAGGATGAATATCAGCGTGATCGACGACAGCGGACAGGAACTTGCGAGTGGACGCGACCTCGCCAGCCTGCGTCAGCAGCTCGGCGGCGCAGCACGCATCACCTACGGCGGCGGCGCCGAGGACAGCGAATTCGAGCGGGCCGGCCTCGCCGAATGGTCTTTCGGCGACCTGCCTGAGCAGGTGAAATTCAAGCGTGGCGGTCGCGAGCTCACGGGCTATCCGGCGCTGGTCGACAACGGCGAGACCGTCGATCTGCGCCTGCTCGATGCGCCCGCGGCGGCGGAAATGGAAACCCGCCGCGGCGTGGTACGGCTGCTGCGCCTCGCGCTCGGCGCGCAGTTCAGGCAGCTCGACAAGGATCTGTCGCGCGAAACCGCACTGGCGTTGAAGTACCGCAATTTCGGCGGCCCCGAAAAGCTGCGCGGTGAACTACTCGACGCGATCGCCACACGCGCGCTCCTGGGTGACGACGACACGCCGCGGAGCCAGAAGGAATTCGACAAACAGAAGGAACGCGCCAAGCCGAAAATTGCCGTGGTGAAGCAGGCGCTGCTGCGCGACGTCGCGGGGATTCTCGACCTCCATGCGCAGGTGGCGGCGCGACTCCATGCCAAGCCGCAGTTCACCGCCGTGATGCGCGACGAGCAGGCGCACCTCGCCGCGCTGGTACCGGCGGACTTCATCACCGCCACGCCGTGGGCGCACCTGAAAGACCTCCCGCGTTACCTGCACGGCATCCTCAAGCGGCTGGAGAAACTGCCTGCCGCCGAGCAGCGCGACGCACGCGGCATGGCTGGCGTGCTGACCCTGCAGAACAAGTACCTGGCGCGGCGCAGCCAAGTGAAGGGAGAGGTGCCGGCGGCACTGGACGATTTTCGCTGGCAACTGGAGGAGCTGCGGATTTCGCTGTTCGCCCAGGAACTGAAGACGCCGTATCCGGTGTCGGTGAAACGACTCGACAGGCTGTGGGACGAGCTTGCCAGGCAGCCCCTCAATTAGTAGGGTGGAGGCATGAACGGACGCGTGCTGAACCTGCCGAATGCAATCACCCTGCTACGCCTGGCTGCGGTGCCAGTCGTGGGATGGCTGATTCTGCATGAGCGCTGGGAGGCAGCCTGCTGGCTGTTCCTCGCGGCCGCCGTGTCGGACGGCATTGACGGCCTGCTGGCGCGCTGGCTGAATCAGATGACCCAGCTGGGCGCGGCGCTCGATTCCATTGCCGACAAGGCACTTGGCCTGGTGACGCTGGTGATGCTGACCATTGAAGAAGCCATACCGATGTGGGTGACGCTGGCGATCCTGCTGCGCGACACCATCATCGTGCTGGGTGCGCTGAGCTACCGCGGCATGGCGGGGCATCTGGAGATTCATCCCACCTGGCTCGGCAAGACGCACATGTTTGCCGAATTCACGATGCTGGCGCTGGTGCTGGGTGGCTTGGCCGAACTGCTGGTGCTGGAGGACTGGCGGCTGCCGCTGTTCGCCATCGTGTTCGGCATCGCCGTGGCGTCCGGCGTGCAGTATGTGTGGATCTGGAGCGCCAAGGCACGCCGCGAGCGCGCTGCAGCCCATCTGAAGCACCAGTGATGTTTCCGCTGGAGGGGCGCCCTCGCCCCGAATGCGACCGGCCAGTGCCTACCGGCCGACGCGCTGTAATGTCTGCAGCGTGCCCGCAACCTCCTGCGCGTGCCGCGCCGGGTCCACCTTGTCGAATCGCGCAGCGATGCGGCCGTCCGGCGCGATGATGAAAGTATGCCGACGCGCCAGGCGCACGACGCCCAGATTCAGCAGACTGTCGTATGCGGCTGCCGTCCGCCCGCCGGGGTCGGACAGCAGCGGAAACGGCAGCCGATACTTGCGGGCGAAATCGGCATGCGAGCGGGTATCGTCGACGCTCACCCCGACCACCGCCGCGTTGAGATCGCTCAGCACTCCGATGTCGTCACGAAAGCGGCAGGCTTCCTGGGTGCAGCCGGGCGTGTCGTCCTTCGGGTAGAAATACAGCACCAGCCAGCGCCCGGCGTAATCATGCAGACGATGGGTCTGGCCGCTCTGGTCCGCCAAGGTGAAGTCCGGCGCAGCGCTGCCCACCGGTTGGCGCGCGCCGGGCCGCAGCATCCACAGGACCGAACTCCCCAGCAGCAACAACACCGCAAGGCCGCCCAATATCGGTTTCAGCATGTGTCCTCCCGATGCGCATCATAGCGGGATGGAAGGCGAGGTGTTGTTCGTTAAACTAGGCGGGGTTGTTACAATGCGCGCCACGCCCCGGTAGCTCAGTGGATAGAGCAACCCCCTCCTAAGGGGTAGGTCGGACGTTCGATTCGTCTTCGGGGCGCCATTCAAGCATTTCATCCTGTATCACCCACCAATACTCGCGTGAATACGGCAACCTAGCCCGAATCGTTGCGCTTGCCCGGCAGTTCAAAGCGTTGGGGAGCTCTCACCGTCTCGTGCTGTTCAGCCGTCTCGCTGCCTGCTGCCCTCCCGGTACCTGTTGAGCACCTGCCCATTGCGGGCGGTGTCGCCGATGTTGTGATCTCCAACTGCGTCATCAATCTTTCGCCTAACAAGCCGCAGGTCTTCCGCGATGCCTTTCGGGTACTCAAGCCGGGAGGGGGGCTGGCGATTTCCGATGTGGTGGCAACCATTGAGCTGCCCGAAGAAATGCGCAATGACGCTGGGTTAATTGCCGGATGTATGGGCAACGCCTCGCTTATAGTGGATCTGGAAGAGATGATGCACGCTACGGGATTCGAGCAGATCCGCTTCCAGCCGAAAGACGAGTCGAGGGAATTCATCAAGGGCTGGGCGCCCGGCAAGAACGTCACCGACTTTGTCGTCTCTGCCACGATTGAAGCAGTCAAACCGGGTGCCAGCAGTGGGGGCTGCGCCTGCTAGATCATTCCTAAGCTTTTGCTCGTGATAGCACCGAGAAGAGAGAGGGATGAAATCGTTGTGGATTTTGTGGAAGCGACTCGTTAAAGGCGGCGAGACTTGCGCCTGTTGCATCCCGGTCGCGAACTCGAAGCGGCGATGGCTGCGCTGCGACCGCCGGGAATCGAGCCCGTGCTCGACACGCAGGAAATCAACGAAGCAGCGTTCAAGGCCAATTCCTCAGAGCCCAATCGCTTGTGATCGCAGGCAAACCCATCGAGGAAGTGACTCGGCGCCGACGTTGGCATGAGCCGCTGCTGCACTGTATGCGGCGACTCGGATTGCTGTGCAGGTGTTAGGCACAGCTGCATTGGCTTTTCCGAATCCAGTATTTATACTGTATATGTATACAGTATTATGAAAGCCTCCCACTGTGCCCCTATCCTTGGAATCGGTGATGCAGCACCCTGGTATCTGGCGTGGCAACCAGCGCGCGCAGACGGCTGAGGAAGCGCTGCCAACCGGC